>NZ_CP041186.1:300000-600000 GCF_006517175.1 Persicimonas caeni | reverse complement strand
CACGCCTCGGCGCCAAGCAATAAACTCCCATAATTCACTGGTACATAGGACTCCCGTTCTGTATCTTGTGCGCATTCTCTGATGGCTGAGATCGGCTGCTCCTCCCTGGCGCGGCCGAAGCTCTCTCCTAAGGACAAGAACGATGTGTGTGTGCAAGATGTTGTGGGCGCGAGTCCATCTTTTGATCCTCGTGGTGGTGGCCGCGGCGAGCCTCGTCTCCGGCTGTACGCTCTCCGATGCGTCGAATTGCAGCTCCGATGACGACTGCGAGGGGGGACAGACCTGCGTGCAGAGTGGTGGGCTTCTGGTGCGCGGCGGAGGCGTCTGCGTCGACCGCACGGCCGCCGCGCTCGACGCCGGGTCGGACACCTCCGAGGCCGATGTCGGCCCCGACGCTTCGGACGCCGATGAGCTCGACGCGAGCGACGTCTCCGACGTGGCCGATGCCGCCGATGTGAGCGACGCGACTGACGCCGCCGATACGACCGACGCGACCGACGCAGCAGACGCCGACGCAGCCGACGTCGAGCCCGCGCCGTGCACACGTCTGTCCCCGCTGTGGGGCGCGGGCGCCGAGCCTGCGACCGTGACCACGCTCTTCGCCGCCGAGGACTGCTACACGAACGCGCCGGTCGCCGACCTCGACGAGACCTCGTTCGTCATCGCCGAGGACGGCAGCAACCTGGTCGTCCAGCCCGCCAGCAGCATGTTGCAGGACCGGGCGCATCGCGTCTACGTGACGCTGCTGATCGACCTGTCCGGCCAAGCCCAGAGCCACAAAGCCGAGCTCCAAGCCGCCGCCGAAGCGTTCATCGACAAGCTGGTGGCCCAGACCGGGGTGACCAACGTCTGGGTGGGCGTCGAACTCTTCGACGGCTCCAATGGGCTTATCTCTACCAAGCAACTCCCCCTGCGCGACAGCGTGCGAATCAAGGCCTTCTTGGGCGATGCCTTCGCCCTGACGGGCCTCGACACCGGCGCGACCAACCTCAACGGCGCGGTCAGCACCGCCATCGGCAACCTCCAGAGTCATCAAAAGCAGGCGATGGACGTGAGCGAGCAGGGCATGGCGACCTCGGGGTACCTGGTCGTCTTGAGCGCCGGGCAGGACACCGCCGGCTACGCCGACGCGGCGACCGTGACCGCCGAGGTCGACGACGCACGCGCCTACGATGCGCAGAGCCCCGACACGCCCACGGTGCAGACGATGGGCGTCGCGCTGCAGGGCGCAGCCCAGGACCGCACCAAGCTGGCTACCTTGCTCGGGGACGACCGCTGGGTCACCGACACCGACGTCCCGTCGCTGAGCACAAACCTGGAGGCCGTGGCCGACGCCATCATCGCGCGCATCGGCGCGACGTATATGCTCGCCTACTGCTCGCCGTCGCGTGCGGGGAGTCATACGAGCTCGGTCGAGCTGGCCGACGGGTCGTCGAACGATGTCGAGGTGAGCTTCAGCGCCGACGGCTTCGGGGCCGGCTGCGACGCCAGCTTCTTCAACGATGCCTGTCAGACGAGCACCTGCGGCGGGTCCTTCTGCGGAGGGTGCGACGACGGCGCCGAGATTTGCGCCGGGGACGAACAGCTCTCGTGCCTGAACTTCTGCCAAACCCAGGTGTCCTGCACCGCCACGGCCATCCTCAACCCGATGGGCCATTGGCAAAACTGCGCGTCACGCTGCCCGGCGACGCAGTGGAGCAAGAGCTTTGCCTCGTATCAACATGACAGCGTCATGGCCATGGCCGCCGACTCCTCCGGAAACGTGGTCATCGGCGGGCAGACCACCGACCAATTGGAGTTCGGCGGTAGCCAGCCAGACTACGGAACGTGGCTGGCCAGCTTCGATGCCGCCGGCAACTATCGCTGGAGCAAGACCCTCGCCGAGCAACATAACTTCAATATCCATGCGCTGGCCGTGGATCCGGCCGACAGGACGGTCGTCGTCGGCTCGGCGTTCGGCGACTTCCTGCTCGATGGGGTGCAGGTCACCACCGGCTCGAACGGCGCAGCCGTGTTGGCCGTCTTCGATGCCGGCGGAAACTATGTGAGTCACCACACGATCACCTACTCATCGGGAGATCCGGTGACCGTGGTCGAACTCGAGATCGACGCTTCGGGCAATGTCTTTTTGGCCGGAAACTTCGAGGGCTCGATCAACCTGGGCGGCTCGACCCTGACGAGCAGCGCCCTCGGCGGGATGAGCGACATCTTCGTGGCGAGCTTCGATTCGGCGTTCAACCATCGTTGGAGCAAGAGCTTCGGCGGCCAGTATATGGATGCCGTGTGGACCCTCGCCACGACCCCGCAGGGCGGGGTGGTCTTTGCCGGCATGACCGACTCCGCGGTCGACTTCGGCGGTGGTACGCTGGCGCAGGGCGGCGCGGTGTTGGTGCAACTCGACGCCAGCGGCAATCACACTTGGAGCAAATCGTTCGGCCATAGCCTCCAGATGCCGGCGAACGACACGGCCATCGCCGTCGACCCGCTCGGCCGGGTGTTCTTCGCCGGCCAGATCCTCGACACGGTCGATTTTGGCGGTGGACTCGTCGGTAGCAGCGGCGATCAGGCCCTCGTGTTGGTCGGCTACGATTCAGCCGGAGCCCACCGATTGAGCGAAGTCATCGGCCGCAAGGTCAACGGCCAGATCATGGCCGTGGCGACCGCGGTCGATGCGTGGGGCAACGTGTTCGTCGCCGGTGACTTCACCCGCACGGTCGAGTTCGGCGGCCAGAGCGTGACGAGCCAGGCGACCTACGACACCAATATCTTCGCCGCCGTCTTCGACGAGTCGGGCGCGCTCGAGTGGAGCGACTTCTACGGGACCAACGACGCGAACCAGGTCTCCTCGGCGCTGTTCACCTCCGATGGCGTCCCCGTCATGGCGGGCGTGCATCGCAACGGGATCGACTTCGGGCAGGGCGGCCTGACGTCGGACAACAACGGGGACATCTTTTTGGTCGGCTTTACCTACCAGTGAAGTCACTTAGCCAGCATCCTTAGCCAGTATCCAAGCATGAGCGACGAGACCGAGACCAAAGAGCAGCACGTGGCGCACCTGCCTCGCCCAGGCGAGGTCATCGAGGAGCGCTACAAGCTCGGCAACACCTTTGCCAGCGGGGGCATGGGCGTGATCATGCGCGCCGAGCAGATCCGCACCGGCCGCGACGTGGCCGTCAAGCTGCTGCACCCGCATATCGCCGCCAAGGAGGACTTCGCCGCGCGCTTCATGCGTGAGGTCGACGTGGCCACCCGCTTCGACCACCCCCATATCGTGCGCGTCTACGACGTCGGCGAGACCGACGAGGGCGTGCTCTACCTGGTCATGGAGATGCTCGACGGCGAGGAGCTCAAAGACCTCATCGCCCGCGAGGCGCCCCTCGAAGCGGGCGTCGCCATCGACATCGGCCTGCAGATGCTCGACGGCCTCGCCGAGGCCCACAGCCAGGACGTCATCCACCGCGACTTCAAGCCGGGCAACGTCTTCGTCATGAAGAACCGCCGCGGCGACTACCACGTCAAGCTGCTCGACTTCGGCATCGCCAAGCTGGCCAACTCCCAGGAGTCGGACATCACCGCCACCGGCATGATCTCGGGCACGCCGTCGTATATCGCCCCCGAGACCCTGCTGCAGGCGGAGCACAGCAACCCGCAGGTCGTCGACGTGTACGCCGCCGGGCTCGTGCTCCTCGAGATGCTCACCGGCCAGCGCGTCTTCCAGGGCAACGGGGCGCCGCAGACCCTGCTCCAGCAGCTCAAAAAGCCGGTGCGCATCCCCCAGAAGATCGCCGAGACCCCGCTGGGCGAGGTGATTCGCAAGGCGACGCGCAAACACCCGGCCGACCGCTACCAGAACGCCGACGAGATGTACGAGGCGCTCGAGGCCGCCCGCCAGGCCACGCCGGCCGGCCTGAAGCTGTCGCCCGGCGAAGTGCCCGCGCCCGCGCCCGACACTACCCCGAGCATGCTCGAGAAGCTGGGCCAGGAGGTCGGCGAGAGCGACCTCGAGATGCTGCGCGAGGCGCCGCAGGCCGAAGAGTACGCCCCCGACGAGACGTCCCCCACACTGGCTGACAAGCCGGAGGTCCTCGGTCGGGTGAAGACGGGCGTCCAGATCCCCAACCCGTCGAAGGCGCCCAAGCCCGCGCCGAAGGACGCCGACGGCGCCACCGTGGGCGTGGGTAAGCAAGTGACGCTCTTTTTGCTGACCGCGCTCGTCATCGGCGCGGGCGGGTACGTCTGGATGTCGAATCAATCATCCGAGACCTCGACGGGCGAGCCGGTCGACGAGCCGCAGGCGGTCGCCGAACCCGAGACGCCCCAGTCGGCCCCCGAACAGCCCGACCCGCCCGAGCCCGCAGCCGTTTCGCCGCAGGTCGAAGAGCAGGCCGAGCCCCTCGAGTTCACCCTCCAGAGCGAGCCCTCGGGCGCGATGGTCTGGGCGGACAACAAGGTGCTCGGCAAGACCGGCGTGACCGTGGAGTTCGCGCCCGACGAGCTTCCCAAGACGCTCCGCCTCGAGCTCGACGGCTACCAGGCCGGCGAGGTCGAGCTGAGCGCCGACAGCGAGTCGACTGTGACGGTCGCGCTCGAGGCCACGCCGGACGAGTCTGCGAAGCGACAAGTCCGCAAGCCCGAACAAGTTGAACCCAAAGAAGCCCCCAAAGAAGACGACAAGGGCACCGACATCGACAAGATGGTCGACCAATACCTGCCCGGTGAATGAGCCGGTGAATGAGCCGTTGAGTGAGAAGGTCTGAGATGAATATGTCTGCATTGACCCGGCGCCTGTGCACGGTCGTGCTCGCCGGAGTGTTGCTCGGCGCCGGCGCGTCGAGCGCGTTCGCCCAGGATGTCTCCAAAGAGGAGCTCGAGCGCTTCCAGGCGCACCTCGACAAGGGCGGCCGTCTGCTCGAAAAGAAGCAGTACGAGGACGCCATCATCGAGCTCAAGCGCGCCCGGCGCATCATCGACCACCCCAAGATCTCGCTGAGCATCGCCGGCGCCTACGGCAAGTGGGGCCGCTGCGCGAAGGCGCGCAAGGAGTACAGCGCGCTACTCGGCCGCAAGAAGGTCGACGAAGAGATCCTCGATAAGGCCAGCGCCGGCATCGAGGGCCTCGACACCTGCGTCGACACCGGCACGCTGGCCGTGTCGTGCTCGCCCGAGCACGCCCAGGTGAGCATCGACGGCGGCGAGGCGATGGCATGCCCGGTGCGCACCGACCTGAAGGTCGGCTCGCACAAGCTCGAGGTGAGCGCCGGCGGCTTCAAGGCGACCTCCGAGACCGCCGAGATCGAGCCCGACCAGACCACGAAGGTCAGCGTCTCGTTGAGCCCCATCACCGTAAAGCGTCAGAAAGACAAGACCGTCGAAGCCCCCGCCGACGTCGAGCCCGCGCGCCCCGAGTGGCAGACGTGGGCGAGCTGGGGCGGCATCGGCCTGGGCGGCGCACTGTTGGGCGCCGGCCTCGTCAACGACGCCATGTCCGTCGGCCGCGCCGACGACATCGCCGCCGCCCAAAACGCCGGCAACCTCACCCGCGCCCGCCAACTCGAAGCCGACGCCGACGCCGCCTACACCCGCTCGGTCATCTTCTACTCGAGCGGAGCGGTCTTCCTCGCCACGGGTCTGACCCTCCAGTTTGTCGACTTCGAAACCGACGCCGGCGCCACGACCTCGGTCGGCTTCACCGCTACGGGTATCTCGACGCGGGTTGATTGGTAAAAGGTGAGATTCACCACGGGGGACACAGGGACACGGAGAAAGGCAAAAGAATGCTTTAAATGCCGTTCCCCGTGCCCCAGTGCTCCCCGTGGTGAACCTTGCCGTCCTCGAATCTCCCACAGAGCACAAAAGGGCACGGAGAAGAACAAAAATGCCCTTCCCCGTGCCCCAGTGCTCCCCGTGGTGAACCTTGCCGTCACTCAGCAGGATCTTCGACGATGATCTCCGACATCATCCCCAGCTTGGCGTGCTCGAGGATGTGGCAGTGGGCCATCCATTGGCCGGGGTTGTCGAAGTAGGCGATGATCTCGACCTCGTCCATGCCCGGCACCAGCACCGTGTCTTTGAGGCCGGGTTGGTTCGTCCAGGCGCGGCCGTCGTTGACGACGGTGAAGAAGTTGCCGTGCAGGTGGAAGGGGTGCTCGGGGCCGGCGTTGTTGCGCAGCTTGATGCGCACGACTTCGCCGTAGCCGAAGGTGAACAGCGGGTCGTTCGAGTGCGCCTTGCCGTTGAGCATCCACACCGTGTTTCCGAACGTATCCTGGCCGACGTCGAACTCGATGGTCTCCGAGCGGGTGGGCTCGGCGGTGGGCAGCGTGACCTCGGGGAGCTCGACCGTGCGCGGCTCGGCGTCGCTCGCGGCGACCTCGGCCTCGTAGATGGGGAAGGCCTCTTCGACGATCTCGCCGGCGTCGTTGCGCACGAGGACCATCGAGTTGAGCGTGACGGTGCCCGGCTGGTCGTAGACGACCTCGACGTCGAAGCGCTGGCCCACGGGCAGCACGATGCGGTCGGTCTCGTAGGGCTCGGGCAGCAGGCCGCCGTCGGTGCCGATGACGCGCCAGCTCGCGCCCTCGAGCTCGAGCTTCATGGTGCGCGCGTTCGCCGGGTTGACCAGCCTCCAGCGCTCCACGTCGTTCTGGTCGACCGAGAAGCTGACCACGTCGAGCGAGCCGTTGTTCAGCAGCGCGTTGCCGCTGCGCCCGTGCATGATCTCGGGGTGCGACTGCAAAAACGGGGGCAGATCGCCGTTCTGGTCGATGAGGATGTCGTCGATGGTCAGGAAGCGCTCGCGGTCGAACTCCGGCTCGTCCTCGCCGTGCACGATGAACAGGCCGTACAGGCCCTTTTCGATCTGCTCGTTCTCGCGAACGTGCGGGTGGTACCAGTAGGAGGCCGCGTCCTCGACGACGAACTCGTAGGTGAACGACTCGCCGGGCTGGACCGGGTTCTGGATGCGCGGGTTGCCGTCCATCTCGTCGGGGATGCGCAGCCCGTGCCAGTGCACGGTGGTCTCCTCGGGCAGCGCGTTCTCGAAGTGCACGATCACCGTCTGGCCCACCTGGGCCTGCAGGATCGGGCCGGGGAAGCTGCCGTTGTACGTATACATGTCGACGTCGAGGCCGTCGGCCAGAGTGACCGTCTTCTCCTCGGCCCGAAGCGTCACCTCGACGATGTCGGTGGCCGGGTTCTCGTCCTCGAGCACCGGCGCGCCCCACACCTCGGGGAAGGTCGGCCCCTCGTGCTCGACGCTCGTGTCGGTGCCCGCGTCGGTGTCGATCACCAACTCTTTGTCTTCAGTCGACTCACCGCCGCACGCTGCCAGGAGCGAAGCGGCTGCCAAAAACACGAAATATTTGCGCATGATAGGTCCTCTGGTCCGTTATTTCTGCAAACGACTCAGGGTGTAGACCACAACGTTGCGGGAAGTCAACGCTCGGCGGGGGATGCCTTCGGAAGGCCTTGCCGAACCGCGACCTCAACCCCCCGGCGCTGGACGGCGCGCCTGCCCCCCACGCCTGCGGCTTTGGGGGGCGAATGGTCGGCCGAATAGCCACATGTGGTTATTGGAGCAGCCATTTCCTCCCCAAACGGCGCTGTTTGCCGTTTAGGGGAGGTCCCCGAAGGGGGGAGGGGTTGAGGTGACGAACCTGCAAGGCCACAGTTGATTGAACGTCCCTCCTCTGGCACACAGGACGGGCGAATTTGTCACTTTAACAACGATTGAATCAGGAGAATGGATATGGCCACGATCACACTGGGCGGCGAAGAGATTCAAACCGTGGGCGAGCTTCCGGCGGTCGGCGAAGCCGCGCCGGCGTTCACGCTGACGAATACGGACCTGCAGGACGTGAGCTTCGAGGACGTCGACGCCGACTTCATCGTGCTCAACATCTTCCCGAGCATCGACACCGGCGTGTGCCAGGCGTCGGTGCGCGAGTTCAACGAGCGCGCCGCCGACCTCGACGGCGTCGAGGTGCTGTGCGTGTCGGCCGACCTGCCGTTCGCCCACAAGCGCTTCTGCGGCGCCGAGGGCATCGAGGGCGTGGCGGGCATGTCGACGTTCCGCAGCGACTTCGGCACCGCCTGGGGCGTCGAGATCGCCGACGGCGCCTTCGCCGGACTCTTGTCGCGCGCGGTCGTCGTCCTCGACGCCGACGGCAAGGTCGTGCACACCGAGCAGGTCGCCGAGATCGGCGAGGAGCCGGATTATGAGGCGGCTTTGGCGCATGTGGGGTGATCGACGTTCCCTCAATCGGTGCGGGGGCATCTTGCCCTCGTAACCAAAGAAGCGCCGGTCGGATGCCCGACCGGCGCTTTGGTGTAGAAGAGTGGTGCTCGACGGATGGCCTACTTCGTTCACTCCGCAGCGGAGAAGACGAAGTTGGCAGGCCTGGGAGCACTTCTCGGCAGCGGAGAAGACGAAGTAGGCGGTCCTAGAAGCACTTCTCGGCAGCGGAGAAGACGAAGTAGGCGGTCCTAGAAGCACTTCTCCGCAGCAGAGAAGACGAAGTAGGCGGTCCTGGGAGCACTTCTCGGCAGCGGAGAAGACGAAGTAGGCGGTCTGACCAGCGCTTCTCCGCAGCAGAGAAGACGAAGTAGACGGTCTGACCAGCGCTTCTCCGCAGCCGAGAAGACGAGGTCGGTCGCTCAAGCTTCGACGGGCTCGTCGACGTCGTCGGCGGGAGCCGGGTCCGCGTCGGTATCCGTGGGCGCAGGACTGCCTCCTTTGATCTCACTCAACGACGGGCAATAGTCCGAAATCGGCCGCTCGGTCCCACTCAACCGCAACGCCGCCTGAGCGACCTCGCGGGCCGAGGTGTACTTGGCGCGCGCCGCGGGGCGCACGGTGTCGGCGATATTGCGCGCGTCGGTGACGTCGGCGCCCTCGGCGCGCCAGGTGTCGTAGGCGTCGCGGAAGGCCTGGTGGGCCTGGACGGCGTCGTCGATGACCTCGGCGGGCACCAGCCCGTCGTTGGTGTACTCGTCGACGTAGTCGAGCGCCTTCTTCATGATCGTGACCTTGTCGGCGCGGGCGCGCCCCTTGAAGTCGGAGGCGCTGTTGCCGTCGAGGTAGCGCTCGAGGGCCTGCATGTGGGTGGCGCTGCGGTCGCGGCGGCCCAGGCGGCGGTGGCGGTGGGTGAGCACGAGGGTGTCGTAGACGTCGCCGTAGCCGGCGTCGGCGGCGCTTTCGGCCTCGGTGAGCGCCACGTGGCTCTCGGAGGCCTCGACCGACTCGGCGTCGACCTTCTCGACGACCTCGGTCATGTCGGCCTCGACCTGAGCGAACAGGGCGAGGGCGATGACCATCAGGTCCTGGGCGTGGCCGTCGAGGGGGACGCGCTCGAGGTTCTGCTGGGCTTCTTGGGCGGCGTTGATCAGATCACGGTCAGACTGGCGAGTAGACATAGACATTGCTCCTGCGTTCGGGTTGGAGGGTGAACTCCGTCCTCGACTCCACAATGGCCACGCGGGCCCATCATTACCCCGGAGAGGCCGAAGAACCTCCTCCAACGAGTTTTGGTTGACGTAGGGGCGAATGTAGCAGGAGAGGGCGCAGCAGAAAAGAGCCGGGCTTGCCCACAAGGGGTGATTGGTTGTTGAGGCTCCCGGGACTCCCTTCGGTCGCCCCGGGCTACCGAGGCGCCGCAAACGGCGCGGCGCGCGCTCGCTAAGCTCGCTTAGCACGACGGCAAGATGCCCTCGCTCCGATTAGGGCGGCACCCGCGGATGCCCACCAAGGCGACCATCGGGAGCCGCGCCGAGCGCCGTCCGCGAGGCCTCGGTAGCCCCGGGCGACCGTAGCGCTAGCGGAGGGAGTCCGGGGGAAGGAAAGGCTAAGATGCACTTAGTTCCAGTTCACCGAAATCACCGACTCTTGCTTCTCCTCGGCGTGGGGCGACACGTGCCGGTCTTTCCAGCTCTCGTCGACCAGCGCGTCGATGGTCAGCGGCTGGGGGCCGCTTCGGGGCTTGTCGGAGTTTTCTAGGTGGAGCACGCCGCGGGGGCACACCTCTTCGCACAGCCCGCAGCCCACACACGAGGCGCGGGTGAAGTCTTCGTTGCGCTGGGCGTAGGCGCGCACGTCGATGCCCATCTCGCAGTATTTGGAGCACAGCCCGCACGAGATGCACATGTTGTCTTTGACGGTGATGCGGTACTTGCCCTTCTTTTGCACCAGGCCCAACACGGCGGCCATCGGGCAGAAGTAGCGACACCACACGCGGGTGCCGCCGATGGGGTAGACGCCCACGCCCACGATGCCCGACAGGATGGCCACCACCACGAAGCCGTAGGCCGACTGCATCTCGCCGGCGGCGCTTTGGAGCATCGGGCTGCTGTCGCCGATGAAGAAGCTCGCGACCACCGCGGCGGTGACCACGAACGACAAGAGCATAGTGATGTGGATGGAGTACTGCTCGAATTTCCACGCCGCGCTCGACTTATTCGACAGTTGGCGGAACGGGTCGCCGGCGGTGTTGGCCAGCCCGCCGCAGCCGCACACCCACGAGCAATACCAGCGCTTGCCGAAGAAGGTGGCCAGGAGCGGGACCATCAGCAGCGAGCCTGCGATGCTCCAGATGATGAACGGCAACGGCCAACTGGCGATGGTCGACGGGTAGAAGTACTCGATTTTGAGCGGCCAGAGGTAGCTTAAGTAGACCTCGGGCTGGTTGAAGAATTTGAGGATGAGGGGCACCGAGAAGGCCAGGGTGGCCTGCACGAAGATGATCACCGTGGTGCGCACGATCTGGTATTTGTTGTGCCGGTATTTGCGCATCACGTAGATGCCGCCGGCGGTGATCGCGATGGTGTAGAGCAGCCCGTACAGCGTCCACTTGCTGCCCAGGTGCAGCGCCTGGGCGACCGGGTCGAGCCAGTCGGTCCAGTAGAGGATGACGTAGAAGGCGAATAGCGCCGCCGACAGCGCCCAGGCGGTCACGCCGCGGTGGGTGATGTCGTGCTTGAGCCAGCCGATGGTTCCTTTTTGGCGCATCAGGCGATCTCCTTTTCAACCATCTTCGAAAGCGGCACGCGCCCGAACTCGACGTCGAATTGGGCCTCTTGGAGGTGCCGTTGCACCCAGGCCAGGTCGCGCCGGTCGTGGATCCACTGCTCGAGCACGCGGTGGTCGAAGCGCGAGCCGAGCATGTTGAAGCCGATGACCTCGCCGCGTTCGTTGGCAACAATGCGCTGGCTGATAGGCTTCCCGGGCATCTTGCGAAACAGGGTGGTGGCGCCGTCGGCGACGTCGACGCAGTCGCCCACGGTGGTGAACTCGAGCTCGAAGAACTTGGTGCTGTTGTAGAATAGGGGCGGGTGATACTCGACGCGCTCGCCGGCCATGCTCAGCCCGGCGAGCTTGCCGTGGCGTTTGGCGGAGTACCAGATGGTCTCCACCAACCCAGGGCGGCGGCCGACGTCCACCTCGACGCAGTCGCCGGCGGCCCACACGTTGGGCAGCGTGGTGCGAAAGGAGCGGTCGACCATGACACCGCGGTTGATCGCCGGCGGGGTGCTCACGCCCTGGAGCCACTCGACGTTGGCCTGCACGCCGATGGCCACCCCGAGCATCTGACAGGGGATCTCGTCGCCCAGGTTCGTGCGCACGCCGCTGACGCGGCCGGCGTCGTCGACCTGAATCTCGCTCATCTCCTCTTCCATGCGCAGGTCGACGCCGTGCTCGCGGATATGCTCGGCGACGATCTCGGCTTCTTCCTTGCCCAGGGCGGCGGGCCAAAACCAGGGCTCGCGCACCAAGAAGGTCACCTCGACGCCGTGGTGGGTCAGGCTCTCGACGAGCTCGACGCCGATGAGGCCGCCGCCGACGACCACCGCGCGCTCGGTCGACCAGGTCAGCCGCTCACACTCGTCGAGGTCTTGCATGGAGACGAAGTGCACCAGCCCCTCTTCGACCTCGTCGAGCCCGGCGAAGGGGACCATGCGCGGCTTGGCGCCCACGGCCAGCAGCAGGCGATCGTAGGCGACGGTGCTGCCGTCCTGCAGGCGCAAGCTCGCCTCGGCGGCGTCGAGGTCGACGACGCGGCCGCGCACGAGCTCGATCTGCTTTTGGGCGTAGACCTTGCGCTCGTACGGCTCGAGGTCGCGCCGGTCGAGCTTGTCCATGTAGGCGTACATCAGGGCGGTGCGCGAGAAGAAGTAGTCCGTCTCGTCGCTGATGACCGTGATCTTGGCCTCGCCCGGACCGAGCCGGTCGCGGATGGCGAAGGCGGCTTCGATGCCGGCGACGCCGTTGCCGATGATGACGAAATGCATGGGGACTCACGTTGGGTGGAGACTACAGTCGACAGGAGCCGTCAATCGCTGATCGATCACTTGTCCGACTCGATTTGGGGACGCGACTCGGCTTGTCTTAGATTCAAAACCACGGGCGAGAGTGTCGCAAAAGCCGCCCCCGCGGACAAGCGCGCGACCAGACGCAATACTTGCATCTGGCGGGTCGATCCTGCATAGTGACTGACAGTTACCTTCTGCCTACATATGACACCTTTTTTTGACAGGTTCGTCTTGAGGTGTCCTTGCCCGGTGTGTTGAAGATGATCCAATCGGGCTGAGGGGTTTTTCGCAGTTATGAGCAGTACTCAGTCTGATTCGGCGTCGGCAGACGACGCCAAGCACCCAACGGCGCACGAAGACCTACCGTTCGCCACCATTGTCGAAACCATTAACGACGGAATCTTGGTCGTCCGCCTGGGCGGCGAGATCATCTACGCCAACGAAAGCATGGCGAAGATGCTCGGCTACAGCCGCCCGGAGATGGTCGGCAATATGCTCTTCGACTTCATGGAAGAAGAGTGGGCCGAGCGCGCCCGCCAGAACCTCAAGCGCCGCCAAGAGGGGGTCGAAGAGATGTTCGACCACCGTTGGCAGCACAACGACGGCGGCGGGGTGTGGACGCTGGTGAGCGCCAAGCCGATGCACGACGAAGACGGCGTGCAGTGGGGCTCGCTGGTGGCCATCCAGAACATCTCCGAGCGCAAGGAGATGGAAGAGGAGATTCGCCAGGCGCGCGACGAGCTCGAGATGCGCGTCCAGGAGCGCACCCGCCAGCTCGTCGAGACCAACGAGCGGCTGCAGCGAGAGGTCGAGGAGCGACGCGAGGCCGAAGAGCGCGCCCTGGAGGCCAGCCGGGCCAAGAGCGCGTTCTTGGCGAATATGAGCCACGAGCTGCGCACCCCGCTCAACGCGGTCATCGGCTACACCGAGCTCATCCAGGAGGACCTCGACTTCGGCGCCTCCAACCCGGCCGAGCTCCCGCTGGAGAGCATCCAGAGCGACCTCAAGAAGGTCCACCACTCGGCCAACCACCTGTTGGCGCTCATCAACGACATCCTCGACCTGTCGAAGGTCGAGGCCGGCAAGATGGACCTGCATCTGGACGCCTTCGACCTGGCCGAGTTGGTCGACGAGGTCATCGACACGGTGCGTCCGTTGGTGGCCAAGAACGACAACGACCTCGAGCGCAGCTACCGACGCCGCGGCGAGGTGGTCACCGACCGCACCAAGCTCAAGCAGGTGCTTTTGAACCTGGTGGGCAACGCCGCCAAGTTCACCGAAAAGGGAGTCATCGAGCTGAGCACCGCCGAGGCGGTGGTCAACAGCATGCCGGGGGTGCGCATCGAGGTGCGCGACACCGGCATGGGCATCGACCCGGAGAGCATCGACCGGCTCTTCGAGCCATTTACCCAGGCCGACGAATCGACGACCCGAAAACATGGCGGCACCGGCCTGGGTCTGACCATCTGCAAGCGTTTCTGCGAGATGATGGGCGGCACGATCGACGTCCAGAGCACCCTGGGAGAGGGGACCACGTTCACGATTCTGCTGCCCACCGAGCACCGGTCGGGGCTGGCCGAGCCGTCGGCGACGATGGAAATCCCCCACCTGAGCGCCGACTTTCTGTCGAATTCGGGCGAGGGTCCCACGGTGCTGGTCATCGACGACGACCCGCACGTCCACGAGTTGATGCGCCGCTTTTTGGGGCCGCGCGGCTTCCACGTCATCTCGGCGTTCAACGGCGACCAGGGCGTCGAGCTGGCCCGCACCAAGCGCCCCGACGTGATTACACTCGACGTGATGATGCCCGGCCGTGACGGCTGGTCGGTGTTGTCGAACCTGAAGGCCGAGGCCGACCTGGAGTCGATTCCCGTGGTGATGGTCACCATGATCGACGACAAGAGCATCGGCTATGCGCTGGGCGCCTCCGACTATCTGGTCAAGCCGATCCAACGCGACCGACTCGTCAAGGTCTTGGCGCGCTTCCACCCCGAGCGGGGCGGCACGGCGCTGGTGGTCGAGGACGAGGACGACGTGCGCGAGGTCATGGCGCGGCACCTGCGCCGGGCCGATTGGCGGGTGCGCACCGCCGAGAACGGCACGGCCGCCCTCGAGATGCTCGACTCGGAGATCCCCGACGTGGTCGTGCTCGACCTGATGATGCCCGAGATGGACGGCTTCGAGGTCGCCGAGATCATGCGCCAGGAGCCGCGCTGGCAAGAGATTCCCATCGTGGTCGTCACCGCCATGGACCTCGACGACGCCCAGCACTCCCGTTTGCAGAAGTCCGTCGAGCGAATTTTGAGCAAGAATGTCAGCTCCGTTGATCAAGTGTTGAAGGAAGTTTTGGCAGTCACCGGCGCGCAGGCCGAGCAGGCCGACGCCCCAGAAGAGCGGCCGTCCGACGGCGAGCCGATAGCAGCGACAACTAAAACCGTACCGAGATCTCAACCCCAACAGGAGGAGTAGATGCCGAAAGTACAGAACCAAGATGGTCTAGATATCGCCTACCGTGTCATCGGCGAGGGCGACCAAGACGTCGTGTTCGTTCACGGATGGATGGTCTCGGGGGCGGTCTACAACGACCTGATTCCGAAGCTCGACAAGAGCGCCTACCGCATGATCGTGGTCGACCTGCGCGGCACCGGTGAGTCGTCCAAGGACGCCGACTCCTACAAGCTCTCCGACTACGTCGAGGACGTGCGCACGGTGGCCGACGACGCCGGCGCCGACAGCTTCGCACTGGTGGGCCACAGCATGGGCGGCCAGATCGCCCAGCTCTTCGCGGCCACCTACCCGGAGCGCGTCGAGCGCATGTTCCTGCTGAGCACCGTGCCCGCCAGCGGCATGGAGCTTCCCCAGGAGGCCTACGACCTGTTCTACAACTCGGGGCAGAACCGCGACAGCCAGGGCGCCATCCTCGATATGGCCTGCCTGGACCTGTCCCAGGGCAGCAAGTCGCGCCTGCTCGACGACGCGGCCAAGATCCCGACTGCGTGCATCCAGCAGGCGCTCGTGTCGTGGACCGAAGGTGGCTTCAGCGACCAGTTGGGCGACATCACCGCCACCACGCTGGTCGTGGCGAGCGACGATCCGTTTTTGCCCCAAGAGTTTCTGCAGGCGGCCGTGGCCGACCCGATTCCGAACGCCGAGATCGCCCATATCCCGGGCGCCGGCCACTACATCCAGGTCGAGCGCACCGACGAGACGGCCGAGCTGCTGTCGAGCTTTCTGAATGGTTGAGCCGGAGGTTGGGTTCTCCGGCTCGAACGAGTGGGTGATCCGCGGCCGGCCCTTGGGTTAGGGCCGGCCCGACAAAGCGGACGCCCGTTGTATCGGCCAATGCGCAGGAGGATGGATGACGTAGCCTGATGGGACTGATGGAATCGAATCTCGAGCATTAATTGTGTGAAGGGGATGTAAGATGAAGACTCTCAAATCGATGTTTTTTCTGCTGGTCATTTCTCTCGCCGGCCTTGTGGGCTGCAGCGAGGCGATGTCGCCCGACGACGGTGGCGTGACCACCCGTGGCCAGGCGCTGAGCGCCGATGACGCGGTCACGCACTTCGCGACGACCAAAGACAACAAGACGATCGCGTATCGGGTCATCGGCTCTGGCGCCCAGGACATCGTGCTCGTGCACGGTTGGTCGGTCTCCGGCACCGTGTACGACAACCTGATCGGCGAGCTCGCCGGGCCCGACTATCGTCTCATCGTGCCCGACCTTCGCGGCACGGGCGACTCGGACAAGCCCAACGGCGGTCACTCGCTCGAGAACTACCTCAAGGACGTCGAGGCGGTCGTCGCTGACGCCGGCGCCACCGACTACGTGCTCGTGGGCCACAGCATGGGCGGCGCGATCGCTCAGAAGTTCGCCGCCAAGAACGATTCCGACCTGAGCGGCCTGGTGCTGATGTCGCCGGTCCCCGCCTCGGGCTTCCCGCTGCCCCAGCAGTTCTACGACCTGTTCTGGGCCTCGGCCGAGGACCCGCAGCTGCAGGCCTTCATCTTCACGATCTCGTCGGTCGACCTGGCTCAGGACGACCTGAACCACCTGCTCGCCAGCGCCGCGACGGTGACGCCCAAGGCTTCTCGCCAGTCGCTCGACGCTTGGACTCAGGCCGACTTCGCTGATATGGTCGGGCAGATTCAAACCCCGACGCTCGTTATGGTTTCCGACGATCCGTTCATGACGCCGGGGCTGCTCCAGCAGCTGGTCGTCGACCCCATTCCGAACGCCTCGTTGACCTACTTCGGTGGTGCCGGTCACTACCTGCAGGTCGAGGACCCGGCGCAGACGGCGTCGAATATCGACGGCTTCATCGCCGGACTCTAAGGAGCCACATGATTGACTGGCCCCCACACTCATAGCCAGTCAGCTCCGACTGCGAGCCGGGCCCCTGCCGGGGGGCCCGGCTGCTGTTCGCTTGTTTCGACCCGGCAACTTCTGGAACAGACTGATGCAGACGTGGAAACAACTCGCCATGGCCATCGGCGCGCTCACTGTCGTGGCCGTCGGTGTCGCTATCTGGCACGAAGCTTACGTGGCCGCGGCGGTGCTGCTGGTGGTGGGGCTGGCCGTGGTGATGTACGCAAGACAGGTGCTCCTGCCGTTCGACCAGGTCACCGAGGCGCTGGGCCGACTCGCCGCCGGCGATCTGGCCCAGCCGCGGCTGACGGTCGATAAAGGGGGCGATGTCGGTCGCATGGCGACCGCCATCAACCAATTGTTGACCCAGCTTCGGCTCCTGAGCGAGGAGGCGACCGAGCTCGCCAATGGCTATATCGGGGTTCGGGGCATGCAGGACCGCGTGCTCGAGACCGGACAGCTGTCGGCGGTCGACCTGCCCACGAGTTCGAGCCAGGGCGACCTGAACCGCAGCTTCGCCGAGCTGACCAACCAGCTTCGTCGGCTGACGGTCAAGGCCCACATCATCGCCAACGACCAGCTCTACAACCCGGCGCTCGACGAGGAGCTGCCCGGCGAGCTTGGCGACGCCTTCGGGCTGATGGTCTCGAACCTGCGCAACCTGGCCGGGCGCGCCGAGGAGATCGCCCACGGCGACCTGAGTTCGTCGGTCGAAGGCGAGGGCGACCTGACGAGCGCCTTCAACGAGATGGTCACCGGCCTGCGCCACCTGGTCGAGCAGATCACCCACAGCGCCATCCAGGTCGCCTCGTCGACCGAAGAGATGCTGCAGGTGCTGCACGCCCACGAGTCGTCGGCGTTGCACCAGGCCGATCGCATCCGCGAGGCCCAGCGCACCGTCGAGGAGCTCCTGGAATCGGCCGACGCCATCGCCGAGCGCGCGCACCTGGTGTTCGAGGCCGCCGAGGATACCCGCGATCAGAACCGCCAGATCGGCATGCGCATCGACGAGCTCAACCAGTTGAGCAAGCGTATCACCGAGATTCTCAAGCTGATTCGAAGCATCGCCGACCGCTCCGACTTGCTCGCGCTCAACGCCAGCCTGGAGGGCGCGCGCACCGGGGAGGCGGGCAAGGGCTTTGCGCTGGTGGCCAACGAGATGCGCCGCCTTGCCGAGAACACCAAGGACTCGGTCGGCAGCATCAAGTCGCTGGTCGACGATATCCACGGCTCGACCCGAGCGACCGCCTCGGCGTGTCAGGAGGGCCTGGTGCGCTCCGAAGACACCACCGAGGCCGCCCTGGACATCAAGGTCGTGACGACCGAGCAGCGCGAGCACACCGGCGAAGTCAACCGCGCCATGGAAGACCTCGCCACGCTGGTGACCCACGGGGTGTCGGGCATCCGACAGGTGACCACCGCCGCCTCCGAGCTCGCCGAGTTGAGCGAGACGTTGAGGGAGCTCGTCGACAGCTTCCGCCTGGGCGAAAAGGCCGACGGGCCGGAGCTCGAGTCGCTCCCGACCGCGTCCGCGCGGGCCGAGGCATCCTGATTCATCCCGGACATCACGAATAGATTCGATCGATATAGGAAGCACCTAAATCCAAGCTGTACCCAAGAAGAGCGCTATGACTGCCAAGATCTTGTTGGTTGAAGACAACGAAATGAACCGCGACATGCTCGCCCGCCGCCTGCAGCGCCGCGGCTTCGAGGTCATCATCGCCCCCGACGGCAAGCAAGGCGTCGAGAAATGCCACGCCGAGCAACCCGACCTGGTCCTGATGGACCTGAGCCTGCCGGTCATGGACGGCTGGGAAGCCACGCGCACGCTCAAGG
Source organism: Persicimonas caeni (assembly GCF_006517175.1). Lineage (NCBI taxonomy): Bacteria > Deltaproteobacteria > Bradymonadales > Bradymonadaceae > Persicimonas > Persicimonas caeni. Next base: position 581,492 of record NZ_CP041186.1, on the reverse strand, counting down.
GCGACGAGGCGACGGCCCACATCCCGATCATCGCGCTGACCGCCCACGCCCTCGAGAGCGACCGCACCAAGGCGCTCGAGACGGGCTGCGACGCCTTCGAGACCAAGCCGGTCAATATCGGTCGCCTGTTGCAGGCGATGGGTCAGTTTTTGGAGGGGTGAGTTCTCTGGTTCTGTAGGCCTTGCCGGTTCGCAGCCTCAACCCCCCGCCGCCTGCGGCGGCTGCCCCCCTTCGGCCTGGTACTGCGGCCGTGGGGGCGAATGGTTGCCTCAACAACCACATGTGTTTGTTGGAGCAAGAGGTCGGAGGGGGCACCAACGAACGACCACCTCTGCCGAAGCAACCATTGCCTCCCCACGGACGTCGTTTGTCCGAAGGGGAGGTGCCGAAGCGCAGCGAGGCGGAGGGGTTGAGGTGACTGACCTGCAAGGCCACCCCCCTCGAACAAGCGAGCGCTAGCGAGCGCGCGCCGCGCCGTTCGCGGCGCCTCGGTAGCCCCGGGCGACGCGTAGCGAGTCCGAGGGGTGGGCGTGGCGAATCATCAAGGCGTGCGTCGCGGGAGAATTGTGGCATTGCATGTTGCCCAGAGGGTGTGATGGACACGTTGACCCTCACCCGGGACTCGTCTCGCTACGCTCGAGTCGCCTCGGGCTACCGAAGCCTCAGCAAACGACGCTTCGGCGCGGCTCCCGATGGTCGCCTTGGGAGCGCAAAGCCGCATGGGCTGGGCTTCGTCGGGGAACCCCATGCCGTTACGGTGCGCGTCGCATGCCCCAGCAAGTGTGACCTACGTCGCCGGAGGCATCATATCCGGCGAACCGCCTTTGAAACGAAACTCAGAGGGGTTTGGCGCACCTGACCGCAACCTGATACGTTCGAACCATCTCTTCCAATTTAGGACATGGGGCGGCGATGCGAGGCACGAGAGAAATAATTCTTCAGGACCACGAGGAAGTTGTCTGGGAGGGGCGTCCGCAGTGCAGGTTTGTCTTCTTCTGGCGTGACCTTTTGGGGATTCCATTCTCGCTCTTCACTGCCTTTATCGCCTCGTACAGCGCACTGGTCATCCTGCCACAGTTTTTCCCCGACCATCCGATAGCTGTGACTTTTCAGGTTTTGTTTGGTTTGGGGGCTCTGTTCGGTGCGTACCCAGCCATACGAAGGCTGGTCGTCTTGCCATTGCGGCTCGCTACAAGGCGGTATGTCGTAACGAATCGGCGTGTAATCATTTCCGACCGCTTCAAGGCTGTCGAGTTGTCACCGAGTCAGTTGCACGCTGCAAAGTGCATTTCAGCCCTTGCTCCAAGGGCAGGACACGTTCAGATTGACCTCACTGCTCGCACTGGGAGCGAGGCTCCGGGTTCAGGGGCGTCGCGCGAGCACGAGTATATCCTTGCCATCGATGATGCTCAGGCCGCGTGCGCAGCGATTGAAAAGCTCATTGCCAGCGACGACCGAGCAGGAGCCCCGTGAACAACGAACTCCTCAGAGAATTACCTGATCGGCGGTGGACGGGCGGTGCAGGCCGCGCCGTCGGTGTAGTGATCGAGGACCCGGTAGGACCTCTCCGTGCAAGTATCTACGACGCCTACCACCCCAGCATCCAACGCTTCCTCGAACACTGTCGAAGCCTCGAACTCCGTACGGTGGACGATAACTCGTCTCACCCGGACTGAAGAGTACAAAATGCCTAGTCAGACAAGCGTTTGAGCCGGAGTTTGGGGTTTGGTTCGAGCTTGTAGGCCTTGCCGGTTCGCAGCCTCAACCCCCCGCCGCCTGCGGCGGCTGCCCCCCTTCGGCCTGGTACTGCGGCCGTGGGGGCGAATGGTTGCCTCAACAACCACATGTGTTTGTTGGAGCAAGAGGTCGGAGGGGGCACCAACGAACGACCACCTCTGCCGAAGCAACCATTGCCTCCCCACGGACGTCGTTTGTCCGAAGGGGAGGTGCCGAAGCGCAGCGAGGCGGAGGGGTTGAGGTGACTGACCTGCAAGGCCCCCACCCTCGAACACCTCCTACTCCACCCGCAACATCAACGGCGCGATCGCGTCGACATACTCGATAAACTCCGACAAGTCGGCGAAGCGGTCGTCGGGGTTCTTGGCGAGCATGCGCGTCAGGATCTCGTCGACGAGGCCGAGGCGTGATTCTTCGTGGCCAGCGGGGGCCAGGCGAGGCACGGGGGCCTTGAGGTGCATCTTGAGGACGTCGATGGCGTTGTCGGCGGGGAAGGGCGGTTCGCCGGCGACCATGTGGTACAGGGTGGCGCCCAGCCCGTAGATGTCGGTGCGCAGGTCGACGCTGGCGTCCTCGCGGATCTGCTCGGGGGCGCTGTAGAGCGGGGTGCCGACGTACTCGCCGCTCGAGCGGGCGTAGTCGAGGATTTCGGCGATGCCGAAGTCGAGCACATGGGCGAAGTAGCCTCGCAGCGGAAGCTTCTCGACCATGACATTCTCGGGTTTGACGTCGCAGTGGACGATGCCCAGGCAGTGGGCTTCGTAGAGCCCCTGGGCGATCTGGCGGGCGATGTCGAGGGCCTTGGCGGGGTCGAGCTTGCCGCCGGCCTGTTGGAGCAGCCGCTCGAGGCTGTGGCCGTGCACGAAGTCGAGGATGAGGGCGAAGACGTCCTCTTCGACCTCGACCACGTCGTAGATCTTGACCACGTGGGGGTTGGAGAGCTTCGACATGACCTCGACCTCGCGGCGAGTACGCTCGCGGATGTCGCTGGCGCTGACGCCGGCGGGCAGGTCGTCGAGGCTGACGAGCTTGGCGGCGTACTCGCGGTTCAGGTCGAGGTCGCGCGCCTGGTAGACCGTGGCCGCGGCGCCCAGGCTGATGAATCGGTTCAAGAAGTAGCGCTCGCCGATTATCGAGCCGAGCCGTGAGAACGCGCTGTTCTCGACTTTGCCCCATCCCTCGCCGGGGCGCTCGCGGTGGCATACCGAGCAGGTGATATCCTCTTTGTTCAGGCTGCTCTTGCACTGGCCGCAGTAGTAGCGGTGGGCGCGTTTGCGCGAGGCTTTGCTGCCCGAGAGCTTCGAGTAGCCGCCGCTTCGCGACAGTCGGGAGCGTTTCTGGATGTCGAGCTGGGTCTCGAGGCGGGCGACCAGCACCTCGAACTCCATGCCTTTGACCACGTAATCGTTGGCGCCCAGCTTGAGGGTTTGGACGACGGTGCTGCTGTCGCTCTTGGAGGTCTGCATGACCACGGGCAGGTCGATGAGCGCCTGCTCGTTGCGGATATGCTCGAGCACCTCGAGCCCGGACATGCGCGGCATGACGATGTCGAGCAGGACCAGGTCGTAGGAGCCCTGCCGGATCTTGTCGAGCGCGTCGGCGCCATCGACGGCCGTCGACACCTCGAAGCCCGCCTCGCCGAGGCGAAACGAAAGGATGTCGCGGTTCATCTCACTGTCGTCGACAACAAGGATATGGCCTTTGGTGGTACCCATCGCGATCTCGCATCCCCGGAGAGGAGGTCGGCTAGAACTCTCCCATAGGTAGTTGGAGCTGCTGGCGAATTCAAGGGCGATCACGGCGTGTCACGTGGCGATCATCGGCGATCGGTGCGGTGTAAGGATTCTAACTGGAAAGCTTCTTGCATGGTCTATGAACCGTTAGAAATCCTAACGTGGGAGCGTCTTCGGGGGAGGCCGTTTGTGCGTTGTTGATGGGATGAGATGTTTTGGGTTGTGAAAGACGAAATGTCTAACAAAGGGATGGAGCAAATTTATGGCGCATGATGCACTACGCTATTCGGTCAATGGGTTGATTGGACTGGTCGTCGCCGCGGTGGCGGCCGGCACGCTGAGCGGTTGTGTGGAGCAACCGCACGAAGAGCAGGAATTGGCCACGGTTCGCCAAGCCATCAAAGGCGGCGAGCGTGACTCGGCTCACCCCGCGGCGGTCGGATTGTTTTCGACCTCCAGCGGCGGGATTTGCAGCGGTACTCTCATTGCTCCGAACCTGGTGCTCACCGCCCAACACTGTGTGGCGCGCGTGGAGAGTCAGCAGGTCATTTGCGGGCAGACGAACTTCGGGGCGAAGTACTCGGCGACGAGTCTGTTCGTGACCACCGAGCCGTACCTGACTCGCGACGCCGGCAACTACACGCGGGCCAAAGAGATCGTCATTCCCGACGGCACCGGCGACATGTGCAACGAAGACATCGCGCTGGTCATCCTGTCGTCGAATATCCCCAATTCGCAGGCCGTGCCCATTCCGCCGCGTCTCGATAGCCCGGTACGGCGAGGCGAAGGGTATACCGCCATCGGTTATGGCCACACCGGCAGCGGCGAAGGCGCCGGCGTGCGGCGCATCCTCGAAGGGCTGAGCATCCAGTGCGAAGGCTCGGAGTGCCCGACGTACACCTCGGTGCAAGACAAGGAATTCTTGGGCGACGAGGGAACCTGCCAGGGCGACTCGGGCGGCCCGGCCATCGACCAGCAAGGTCGCGTGCTCGGTGCTCTGTCGCGTGGTGCTGCAGGTTGCCGGTCGTCGGTCTACTCGGCCGTGTATGGCTGGGGGGATTGGATCAAGCAGGTCGGTCAGCGCGCCTCGCAAGAGGGGGGCTATCCCTCGCCAGCTTGGGTCTCGGGCGATCCGAACGCCGACTCCGACTCCGACGGCGTGATCAACGGCGAAGACAACTGCCCGAGCGTGTCCAACGAGCAGCAAAACGACATGGATAACGACGGCGTGGGCGACGCCTGCGATATGGACGCCGATGGTGACGGTGTCGGCAGCAATGACAACTGCCCGCTGGTTCCCAACGCCAACCAGGACGATAGCGACGGTGACGGTACCGGCAACGCTTGTGACGGTGACAGCGACGGCGACGGGCTCAACGACGAGCTCGACAACTGCCCGTTCACGTCCAACGCCGGTCAGGAGGACATCGACAACGACGGCCTCGGCGACGTGTGCGACCCGGAGAACACCATCGTGGTGCGCAAGAACAACAACGGCTCGAGCGGCACCGACGAAGGTTGCTCGGTCGCAGCCGACGCTTCGCCGATGCGTCTGTTCGGACAAGCTGCTGCGCTGTTGCTTCTGCTCGGCGTGGCGCGTGTGCGGCGGTGGAGGCGTGAGGCGTGAGTCTCGAGTTTTGAGTCTCGAGTCTTGAAGTCTTGAGGCCTCGAGAGTTGGGTTTGGGCGGCACGGTGGCGATGGCCACCGTGCCGCCCTTTTACGTTTGGGAGGTCTTGTCTTTGCGCCACTTCCAGATGACGAAGGCGTAGATGGCGACGTTGACGACGATGACGAGGGCGCCGAGGACGAGCTGTACGGTGGGGGTGAGGCCGGAGGGGTAGATGATCGGCAAGAGGTAGTGCTCGATGAAGTCGCCCTCGTAGCCTTCGCCGCCGGCGCGCTCCCGGAGGGCGTTCTCCCAGGGCGTCAGCGGGCAGACCCAACCCACCCATTCGATGAGCACGCCGTAGAGGGCGCAGGGCAGGTGTACCCACGAGGCGCGGGGCCAACGCAGGGCGAGCAGCCCGCCGAAGATGATGAACAGGATGAACGCCAGGTGGAGGACGACGATGATTTCGGCGCCGAGCTTGTAGAGCATGGTGTGGGTAAACTGTAGGTTTTACAGTGGGTTGTCGTTCGGTTAGTGTGGTGTTGTATATGTGCGACTTGCCAGCTCAGCCTAGCCCGAGGTTCGAATGAGAACGACGTCGACCCGCCGTATGCGGGTGCTTGTCTTCGTCGTCATTACGTGTGTGTGTTCTGTGATTCTGCCGAGCCCGCCGCTTTATGCCGCCGACGCCGACGTGGCGGCGAATGTGGAGGCGCCTGATGAGGCGGGCTCCGACATCGAGCTCAAGGGCTTTCCGGTGGCTGCCTACACGCCGGAGACCAGCCTGACATTTGCCGGCTTCGGGCTCCTGCTCGTGCGGCCCGACCTCGACCAGCCCGACGACCGCACCTCGAGCGTGCTCGCGGCCGGGGCCTACACACTCAACGACCAGTGGCTCTTAAACCTTTCGCCGAATTTGTTCCTCGATGGGGGAGCCTACAACGTCAAAGCGTCGGTGTCGTTGCTCAAGTGGCCCAATTCGTTTTACGGCATCGGCGCCCAGGTGGCCGACCACCACGAGGAGCGATTCGACGCGACGGCGTTCGTGGTGAGCACGTCGATCCGGCGCCGTGTGTTGAGTCGGCACTTGTACCTGGGCGTCGACTACGAGTTCGCCCGGCGAAGCATCGTGGCCCAGACCGAGGGGCTGTTGCGCTCGGACTCGGTGGTGGGGAGCGACGGTGGACTGTTGTCGGCGGTGGGCGTGAACTTCGCCTGGGACACACGCGACAACTCGTTTGCTGCGACCGAGGGGTCGTACGTTCAGGGCTCGGTGCTCCGCTACAGTGAGGCACTCGGCGGCGACTTCTCGTACACCCGCTTTCGGCTCGACGGGCGTCACTATGTCGATCTCGGCCATCAACAGGTGCTGGCGCTCCAGGGCATGTGGGAGAGCCATGTGGGCGACGTTCCGTTCTACAAGCTCGCCAAGTTGGGCGGCCAGAAGCGGCTGCGCGGGTTGTTCAAGGGGCGCTATCGCGACAAGAATATGCTGCTCGCGCAAGCCGAGTACCGAACGCCGCCGCTGTGGCGCCTTCGGCTGGCGGGCTTTGGCGGCATTGGCGAGGTCTACGGCGACGACTCGCCGCTGTCGGTCGACAATCTGCTGTGGTCGGCCGGGGCCGGGCTGCGGCTCGCCGTCGACGAGAGCGAGGGGGTCAACGTGCGCGCCGACTTCGGCTTGTCGCCCGAGGGGACTGGGTTTTATCTTAGTATCGGCGAAGCCTTTTGATTGGCGCGTCTCTGATTCTCGCGTTTCCTGGAAGCGAATTCCGCTGTGACTCGATCCTACCTCGACATCCCGCTGTCCCATTCAGAGTACGGTGAGGAGCTCTACCTGACCGGCCGCCGCCTCGTGCGCGAGTGCGGTGTTCGCCTCGACGAGGTGGTGTGGGACGCCGACGAGGTGTTGTGGAACTGGCTGATGGACGCGCGGCGTATGCTCCAGCGAGCGCCGGCGTCGCTCTTGTCGTTCGACCTCGATTTCGGCCACCGCGAGTATTATCTGGTCAAGCCGGGGGTCTTCGAGCTGATCTGGGGGATGCGCCACGAGTCGTTGGAGCGCGAGCTGGACGCTCACATGCGCATCTGGACGAACGGCTATCCGTGGCGTATCTGGCGCATCGCCACCGAGATCCCCGGATTCGCCACCCTGGTGGGGCCGCCGGCCGCCGAGGATGATGAGGACCACCTGGCCTACATCGATCACCCTCGGATTTTCTATCGCACCGACTACGCTAAAGTAGCCCACCAACTGCTCGACCCGGAGGGGTTTCAGGAGCTGGCGAGCGACTTTCCCCACCACGTGCGTGAGCTCGTCTCCTCGCAGTTTGGCCGCAATCCGTTCGATTCGAGCTTCAAGCTGCCCGAATTTGCGCCGGTGTGTGGCAAGGACGGGTTTTGTCGCGCGGCGGTGCTCATCGACGACGCGCGGCACAATATCGGGCGCTTCGTGGCCTCCGGGCGCCACGGGATCCACGTGATCAGTCGATCACCACGGCTGATCTTCGGCACGGTGCCAAATACCGTGTGGGGAGGTGCGCGTGAGGCTCTGCATCAACTCGCGAATACGATTTCGCGCGAAATCGCCGAGGCGCTCGAACGCCTGGGCGACCACGAGCATCCTGCCCGCCTGGCCGTCGAGTCGGACGCGCTCGCCCGCGGCTACGAGCCCCTCGAGTTCGAGATCGACGTACCCGACAAGATGCTCCGCTCCGAGTGGATCGATCCCATCCGCGAACTCAAGCGCACCTGGTCTGACGCCCTGCAGCGTTGAGTTGCAGCCCCCCATCTGCTAGCCTTGCGAATACAGCAACGCTTTTAGACAAATTGGTTGGCTCTGCTCCGGCGCGGTGCGTCGGATTCGCGAGGTCGTGATGGATAGCTGGTTGGCGCAGTTCGCTGTGGGCCGTAACGGTCGGCAGTGGTTGGTCGTGTTCGTCGGTGTGGTCGCATTGACTCTGTCGAGCTGTAGCTTCGACGGGACTGCACAATCACCTGTCACAGACGAAGACGCCGGCGATGTCGCCGACGTCTTCGACGCTCTGGGAGATGCTACTGACTCCGGAGACTCGGGCGATGTCGACGACGCTGCCGACAGCGGCGACGCCGGCTCCGACTACGGAGAGCCGTGCAGCTCGAACGCCGACTGCGCGTCGGGCTACTGCTATCCGGGGCCCGACGGAGACGTGTGCACCGTCGAGTGCACCGACGACGCGGCGTGTGGCGACGGCTGGATCTGTGAGCCGCTGCAGAATGACCCGAGCACCTCGCTTTGCTTTCCGGACGCTCCGCTTTGCACCGACACCTGTACGGTCGACGCCGATTGCCCCGGCAGTGACAGCAACTGCATCCCGCACCCGGACGGCAACTTCTGCTCGCGCCCCTGCAACCTGCGAAGCTGCCCGGACGGCTACGAGTGCACGATGAGCCGCAGCGTGGACGACCAAGCCGGCCGACAGTGCATCCCCACCTCGACCGTGTGCGCTGACTGCTTCGACGAGGACGGCGACGGCTACGGCATCGGTGATAGCTGCACCGACACCGACTGCGACGACGGAGACGATACCGCCTATCCAGGGGCGGCCGAGCTGTGCGACGGCGTGGACAACAACTGCGACGACACGGTCGACGAGGGGTGTGATTGCGCCAATGGAGACACCCAGTCGTGCTACAGCGGGCCCTCGGGCACCCAAGGGGTCGGTAAGTGTGCGGTAGGCACCCAGACGTGTTCGGGCGGTGGCTGGGGTACGTGCGAAAACGAGGTGACCCCCGATAGCGACGAGACGTGCGGCGACGGCGTCGACAACGACTGCGACGGAACGGTCGACCAGGGTTGCGGGTGTGATTTCAACAGCTCGAGCGAAGGCGTGTGCGCCAACGGTCAGATCGACGACGCCGGCAACTGCAGCGCTCCGGCGAGCTACGAGGCGAGCGAGGCGAGCTGCGACGGACTCGACAACGACTGCGACGGAGTGATCGACGAGGGGTGTGCGTGTGACTTCAACGGTTCGACCGACGGGGTCTGCGCCGGCTCGACGATCGATGCGAACGGTACCTGCCAGCAGCCTGCGAACTACGAGGCGACGGAGACGAGCTGCGACGGGTTCGACAACGACTGCGACGGTCAGAGCGACGAGGGCTGCGGCTGCAACTACAACGGCGTGGCCGTCGGTGTTTGCTCCGGCGGAAATGTCGGGCCGAACGGGTGCGAGGCTCCTTCGACCTACGAAGCGACGGAGACGAGCTGCGATACGCTCGACAACGACTGCGATGGGGTGGTCGACGAGGGGTGTGCGTGCGACTTCAACGGCTCGACCGACGGGGTCTGCGCCGGTTCGACGATCGGTGCGAACGGCACTTGCCAGCAGCCTGCGGACTACGAGGCGACGGAGACGAGCTGCGACGGGCTCGACAATGATTGCGACGGCGTCGCCGATGTCGGCTGTCAGTGCGACTACAACGGGGCTTCCGACGGCGTCTGCTCGGGCGGCACCATCGATTCGACAGGCACCTGTCAGGCTCCGAGCGACTACAGCTCGACCGAGCTTTGCGACGGCGTGGACAACAACTGTGACGGGCAGACCGACGAGGGCTGCACCTGCCAGAACGGCGCGACGCAGTCGTGTTACAGCGGACCTTCGGGCACCGCTGGGGTCGGCGAATGTCAGTCGGGCACCCAGACTTGCTCGTCAGGCAACTGGGGAAGTTGCTCGAACGAAATCACGCCGGGCACCGAGACGTGCGACGGCGTCGACAACGACTGCGACGGTCAAACCGACGAGGGCTGCCAGTGCGACTACAACGGCACGTCGACAGGCGTGTGCAGCGCGGGCACCGACGACGGCACCGGCTCTTGCCAGGCGCCGTCGAGCTACGAGGCGACCGAGGCGAGCTGCGACGGGCTCGACAACGACTGCGACGGTCAGGTCGACGAGGGTTGCGGGTGCAACTACAACGGCTCGGCCGTCGGCGTGTGCTCGAGCGGAAGCTCGGACGGCAATGGAGGTTGTCAGGCGCCGTCGACTTACGAGGCGAGTGAGACGAGCTGCGACGGGTTGGATAACGACTGCGACGGCGTGGTCGATGAAGGATGCCCGTGTGACTACAACGGAAGCTCCAACGGTGTCTGCGCTACGGCGACTCGCGACGCCAACGGAAACTGTCAGCAGCCCGTCGACTACATGAGCGACGAGTCCGGCAGTACCTGCGACGGACTCGACAACGACTGTGACGGTCAGGCCGACGAGAGTTGCTGCAGCGGCGTCGACACCAGCAGCGCCATCACCGCGACCAGCGGATGTTTGACCTCGGGAACCAACGCCGAGTCGGCGATCGTGCTCGACCTGGTCGACGCCAACGGCAACCCCATCTCGGGCGCCAACGTCACGATGACGACCAGCGCGGGCACGCTGTCGACGGTCAGCTCGAGTGGGAACACCTACTGGGCGACGCTGACGCCGCCGTCGTCTTCGGGAGTTGCGTCTGCCACTGTGACCGTGTCGGTCGATGATTCATGCAGCGGGCAGGCAGTGCAGATGGCCACGCAGGTGAGCGTGGCGTTTGCCAGCCCGATGACCGACACCGACGGAGGCGCCGGAGGCTGCGCCACCGACGGCAACGTGCGGGTGCGCGTGGTCAAATCCGAGGACGGCACGGCCATCGCCAACGCCCACGTGATGATTGGCCAGACCGAGAATACGTCCGCCTACACCACGAGCTACGGCGGGGCGGCCAACGGCGCCAACACGGGCACCACCGACGCCAACGGCTACGTCGAATTCAAAGACTTCGCCAGCGCGCTCGACGCGCCGGTGACGGTGACCGCCGGGGCGACCGGACGCGCCTACATGACGATGGTCGACATCGATGCGTCCGACCTGGTCTTGCCCCTCGAGGAGGTCTATCCGGCCACGGCCACCCGCAAGTACGACGGAGACTTCACGAGCGTCAGCACCGGCGGTGATCTCGACGTCGGCTTCATGCTCGGCGACGTGACCATCGACCAGATCATGGACTTCAACCTGAGCACGCTGCTCGCCGATAACGTCTGTTACCAATCGGGCAACGGGCTGGTCGGTAGCATGAACCTGCCCGACAACGTCTATATCCCCGATCAGTATTTAGGCTTGTTTGTCGGCTCGGTGAACAAGAAGTCGTACGGCTCGGCGCCGCTCGAGTACGGCGACCGCTACCTGACGGGTATCAGCGGCGAGTCCACGTTGAGCGACGCGTCGAGCGGTGACATCGTCCAGATTCTGCAGACGTTGGATTTCCAGAAGATTGGAAGTCGCGCCGAGACGGTCGACGGCAACTCGACGACCAGCGGCGTGGACATCGACATGACCAACACGCTGACCGACAACGTCACCTGCAACGTGAGCAATGCGCCCAGCGACAGTGACGTCTTCTGCCTGACGGCAGGGGATTGGGACAGCAAGAACGATGCGAACCTGGCGCTCGGCGCCGGCCGCCTCTTTTTGATGGGGCTTCGGATTGGCACCGCGTCGCAGACGTCGTTCACCATCGACAACGTGAGCACTGTGGCCGCCAGCGGCATGTTCACCGACATCGAGTACATGGGCGCGAGCGTCGCCGCCTACGTCAACGACCCGACGGCAGCGCCTGCGGGCACCGAGAATGGTGCGAGCATCGTCGCGCGTCGCGATCCCTCGTTGATTGACGGGACCGGCGGCACGCTCAACTTCGACGACTATATCCCGATTCGTCCACTGACCCTCAACGGCCGTCAGCTCAGCGCGCAGACACTCGCCGGCGGCGCTTACCCCAACCCGCACTACACGCGCTCGACGATTCGTCAGAAGATCACCGAGTTGTACTCCGGCTGTGGCACCGACGACAGCGAGCGCACGATCTATCACACGCTGTGGACGGTCTATACCGACGGGGCTACCGATGCTTACACGCTGCCGACGCTCCCCAGCGGCTGGCCGCGCGCGGCCGACGGCGGCTTTGTCGATGTAGCCAGCACCCCCGAAGACGACGTGATCAACTGGATGCACATGTCGCTGCACGAGGGGCTGAACACCGGATTCGACTTCGACGCGATTCGCTTCGGCAACCTGCGTGACAGCGTCACCCACGCGTCGGTCAACAACACCGACGGCTAACGATCGGCTAACGATCGACCGCCCCCCAGCCGTGCTTGACGTAGTCACGCACTTTCGACCACGGCTGGGGGTGCTGGTTGTGCTCCCAACGACGGCGCGCCTCCTGCTCGACTTCGCTCCAGTCGCGTGACTGGAAGTCGGTGCCCAGGCGCGTCCCTTCCATGTACGCCTGACGATACTCGTCGTAGGTTTCGGAGCTGCCACCGTGGCTGCGAAAATGCTCGCGGAACGAGGGCTCGTGCTCGCGAAAGAGTTCGCTTGCCGCCGGCCCGCCTTTGCCTGCGGGGCGCATCTGACCGGAGGCGCCCGACTTTTCGACGGCGTTGGCCGTAGGCCGGCTACTGCCCACCGCGCCATCTTCTCCGCGATCAGCTCGGGGACCATGCTCGGGAGGCTGACCTTCCTCGCGGCGCACGTCGGTCGGCCCGTTTTGCCACAAAAGCTTGGAGGCCTGCTGCACGCGATCCTCGGTGGTGGTCACCGTCACCTTGGCCGACGCCTCTCTGGCGCGGGTGTTGGTGGTGATGTGGCGGCGATCGAAGCCCTCCGATGAGAGATCGAGCATCGCCTGTTGCGCGGCTTCAGGGTCGTCATATAGCCCAATCAACGTGGTCATGAGGTTCCTCGCCTCGAGAGTTCGGGGAAAGTCTCATCGGCAAAATAACTCCAGTCGACTTCACTTCAACGTGATCTGCGCCGCCGAGTTGGAATATCGGAGCAGCGTGTGAATTCTTGCTACGTGGCAGGCAGCAAGACTGTGAGGTTTTCGAGATCGAGCAGGGCGCTGCTGCAATTAACGGGAGGTTGGACCATGAATGAGCACGCGAATTATGCCATCGACGATGGGTTTGTTGCACGAGAGACACTCGGCGACGGCACCCAGGCGGTGGTGCGTACCCTGCGACACGAAGACCAGGATCTACTCGCCCAGGGCTTCGAGCGGCTCTCCGATCGATCGCGCTACCAGCGCTTCTTGGCGACCAAGCCCCGTTTGTCAGGCCGAGAGCTCGAGTATTTGGTCGACGTGGACCGTGACAATCACGTCGCTGTCGGCGCGTTGGTCGAGCACCCGGGCGGCGAAGAGGAGGGGATCGGAGTGGCGCGTTTTGTGCGCTATGAAGACCAGCCGGAGGTTGCAGAGGTGGCCGTGACTGTCATAGACGACTATCAGGGATTGGGCCTGGGGCGGCTTTTGTTGAGCTATTTGGTGAGGGCAGCGCGCGAGCGGGGCATCGAGGCCTTTCGGGCCGATTGTTTTACGACCAATCACCGCATGCGCACACTTTTCGAGCAAATTGGGCCCACCGAAGTTATCGAACGAGCCGGTCCTGTGATAACTCTAGACATCACGCTGGACCACTCCGGGCCAGCAGACAGCGACCAGCAAACATCGCTTCGTTCATAGAATTACAGAGCCAGAGAGTTGCAGTGAACGCAGTAAAGCTAGATTTGGACGGGTCGATCGAAGCCTTTCGTAAGGTGCCGAAGACCGGCGTGATTTACGTGATGACCGAGGCGGCTCGCCACGGCTATCGCCCCGATGATGCCGGATGGACCAACTTCGGCCAGGGCCAGCCCGAGACGGGCGTCATCCCGCATGCGCCCGAGCGCATCGAGTCGATCGGCATCTACGAAGAGGACCACGAGTACGCGCCCGTGGCCGGTCTGTGGGACCTTCGCGCCGCGGTCGCCGACCACTACAATCGGCTATATCGACGGGGCATGCCCAGCCAGTACAGCGCCGAGAACGTGTGCATCTCGGGCGGCGGACGCGCCGGGCTGACGCGCGTGGCGGCGGCGCTGGGGACGATCAACTTGGGGCATTTTCTGCCCGACTACACCGCCTACGAGGAGCTGTTGGGGCTGTTTCGCCTGTTTACCTCGATCCCGATTCTGCTCGACCCGCAGCGCGGCTACGACTTTAGCGTCGAAGAGCTCGAAGAAGAGGTGCTCGGGCGAGGCTTGGGCGCGCTGTTGCTCTCCAACCCGTGCAACCCCACCGGCAAGCTCATCGGCGGCGAAGAGCTCAACGACTGGGTGGCGCTAGGCCGCCGGCTCGACTGCACGCTCATCCTCGACGAGTTCTACAGCCACTATATCTGGAACGGCTCGCCGGCCGACGCGACCGCCGCGCGCTTCGTCGAAGATGTCGAGCGCGACCCGGTGGTCATCGTCAACGGGCTGACCAAGAGCTGGCGCTACCCCGGCTGGCGCGTCTCGTGGACGTTGGGGCCCTCGGAGGTCATCGAGCGGCTGTCGAGCGCGGGCAGCTTTTTGGACGGTGGGGCGAGTCGGCCGTTGCAGCGCGCGGCCGTGCCGCTTCTCGAGGAGGAGCACACCCGCGCCGAGGTCAAGGCGATCCAGCACACTTTCCGCTCGAAGCGCGACATGCTCGTCGAGCGGCTGCGCGCGATGGGCATCAAGATCGAGCGGCCGCCCGACGGCACGTTTTATGTCTGGGGCGACGTGTCGAACCTGCCGGACGGCATGAATAACGGCATGGACTTCTTCAAGAAGTGTCTCGAGCACCAGATCATTTGCGTGCCCGGCGAGTTCTTCGACGTCAACCCGGGCCAGCGCCGCGCGGGGCGGCCCAGCCGATTCCGCAACCACGTGCGCTTTAGCTTCGGCCCGCCTCAACCGTCGCTCGAAGCGGGCTTGGAACGCCTCGAGAAGATGATTTCGGGCTAAGCGCCAGCAATTGTCGAAAAAATGTCGAGCGGCGATGCACAAAAATGAGAGTCTGCTGCGACTAACTCCATGAAGACTCGACACACGACTGCTTCATGGAGGCTAGGATGCGCATGCACGCTTTTGTTGGGATGCTCGCCGCTCTGACATTTCTTGCCGCAGCACCTGCGAGCGCCGAGAAGAAACCAGACGACGACACCATCACACTGGGCGCGGGAGCACGTGTGGGCGGTTACGGGTTCCGCGAGGTGACCGAGGAAGGCACTTTGACCTGGGACGACTGCCGGATGGACGGCGTGGGGCTATTCGGCACGGCCGACTTCGGCAAGTATCTCTTCGCCGAGCTGTCTCTCGATTACTATCACGCCATCGGCGAGGTCATTGCTTCGGGGATGGACCGCCAGTCGGCGACCGTTCTGGGCGCTGCCGGGCTGAGACTGTATCCCGACTTCATCATCTCTCCCTACATCCAAGCCGGAGTCGGGCCCGAGTGGACCAAGATCTCCATGGAGACGGCCACCGAGACCAAGCTGTTGGCTGCCGCGTTTGTCGGCGTCGGTGGTGAACTCGACCTGTGGGGCCTCAAGCTCGGCAGCAATATCCGCGTGTTTACCATGGGCGAGCCGGTCCATGGTCCCGGACCCGGAGGGCATCACCACCAGCCCACCCTCGCGCTCGACGGCAGCCGCGCTATTGAGACGGAGTACGAGGTGGCCGGCCAGGCTCAGTTTTTCGTGCGCAGGGAGTTCTGATTTGACGCAAAACGGCTGCGGCCGAGATTCAAGTGGTAGTAAATTGTGATCGAACGCTGCCCGAGGAACTCTCATGCTACGCGAGATCGACTGGGTTCTCGACAAGTTGGCTTGGATGCGCCAACAAAAGATTTGGCCCAACGGCCTTCGCTACCTGTGGACCGATGCGTTCGGCGTGGTCTTGTTGGTGTCGTTGTACGAAGAGCTGGGGCGGCGGCGTTATCTCGACGAGGCCGAGTGGGTGGTCGCTCAGGTCGACCGGGTGCTGGGCCGGCCGCGTGGGCTGCGTATCGGTGAGGAGCCCGATCGCGACGGGCAGTACTATCACTACTTGGCGATGTGGATGTACGCGCTGCACGAGCTCGGCCGTCACAAGCCCGAGTACCAAGATCAGGCCATTGCGCTAGTCCGCGAGGTCCACGAGGCTTTCGTTCGACCCGATCGAGGGGTCGTCTGGAAGATGAAGGAAGACTTGTCGGGGCGCTATCCAGGCTACGGCTACGGCGCGCTCGACGCCTTCCACGGCTACGTGGTCTACCGCATGCTCCAAGAATCGGACGCCAAAGCGGGTTGCCTCGACACCGAGATCGCCGACATGCGTGCCATCGTCGAGCGACAATACCCGCACCTCGACATCACCCAGGACCTGGCGCTGGGGATGATGCTTTGGATCTGTCACTTCTACCCCGACGAGCCGTGGGCGCGCGTGCAGCGCGAGCGGTCGCTGCAGACGCTCGACTCGATGTGGATCGAGCCGCCGGGCTATTTTTCGCGCCACCCGCATATGCCGCACACCAAGTTTCGGTTCACCAACTACGGGGTGTCGGTCGGTCTGCAGGCAGTCGACGCGCCTGTCGACCGGGTTCACAAGCTCAATGCTTACTTCGACCACTTTTCTTCGGGCGACGAGTACGACACCAACGCCATCACGCACGTCATGTCGTGCAACTCACGCTTTCCAGGCCGGCTCATCAGCAGACGCGCCATGCCCGAGCAGTCGACGTTGGAGCGTCCCCAGGCGTGATTATCTTCACGTGGTGTGACGTCTTTCGAGCACCCCACCACCGGAGGAGCCATGGACGCAGGCAAACTCTGTACGCGAGGAGTCAAGACTGCACAGCGCGAGTTGAGCATCGTCGACGCCGCCATCCGCATGCGCAATTCGCACGTCGGTGATCTCGTGGTCATCAAGAAGAAAGACGGCCACGACTTTCCCATCGGCATGCTCACCGATCGCGATATCGTTATCTCCGGGGTGGCCACCAAGGGAGGCGACGTCTCGCGGCTGAACGTCGGCGACATCATGACCGACGTGATCATTTTGGTGCGCGAGGAGGACGACCTCGAGACGGTGCTTCGCACGATGCGCGCCAACGGAGTTCGCCGAGTGCCCGTCGTAGACCGTAACGACGCGCTGGTCGGCATCATCGCCTTCGACGATATCGTGGGGTATTTCGCCAGCGAAATGACCAACCTGGCTCGGGTGGTCTCGAGCGAAAACCTCGCCGAACGCCGACGTCGCCCATAATGGAACCCTTCCAGTTTGAGCCAAGCCCCTCGGGCTGCTAACGTGGAGCGAGAAATTCTTTGAATCTCGCTGTTTTCCCTATCGCAGTGCAGTAGTTGTACGGGAGTTCCACGTTGTACCGCCACATTACGAAGCTCATCGCGCTCGGCGCATTCCTCGCGGTCGCTGCCAGTGCCACCGCTGCCTCTGCTCAGTCCTACTCCGTTGCCCACAGTTCCGATCCGGGAGGTCCAACCTACTCTCCGATCTTGCTGCGCTCCCCGACCAGTGTGTCGCTGAGCGACGATGCCATTTCGTCGAGCATCTCCATCGGGTTTGGGTTCGAGTTTTACGGTACGACGTACACCAGTCTTCGGGTGGGCTCGAACGGCTTCGTGACCTTCGACGGGAGTTCGACCAACAGCGGTTGCTGCTCGGGCGACAGCCTGCCCGACTCGGGCGATCCGAATAATCTCATCGCACTCTGGTGGGAAGACCTGGACCCGCCCGAGGGGGGAAGCATTCGCTACCAGACCGTTGGCAGCGCCCCCAGTCGCACGTTTGTGCTCGAATTTCTGGATATCCAGCATTTCAGCAACACGACCGCGACGGTCAGCCTGCAGTTGCACCTGCACGAGACGTCCAACCTCATCGAGATCCACTTCATGGACGCCCAGGCTGACAGCGGGAGCCATACCGTCGGGGTTGAGAACGCCGCCGGCACCGAGGCGACTGCTTACCTGAACAGCGTGGCCGCGCCGCCGACCGAAGCGAGCACGGCGGTTCGGTTCTCGTTGGACGCCGACGGAGACGGAATCACCGACGGGAACGACAACTGCCCATCGGTGAGCAATGCCTCGCAGACCGACACCGATTCGGACGGGCAGGGCGATGCGTGCGATGCTGATGACGACAACGACGGTGTGAGCGATTCGAATGACCCGCAACCGCTCGACCCGACGGTATGTGGCGACAGCGATGCCGATACGTGTGACGACTGCTCGGTGGGCGTCGACGGCTTCGGCTCGAGCGCCGATTCGCGGCCGAATAACGACGGCACTGACACCGACGGAGACGGCCAGTGCAACGCCGGTGATGCCGACGACGATAATGACGGACGAAACGACGGCACGGATCCGAGTTCGCTCGACCCGAACGTATGCGGCGACGAGGATCTCGACTCGTGCGACGACTGCTCGGTGGGCGTCGATGGGTTTGGTTCGGCGAGCGATGCCGACCCGGCCAACGACGGTCCTGACGCTGATGGTGACGGTGTCTGTGATGCAGGCGATCCCGCGCCGGTGGCGAACGACGACAGCTACTCGGTCGACGAGGACGGGACGCTGACGGTGAGCGCCGTCCAGGGCCTGCTGGTCGACGACACCGACGGCGACAACGATACACTGACCGCTGCGACGCATGCCTCGCCTAGCCACGGCACTCTGACGCTCCACGCCGACGGGTCTTTCGAGTACGTGCCGAATGCCGACTATGCCGGCTCGGACTCTTTTGCCTATGTGGCTAACGACGGCACCTCCGATTCGAACCCCGCCACGGTCACCATCACGGTGCGCCCGCTGGCCGACGCGCCCGAGTTTGTCTCGCCGACGCCGAGTGGTCCGCTGAGCGCCCAGCAGGGCCAGGCGCTGACGTTTGCGCTCGCCGCGAACGACGCTGATGGTGACGCGATCACTTACGCTGTTCGGGGCCTTCCGTCTTCGGCGAGCACCGATGCCTCCACGGGCGCTTTCTCGTGGACACCGGGCTACGCCGACGGCGGCACCTGGGTGGCGACGCTGGTCGCTTCGGATGGCAACCTCGAGGTGACCCGTGATGTCGACATCACCGTCAACGTCGACGATACGGACGCCGATGGGGCACCTGACGGCGGTGAGAGCGCGCTGGGCCTCGATTCCTCGAACCCGGACACCGACGGCGACGGGATCCTCGACGGCGAGGAGCTCGGCGCGGTCCACGCGCCGGTCGACACCGACTCCGATGGGACCATCGACGCGCTCGACGACGACTCGGACGGTGACGGCGTGAGCGACGCCGACGAAGCCGGCGACGACGACCTGCAGACCGCGCCGGTCGACACCGACGGCGACGGCACGCCTGACTATCGTGACGACGACTCGGACGACGACACAGTGGCCGATGCCGAGGACAACTGCCGCACGGTCGAAAACCCCGACCAGAGCGACGCCGACGGCGACGGGCAGGGCGATGCCTGCGACGACGATTCGGACAATGACGGACTCGCCGACCTTGTCGAAACGCCTGTGGGGCTCGACCCGATGGACCCCGACACCGATTCGGACGGAATCGGCGATTGGGACGAAGTTGGCGACATCGCAGCGCCTCGTGACACCGACGCAGATGGAACGATCGACGCGCTCGACGACGACTCGGACGGTGATGGCGTGAGCGACGCTGACGAAGCCGGCGACGACGACCTGCAGACCGCGCCGGTCGACACCGACGGCGACGGCACGCCCGATTATCGCGACGAGGACTCGGACGGCGACGGTGTGGGCGACAACCAGGATAACTGTCGGATCGTGGAGAACGCAGACCAGGCCGACGCGGACGGCAACGGCGTCGGTGATGTCTGCGACGGCGACACCGATGGCGACGGCCACCAAAACGATCTCGACAACTGCCCGCTGGTGGTAAACCCGGACCAGTCCGACTTCGACGGTGACGGTCAGGGGGACCTGTGTGATGCCGACGTCGACGGCGATGGTGTCAACGATGATGCCGACAATTGCCTCGACCTGCCCAACGAAGAGCAGGGCGACGTCGATGGCGACGGCGTGGGCGACGCCTGTGACGACGATGCCGACGCCGACGGGTTGGTCAACGCCGACGACAACTGCCCGTTGATTGGCAACCCCGAGCAGATCGATCTCGACAACGATGGGCTCGGCGACGAATGCGATGATGACACGGACGGTGACGAGTTTGCCGACGTCGACGACGAGTGCCCTCGTCAAATCGGGACCACGGAGAGCGGTTGTCCGCAACTCGTCAGCGAAGCCGGCGGCTGTGGGTGTAATAGCACCGGCGCACCGGCTGAAGGTGCGCTGGCGCTGCTGGCGTTGTTCGGGTGGGTTTGGGCGTCGCGGCGGCGCCCCACGGGCGAGGCGAAAGGCGAAGGGGGAGGCGCAGTCAGGTGAGTTCGGTGCGCGCCTTGTCGTTGGGCATCCGGTCGTTGGGCATCCGGTCGTTGCGCATCCGGTCGTTACGCAGGCGGTTGCGGGCGGCGACGCCATAGGCGTCGACGACCGCCCAGACGTTGACGATCCAGCCCATCGAGAAGAGCCAGAGGACCGCGCAGCTTACGAACATCGCCAGGCCTTTGCCGACCTCACGGTTGTAGATCTGGCCAGTCCCCACAAAGAGCATGCTCAGTAGGGCGGCGACCATCGGGTCAGCCTGCCGGTGCGTCATCAGGTCGCGCTGCTGGTAGCGCACGAGGTCCTGGCCGTGATGATGACTTTCGCCCTCGCGGCGACGCCGCCCGTCGTGGTGCGCTGGGGGACGATGGGGCTGCGTCGGCTCCCAGGGACCATCCGCCAATGTCATCGCAGCGCCGTCGGTGTCCCATGAGTCGGACGGGTAGCCGGCGGTGCCGTCACAGCCGTCGGGCGATTGAGCATCAGGGGCGGGTTGGCGGCGGGACCGGTAGGGCGGCTGCTGCACGCGCGGTGGTGCCTGCGGGGCGGCCGAGCCGACGGCGCCGTCAAAACCGTGCGGCTGCCGCCAGTCGTTTCGGGGAGCGTGCGCTTGCACCTGCGGTGCGCGGGAGACGCTCGCCGCCTCTCTTCGTTGCTCTTCGCGTCGTTGCTCGATCTCGAACTTCGCGTCCGCGCTCACCGTGTAGTAGAGCTGGCCGTTGTCGTCGAAATCGAGATCGAGCAAGGAGCGCTTGACCATCTCATCGAGCAACTGCTCGGCCGCGCGCGACGTCAGATCGAGCTCATAGGCGATGAATGACGGGGTCAGGCTGGCATGGTCCTGCTCGAGGAACACCGTCAAAACGCGATTGAATGTGGGATCGGCGTGATACATGGAGTCTGGCCACGTCGGAGCAAAGAGGGCGCGTGCCGCCGGACGACAGAGGCCGGCGGTCGTCAGCGCAGTCGTCTTGCTCGACCAGTCTGCCAGTCGCATACCTGCCACGCAAGCGCGACTGACATTTGCGCGTGCATTTTACCGAGAGATTTCGATTTGTTGGCCAAGATTGTGGGCGCGGGATGGGGGCACAAACGCGGCGTTTAAGTCGGGCTCGCGCCGGATCTCGAGGGTCGCTTCGACGCCCTGGTGGTCCGACAGATAGGTCGTGCCGCACACGTTGTTCTTGAAGTCGAGCGACGACGCGTTGAGCACCTCGACGGCCATGTCGGGGACAAGCGCCGGCGGTCCGAAATGCAGCACGTAATCCAGGCGCATGCGCTCGCGCCACTGCTCGCCGACGTTGAGGTCGGTGCAAGGAGCCATATTCTGCCCGCTGCAGTTGTAGGTGCTCGCCTGACGGGTGCCGGCGGCATCGAAGGACCATTTGCCGGTGTGCCTGCGGAAGGCGTCGACCGGAAATGGACGGCAGGCGGCGAAGCAAGCAGCCGTCTCGCACTGCGCGCACGTGTTGCCTAGCTGCGCCATCGCCGTGGCATATTCGGTCAGGTCGCCCGACTCGGGGTGGCGCGGCCGCCAGCGAAGCCCGTTGACGTTGAGGTCTCCCATCAACACGGTTGGCCACCGGTCGAGCATCGGCTGAGAGTCCATGAAGCGCTGGATCTGGGCGAGTTGGCTGGCCCGGGCTCTGCGCGCGCTCTCGTCCCCACCGGAGTTCATGTGGGTGACGATGACGTTGACCTTGAGGTTGTTCGATACGCGCACCAACGCCCACAGAAAGCCCTTGGTGGCCAGACAATCGTTGAAGTCACCGCTGCAGCGCTCGAAGGTGTGGGCGGCGGAGTGCTCGATGGGATGGCGGCTCATAAGAGACAGGCCGCCGTTGGTGCGAAATCCACGCGACTCGGGTTGGCCGAGAAGTTGGTACGGGAAACGCTCCTGCAAATTGGTCGCGAGCGTGTCCAACCGGTCGCGGTCGAACGTCTCGTTCAGCGCAATGATATCACGTGGGATGGGCTCGTTGGCCAACCGGCGGGAGATCTGCTCGGCGCGACACGCCGTCTTGTCGCCCCAGCCGATCGGCGGGGGGCGCAAGAAGGCATTGTAGGTCAACACCCGCAAGGTCTCCTGGACCGGGCGGTGGTCGATGGTGTCGACTGTGACGCTATCCTGTGCGGACTCCCCCGTCCGCATCGTAGGATTGCTGACCGAGGTCAGCGTCAAGAGCAAGACGATGCTTGCGATTCCGAACTCTCGCATTGGAAAGCTCCAAAGGCTGGCGTTCGAGCCTTTCCCCCATGATCGCTCCCGGCGTGAGTGGACCGCGGCGAACGGGCCGCGTTCACGTCAGGAGCATCCCCGTCGTTAAGTGCGTTGCAGTCTTTAAACATGGGCACGAACGACGGGGATTACTAGGGGTGGAGCTTTGACAACCGCGTGATGGAAACCGCCGCATCAGTAACGAGCGGCGACGCCGTCGGAGCCCGGATTGCCCGAGGACGTGCCGCCGCGGCCAGCTTGGCCGGTGCTGATGGTGTTGGTGCCCGGCAGGTTCAAGTTGGTGTTGACGCGGTAGATACCATAGGAGTTACCACCCGCGCCGCCACCGCCGTTGCCGCCGTTGCCGCCGTCGCCGCCGTCGCCGCCGGCGCCGCCGGCGCCGACTTCGCTCGTGCAGTACTGACCACCGTTGGCGCCGTTGCCACCGCCACTGCCGAAGCCGCCGGTGCCGCCTGCACCGCCATTGCCGCCGTTGCCCGACGCGATGACGTTATTTTCGAGGGTCACGCCGGTCGATTCGACGAAGAAGAGGCCAAACGAGGTGCCGCCGGCCTGGCCGCCGGTGCCGCCGAGGCCGCCGCAGCCGGCGCCGCCACCGCCGCCGCCGCCGTTGCCCGAGCCATCGTTGACCCAGAAACCACCCTGGCCGCCACCGCCACCGCCGCCGCCGCCGCCGTTGCCGTGCTCGCCGGTGGCGCCGTCGGCGCCGCTATTGCCGACCCAGTAGCCGCTCTGGACCTGGCCGCCCGAGCCGCCTTGACCGTTGCTTCCATTGGCCCCATCGGTACCCATGCCGCCCGGGCCGCCGTCGCCGGCGCTCGACGAGCCGGCATAGCCGCCCGAGATACCGTAGTTGCCCGGCGAGCCGGCGACTCCGGAGTTGCTGCCTTCGTAGCCGCCACGGCCGCCCGAGCCGCCGCTTCGACCGCAGCCCGAGCTGCCGCCCGAGCCGCCGCGTCCGTAACCGCCGCCGTCGCACGAGCCGCTGCCGCCAGGGCTGGCATCGTAGCCTCGCCCGAAGGCGTCGAAGCCACTGGTGCCGTCGCTGCCAGCGTCGCCGTTGGACGCCGCACCGGCGGTGACCTTGGTGTTCTGGATCGTCAGTGCGTCGCAGGTGTGGCAGTAGACTGCGTAGTTCGACTGTCCGCCGCCGCCGGTCACGTCGGCCGTGGCGATGTCGAGCATGCCGAGCACCGTCGGCGAACTGATGTTGATCCCCTTGACCGCGATCATGCGCCCGCTGCCTCCGGGGTAGAAGATACGGCTCGTGCCCGAGCCGGTGCGCATCCAGTTGCTCGCCTCGTCATAGCCGCCAAAGATCGAGACGCCACTGACCAAGGTGACCTGCTCGTCGTATTGGCCGGTGGCCACATAGATGTGGTCGAGGCCGCTGGTCGACTGCGCCAGCGAAAGGGCGGCACCGATGGAGGCCAGGGGGGCGTCGATGGTGCCCGAGGCGGAGTCCGATCCGTTGGTCGACACGAAGATGCCGCGCGCGATCTCGCCGTCGATGCCGTCGCAGTTGGCGTCGACGCCGGATGCGTCGGGCGCGTCGTCGGAGCTCTGGACGGTGCATTGGTATTCGCAGCCGTCGGCGGTGTTGCCGTTCAGATCTACCCAGCCCGACAGACAGTCGACGAAGCTGCAGCTGCCGGAGCTGCACATCGAGCTGGCGTTGGGGAAGGAGCATGCCTGGTTGCAACCGCCGCAGTGACTCAAGTTCGAGGAGGTGTCGATCTCGCAGCCGGTGCTCAGATCACTGTCACAGTCGGCGAAGTCGCCCTCACATGCCTCGAAGGTGCAATTGCCCGATGCGCATTGCTCGGTGGCATTCTCGTAGTCGCACACGTCGCCGCAGGTGCCGCAGTGATCCAGACTGTTGAGGTTGGCTTCGCAGCCGTTGGTCGGGTCGCCATCGCAATCATCGTAGGTGCCGCTGCACGAATCGATCTCGCAGGTGCCTGCGTTGCACGCGGCGGTGGCGTTGTCGAAGACGCACCGGGTGCCACAGGCGCCGCAGTTGGCGGTGTCGGTGGCCGTGTCGACTTCGCAGCCGTTGCTCATGTCTCCGTCGCAATCGGCCGTGCCAGGGCCGCAGAGGCCGAAGCTACCCGACAGTGGTACCGAGATCGTCTCGTCGGCGCCGGCTCCCACGTCGACCAGTAGCTCGAGGGCGTCAGCGCCAAAGGCGGCGTCTTGGCCGGGTCCGGTGACGCTGACCTCGAAGAAGAGCGATTCGCCGGCGGCAAGGGCGGCCGGCAGCGTCTCGTCCGAGGAGGTTGGTTCGGCTTCGTCGGTGTAGCGCAGCGGCTGCATGGTGAAATTCGCATCGGCAATCGTCGCCTCATTGACCATCAGTTCGGTGCTGCCGGTATTGTCGACGCGCAGCAGGCGCGTGACTGTCTCGGCGGCGTGGACCGTGCCGAAGGCAAGTGTGCCGTCCTCGGCGCACTCTCCCCAGGGGCCTTCTTCGTTCAGCGCACACGCCTCGTATGCGATGACGCCGGCGTCCTTGGCGGTGTCTTCGCCGCCCGAGTCGTCGGTATCCGATGGCGTTTCGGTGTCGGAGGTGTCGACGCCGGCATCGCTGACTGCCGCATCGCTGCCGGAGTCCTCGGCGTCGGGGTTGCCCTGGGTTCCTTTGGCGATCTCCGATTCGGCACAGCCGACAAAGAGGACCGTACAGAGACACATGAGAAATGTTGCCGACCTGATCAACCGATACATGGCGGACCGCTTCCTGGCGTTGTGATGTGATTAAAGGCTGTCCCTAGGATACTCAAAGACGACACGCGGGGCAAGAAGTCGGTTTTTTTGGTGGAAGATGAGGATGCTGTGAGGTTCGCGGCTTCAAGAACAGCTTGTTGTGATCATATTGCTACTGATTTCTGTCCCACCAGCTTTTCGAGTCTCATGACAACTACAGACGCAGCAGAACACCCGGATTACGGCGGCCAGGAAAGTGCTGACGAGCAGAGCTCCGAGCAGGGGCCGCAGCCTTCCGAGGGAAGCGAGCCGGTCGTGGAGACTCCGTGGGCCAAGTCGTCCGACGACGTGCTCGACGAACTCGATAGCTCTGCCGAGGGCTTGTCGGACGGAGAGAGCGAGCGCCGCCGCGACGAATATGGCCCCAACCAGCTTCGCCAATTCGAGCGGCGCGGGATGTGGAGTGTGCTCATCGACCAGCTCAAGAGCATGGTCGTGCTCTTGTTGGCTGTGGCGGCGGGTGTGGCGCTGATCTTCGGCGATTATATCGAGGCCGCAGCCATCGCGGCTGTCATTGTCATCAACACCATCATCGGGTTTGTCACCGAGCTTCGCGCGGTGCGCTCGATGGAGGCGCTCCAAGAATTCGAGGACATCGAGTGTGAGGTGATTCGCGAGGGCACCGAAGAGACGATCTCGGCGCGTGAGTTGGTCCCCGGGGATGTGGTCGCCCTCGAAAGCGGCGACGTTGTGCCCGCCGACCTGCGTCTGGTCGACGTCGCCGAATTGTCTATCGACGAGTCGGCGCTCACCGGTGAATCGGTGCCGGTCGAAAAGCGCGTCGAGGCTGCCGACACGGACAGTCCGTTAGCCGAGCGTCACTCCATGGCCTACAAAGGTACGGCTGTGGCCAGCGGTAGCAGTAAGGGCGTCGTCGTCGCGACGGGCATGAAGACCGAAATCGGCGAGATCGCAGGCATGGTCGCTGCCGCCGGTGCCGAGCAGACGCCGCTCGAAGAGCGCCTCGACAAGCTGGCCCGGCGGCTGGTCTGGGTGACGCTGGTCGTCGCCGCGATCGTGGTCGGCGCGGGGATCTTAGCCGGGCGCGACCTCTTTTTGATGGTCGAGACCGGCATCGCGTTGGCGGTTGCTGCCATCCCCGAGGGCTTGGCCATTGTGGCGACCATCGCGCTGGCGCGCGGCATGTGGCGCATGGTCCATCGCAATGCTCTGGTGCGCCGGCTCTCGTCCGTGGAGACTTTGGGGTCGACCAACGTGATCTGCGTCGACAAGACGGGCACGCTCACCGAAAACCGAATGCGAGCGCGGCGCTACGAACTCGAAAGCGGCAGCGTCGACGTCGACAAACAGGGCGAGGGGCTGCGCTTCGAGCGTGGCGGCGAAGAGGTCGACGTGCACGACGACGAGGTGCTTCGCAGACTTGTGATCGCCTCGGTGTTGGCCAATACGGCCGACATGGACGACGCTGACAGCGGGGAGGCCGGCGGCGACCCGATGGAGGTGGCGCTGTTGGAGTTGGGGCAGCGTGCCGGGTTTGCGCGCGAAGAGTTGACTGATGAGATGCCCGAAGATCGCGTGGAGTCGTTTTCGCGCGAGACCAAGATGATGGCCACCTTCCACGACACCGACGAGGGAATGCTCGTCGCCGTCAAAGGTGCACCCGAGGCGGTGATCGACGCAGCGTCGAGCTACATGGCCGACGGGGAGTGCAAGGATTTCGACGACGAGTCGCGCAAGCGCTGGAAGGAGCGCAACCAACAGGCGGCCGCCGACGGGCTTCGCATGCTCGCCGTGGCCAGCAAGACGGCCGATTCGAGCGACGTCGACCCCTACGAGGGGCTGTGTATGCTCGGTCTGGTCGGCCTGGTCGATCCGCCGAGAAGCGACGTGCCCGAGGCGGTCGAGCGTTGCCGGCACGCTGGCATTCAGGTCGTTATGGTCACCGGCGACCATCCGGCGACCGCCGGACATATTGCCCACGCGGTGAACCTGGTCGACGATGAGGACCCCCAGGTGGTCCGCGGTGACGAACTCGCCGACCCCGAGCATTTTTCCGACGAGCAAAAAGAGAAGTTATTGGGGACCTCGATCTTCGCGCGAGTGAGTCCGCGTCAGAAGCTCAACTTGATCGATCTGCACCAAGATGCCGGTCGGATCGTTGCGATGACGGGCGATGGCGTTAACGACGCGCCTGCTCTGGAGAGCGCCGACATCGGCATCGCGATGGGCGAGCGCGGCACCGAGGTCGCCCGCGAGGCGGCGGATATGGTGCTCCTGGACGATGCCTTCTCGACCATCGTCGCCGCGGTCGAGCAAGGGCGCATCATCTTCAATAACATCCGAAAATTCGTCATTTACCTGCTGTCAGGCAACGTCGGCGAGATTATCGCCGTCGGTGTCGCCGCCGTGCTCGGGTTGCCGCTGCCGCTCTTGCCGCTCCAGATTCTGTACCTGAACATGATCAATGACGTCTTTCCCGCGCTGGCCATCGGGGTGGGGCCGGGAAGCGGCCAGGAGATGGAGCATCCGCCCAGAGATCCTGAAGAGCCCTTCTTGCAGCGCTTTCACTGGGGCGTCATCGCCGCCTACGGCGTGGTCATCGCCGGGACGATCTTCGGCGCATTTTTGACGGCATATCAGGGCTTTGGCATGTCGCAGGAGGAGGCGGTGACCGTCTCATTTCTGACCCTGTCGCTCTCACGCTTGCTGCACGTCTTCAACATGCGCGATGACGACACCGGCTTCATCGATAACGACATCGTCAAGAATAAGTGGATCTGGGGCGCGTTCGTCGTCAGCCTGGGCATGCTCGCTTTGGCCATCTTCTTCGGCCCGCTGGCGAGCATCCTCGAAGTCACGGTGCCGAGTGCGACCGGCTGGGCCATCATCGGCGTGGCGAGCCTCGTGCCGCTGATTGTCGGCCAGATCTATCTGGCCATCCGGGGCATCCGGGGATGACCGGTGGTGAACGGACACCTCGGTTTCGGCAGGGCGTTCGACGTTCAGGGCGCAGTTAGATCGCCTTGTTCTTTCCAGTCACGATGCGATTGCGTCCGCTGGTCTTGCCGTCGTACAGGCGGCGATCGGCGGCGTCGAATAGCTCGTCACGGGTGACGCCGTCGTCGGGGTAGGCCGAGATCCCGATGGTCAGGGTGACCGGGTGGTCGAGGTCGGGATGGTCGAACTCGAAGCGACTGAGTCGCCGGGCGACATCTTGGGCTTGCTCGAGACCGGAGTCGGGGAGCAGAACGAGGAATTCGTCACCGCCTAATCGAAAGGCGTGGTCGCCTTCGCGGATGGCCTGACGCACCGTCGCCGCGATTTGCTCGAGGACGCGGTCGCCCTCGGCATGGCCCAAAGTGTCGTTGATCTGCTTGAAACGGTCGGCGTCGATCAACACGATCGAGAAGCGGTCTGAGCTTGCGCCGGCTTGCCGCTGGAGCAACTTACCGACCATCAGGTTGTAGGTGCGCCGGTTGAGCAAGCCCGTCATCGGGTCGGTGGTGGCCGCTTCGCGAAGCTCGCTGAGGTTTTCTTGGAAGAGCAGTACGTCGAGGAGTTGGCGAGATGAACTGTTCTCGGGGGCGTGGTGATTCTGCAGATACGCGCCCCAGGCGATGCCGAAGGCGAGCCCGCCGAGCGTCTTGGAGACCAGTCCGCTGACCAAAAATTGCTCATAGTTCGGGCTGTCCCAGAACAGAATCGACAGAAACGCAATCGTGTCGAAGGCAAGCGTTGCGCTCAGTGCGACCGACAGGTGCACTGCGATAGGGACGGTCGGTAGCTTTCGACGCAACCAGTTGAAGGAGAGGACGGCCAGTATCTGGTCGAAATACAGTAAGATGATTCCGACGATGGAGGCGATGAGGCCGCGCTCGAAGAGCTGGGGCGGCAGCTCCATGAGCTTCATCGGCTCGACGACCGAGGCGTGCCAGCTGAGCAAGGCGCCCAACGCGCTGGGAACGAGGTTCCCCAGCAGCACGGCATAGAGGACTGTGCGCGCTTGGATGACGCCATCGCGCGCAAACGCGTAGAGAAGAATCGACAGATTGCCCGCGAAGAGAATGGACGAGGCCGGATTGATATAGAGCCCGTCACCCACCGGCCAGAAATAGCTGGCCGCCAGCACCGCCTGGAACGGCTGCATCGCTGCCACCACCGCGACCACCGCGCTCATCCCGAGTCGAGACTTCAGGCGATACGCCCCCAAGAGGAGGGCGCTTACCAAGCAAAACTCGAGGCCGAAAAACGCGAGGTTCATAGCGCAGCTACTGCATGCCGGTACGGCTCGACTGACGTCTAGCCGGAGAATCGGCTACAGGCTAGCCGAGTCGGCCCACCGAGAAAAGCTGGGTACGAAAAGATTGTGTGACGATCTCTGGGGAGCGAGAGGAGTCGAGAGCTGTTGGCGTTGACAGGGGCGAGGGCGAGAGGTAAGTGCGTGTGGTTCTATGTGCGTGTGAAGTCTCCGGCGAATTTACGTTCCTTTTCGAGGGGTTGTAAGGGGCCGGCCGAGTAGTTGACTCTTTTTGAATTGGGAATCTGTTAAATGAAGCGCCTGAAGCATCTCGTTGTACTTGTTTTTGCCGCGGCCATTTTACTGCCCGTCGCGGCAGAGGCCGCCACAACCAGCAGCGTCTACGTCTTGCTCAAGAACGGAGGAAGCGGGGACTTCACCTACTACAATCAGGTCAAGGTGTTCGCGAACGCCGACTACGATGCCTACGACCGCATCGAGTGGGCGCCGGAGTATCGGTGGGAGACCGTTTCACCTGGCGAGACGTTCACGGCACGGTTTTCGGGGCTGTACGTCTACAGTGGCTGGCAGGGGACTTACCAGTTTGAAGTCAGCTTTGAAGACAACAACTACACGAAAAACACGGTGGTGATTGACGGGGTACGCTTCAACTCCTCGTACAAGACCTATTATGTCTCGAAGCTGGGTGTGACGACGTATCGACCCAGCGATTACTGGGCGCTCGAGGTGGCTCCTGACGGCGGCAACAGCGCCCCGGAAGAGGTCGCCATTCGAGGCTGCTACCCCGACTATCCCGATTACGAGAGTTCGTTGTACGTGTGGTGGAGTCTATCGCCTCGACCCAGTGACTACAGTCACATGACGCTGCAGCGACAAGATCCGGGGTCAACGCGTTGGCAGGACGTGCGCACGACTTTCTGGTGGGGCTCGCAACACTACTCCGACAGTGGCTTGCAGCCGGGGACGACGTACACCTATCGCATCGCGCACTACGACCAGTACGGGGCGGTGAGCTATGGACCGGAGAAAGAGTGCACGACGCGTCAGGGTACGTCCGATGCCGACGGAGACGGGGTGGCTGACTCGGCGGACAACTGTCCGCACACGCCCAATCCCCTGCAACTCGACGCGGACGGCGACGGCCTCGGCGACGCTTGTGACTCGGATGACGACGGTGACGGCGCCGACGACGCGGTAGACAATTGTCCGGCGAGTTACAATCCGGGGCAGCAAGATCTGGACGGCGATGGTCAAGGCGACGTGTGCGACATTGATGACGACAACGACGGGGTCGAAGACGACGCCGATAATTGCCCGACCGTGGCCAACCCCGACCAACTCGACTTTGACGGTGATGGGCAGGGTAATGCGTGTGATCCGGACGATGATGGGGACGGGGTCGAAGACGGTGCTGACAATTGCTCGTTGAGCTACAATCCCGCCCAAGAAGACCTCGACGGCGACGGTTTGGGCGACGAATGCGACCCTGACATCGATGGTGACGGCTGGGACAACGACGCCGACTGCGCGCCTTACGACCCGGCCATCAACCCGGACGCCCAAGAGATCCCGTATGACGGTGTCGACAACAACTGCAATGGCATGGAAGACGACACCATCGATGGGGCGGTCGACATTGTCGAAGACGCCTTGTGCGACATCCCGGCGGGTGCTTGGAAAGTCGGTGGCGGTTGTGGCGCACTGAAGAACAAGCTGCGTGCGATTGCCAACAAAGTCGACGCGGCGCTGCGCACCGGCAAGACCGCGCAGATCGACGCGGCCATCCGCCAGGTCGAAAACGACCTGCTTCCGAAGCTCGACGGGTGTGCAGCCAACGGTACGCCGGACAACGACGACTGGGTGCAGGAGTGCACCTATCAAGAAACTGCCTACGATTTGCTTCGAGAGTTGCGCGATTGGCTGGTCGCGCTGCGAGACGCGTGAGCCAAGTTTAGCATCAGACATTTTGGGTGCGATGCTGCCACGAGCCGACCGTGACGGTCGGCTCGTGGTGCTCTGGGCTCTCCCCGCACGGTGTCAGACACCATGTTGGCGGGTTGGATATTTCATTTTAATCACGGTGTCAGACACCGTGTTGGCGGCGTAGCAGGGCGCAGGGGGAGGCTACGATTGTTTACGGCGAGGCAATATGAGACGATTCGGGCGAATCAACCCAATGAGAAGGTCGAGGGCGTCATGACTCACTCATCTAGAATCGTCAGCCTCTTTTTGGTGTGTCTGGTGGTGAGCGCGGTCGCTACGCTGGCGGGCGCGCCGGCTCAGACGCAGGAGCACAACCCGTCGACGTTCGTGACGCTGGTATTGCACCAGAAGAAGGCCGAGAGTCTGGTCGCGTTCAAGGAGCAACTCAAGGAGAATGGATTTCAGGAGGCGTTTCCGCCCGAGGGCGTCGAAATCGTCTCTTGGACCGGCTCGCTGGGGCTGGGTCACGTCATTACGCTGCGCCTGCCTACCTACAAAATACCTGAGGTTCGCGAAGTCATCGAGGACCGGCAGTGGGGCGATATCGAGCCCAAGCTGTACTCGTCGTACGACTTCGAGCCGTTTTGGAAGGATATCGGCGGAGAGACCAATGCTGGGGACGAGGTTCACCAAGAGTACACCGTCAACTCACGGCGTATGCTAATCGCCCCATAAATAATGTGCCCCCGGAAATGGTGTCAGACACCATGTGGGGCAGGTTTCATGCGGTTCACGGCGGGATTGGAGTCCTATCGTTACGTTGAATGGGCATGATGTAACCTTTCTAGTTTCCTCGAGAGGGGGGACGTCGTGTCTGTTCCGGGTCTCTTGGCGGATTGCGCCGTATCATTTCGGTCCGTGGCGGACTCGGACTTGCGAAGATGCACTGTGGCGGGTTCACGTCACCTATGACGAGACCGGGTGGGGTACGATGGCTGGGACTTCTGGGATGGACGACGAGACGTCGTCTCAGGACCGCAGTTGCGGCACGGTCATGTTGAACTCACCTTTGCGACCGTAGCAAAACTGATGGCCGGGCGGGATCGTGCCTTCAGGGAATTCGATACGTTTGACCTGGGTCTTGCCCTCACGCCACTTTCCGACTGCTTTTCGGTAGTCGTCGGTCACGTCCCAGCGCTGCTGGCGATACTCCTCGCGCTGCTGGAGGTCACCGCCGTGGCACAGCGGGCGCGGCGCCTTCTTCGGGTTTCTGGGGCGGCTCGACCACTTTTGAGCGAGCACCTTCTTTCTTCCCAGGCACGGTCGACAGCGCTTCTTGGCCAGCTCGCCGGCGTGCTTGTGGCACTCTTCTCGCATCTTCTGGTGGTAGGCCTCGTCATCCATGTCCTCCCACTTCGGCAGCTTGGCCAGCTCCAGCGGGTAGCGCACCGTGGCCATCTCGATGAGTTCTGCCTCGGTCTTGTCCTCGTTCTTCTTCTTTCGCTTCTCGCGCCAGTACGTCTCACGGTCGACCACCTCGCCCACCAGTGGCTCACCGTTGTCGTGGATCTGCCAGGAGCACAGCCCCGGCCACTTCTTCGGATGGCTCACCAGGTCCGACTCACAGGGATTACACACGGTATAGCGAAGTCGATCGATCATCGCGTCGTCGTCGAGCACCTTGGTGGCGGTGTAACGGCGCTCCCAGAAGGTGCCTGTGCGGCCGCGAAGCGCGTTCATTTTGCGGGCGATCTGGCTCTGGAAGTCGCGCATGAACAGGTGAAGTTGCAGCGATTTACAGCGCGCCAGGATGTGGAAGTGGTTGGACATGAAGCAAAACGCAAAGATCTCGACCCCGTAGATCCAGGCATATTTGGCCAGAAGCCCCAGGATGATCTTGTTGACGACCTCGTCGGCGTCGGGCGAGAGCCCGTGGAATTGGTGCTGAGTGCGGTTCACAATCTCGTAGATAGCGTCTTTCTCTTGCTGCCTGAGCGGGTGTCCCATCTGCCAGTCTCCGTGGGTGAAGGTTCATCGACAGCCCTCATTACGGTTTTCGGCAGAATTGCCCGAATCGTTGCGTGATTAGGTGATTTTTTTTGTGAGGCAGCGGGTCGATCGGGGGCACGAGATCGCGCTCAAAGGCGCATGAGAGCTGGACAACATGGTGTCTGACACCGTGTTGGGGGTGGGCGAGATCGGGGGGCGATTTCTGTTTAGGTGAGGCGCCCGGGTTCTTTGACCTCCCAGTGCTCGCGTGCCAGCGCCAACGCTTGTCTGGCCAACTCTTCGTGTCCGGCCTCGGCGGCCGTCTTGCCGAGGAACTCGGCCAACACGGCGAGGTCGCGCACGAAATTGGTGCGACTTTCCATTCGCTCCAGCGCCGCTTCGAACAGCGACCGGGCCGACTCCCACCTCCCGCGCGTCGCCTCACAGGCGGCGAGTCCCACAATGGGAACGGCCACGAAGAGCTGGAAGTCGTTCTTCTCCATGCAGATTCGACTGTCGCGGAACCAGCGGCGTGCCTCATCGAGGTGGCCCATCTCGAACTGGGTCATGGCGATATTGTGCAAGCACAAACACGGCAGCTTGATGGCGCCCACGCCGTTGCTCAGCGCGTAAGCGCGCCGATAGTCGCCCAGCGCGTCTTCATGATTGCCTTCCAGCCGTTTGATCTCACCCAGATTGCCCCACGCCTTCGCCTGGCTCACCGGCGACAGGTGCTCTTGCGCCGCCACCAAAAAGCGCTCCGCGTGAATGCGTGCCTGCTCGAGGTCCTTTTGCGGGCCGTCCAGGTAATATTGTGTGTACCGCTCGTGGACCATCGCGCGGTGGCGCTTGTCGTGCGACGCGCAAAGCGAGCGTGCCTGCTGAAGGGTCTGACGCATCCGGCTGAATTGACCCACGCGGCGCTGCGCGGCGCACATGCTCAACAGCGTCGTGACAGCCTCCTCGCGCATACCGTTTTCCTCGAAAATCGACCGCGCCGACTCGAACGAGTCGAGCGACGCCGCGAAGTCGCCGTTATGCGCCAGCGTGCGCGCCTCTTCGAGCAACGCGATGCCCAACTCGCTGAGCCAGCCGCGTGATCGGGCGACCTGCATGGCCTGCTCGACCAACTCCCGCGCCCGCTGCGGGTCGTGGGCGTGGCGGTATTGGCGCAACAGGTTCGCCCGCTGCAGCCACGATCGCACTTGGCGCACGTCGTGTTTCAGACCGAGCTGGCCGCAGATCTCGTCGATGCGGTCGAGCACTTCCAGACCGGTGGGGCAATCGGCGGCCTGGCGCGCCTCGTTGGCCGCCGCCAACAGCGGCTCGAGGGCGTCCTCGAGCTCACCGGCGCTATAGAGGTGATCACCCCAGCGCTTCCAGATGCCCGGAGTCTCCAGCCCATACAGCTCGTCGAGCATGATGATGCAGTTCTGCTGGTGGTACCCCCAGCGGTCGGCGTTGCGCGCGCCGCGCTCGATCACCTCGCGAAGCGCGCCGTGGACAAACGCCCAGCCCTCTGGGGTGCGATGGGCGAGCTTCTGGTTGACCATCTCGGCCACGAGCCCGTCGGGAATCGCCAGCCCCAGGTTCTTGCACGCCGAGCGCCACTCGACCTCGTCGACCTCGCGCCCCAACGCTGCCGCGACCTCCAAGATCTGGCGCAGTTCGTCCTTTCGCCCCGAATAGTACTTGTCCAGAAAACGCTCGATGCGCTCCTGGCACAGCGCAGACAGGTCGTCGGGAAGCGGCGCATCGGCGCCTTCGCGCAGCGTGAAGCCGTGCGCCGACGGCTCGAGCACGTCGCGTTCGACCCAGTCGCGGACTAGTTGCACTGCAAAGAGTGGGTTGCCGGCGGTGCGCTCTTCGACTTGCCAGGCCAGGTCCGGGCTCAGCGTGAGCAAGTGCTCGATGAGCTCGGCGTGGTTGGGCGACGGCAGTGGGCCGAGCTCCAGCGGAGTCACCGCATCTTCTTGGGCGAGGGCGTCGAGTCGATCGGCCATCGCCGGGCGCTCGATCAACGACTCGTCGCGCGCGGTCATCAAAAAGAGCACCGGCACCTGTTGGTTCGACTCGAGCAAATACTCGACGAGGCCCACTGCATCGGTCGCCCACGCGACATCGTCGAGCCAGAGCATCAGCGGGCGGCGCTTGGCCAGTGCCTGCAAAAAGCGGGCGATGACCGCGTAGCGCTCGCGCTTGGTGCGAAAGTCCACCGGCGGACCATCCAGTTGGGCCGATTCGGCG
This sequence comes from Persicimonas caeni, assembly GCF_006517175.1. Lineage (NCBI taxonomy): Bacteria > Deltaproteobacteria > Bradymonadales > Bradymonadaceae > Persicimonas > Persicimonas caeni. The sequence goes on along the minus strand of NZ_CP041186.1, from coordinate 545,770 downwards.
ACGCTCGGACGCAAGAACTCGGTGACGCCACGGGCGGTGTAGTCGAGCAGGTAAGCTTCTTCTTGGCTCGCGTCGAGCTCGAAGAGGGTGTCGATCGTCTCGCACACACGCTGATGCACGTTGCGAGGGCTCATCCCCCAGGTGCTCAGCGGTTGCTCGAGCATACGGCGCAGCGGCTCGAGCGGCTGCGATTGTTGGCTGTGGCTCGCGGCCATGACCGTCACGGCGCCGACCTCGTGGGCGCGCTGGCACATCCATTGGGCCAGGCGGCTCTTGCCGGTGCCCGAGGGGCCGCGGATGAGCACTGCGTGCGGTGTTCCCGTCTCGATGACCTCACCAAGGGCGTCCCAGACCACATCACGCTCGGCCTCGCGGCCGATGAATTCGACTTCGCGCAGCCCGAACAGGTTCAGGCCTGCGCCGATCAGGTGGGTGTCGGGCTTTCGCTGGGTGTCGCGCCGCCAGGTCGGTGGCAACGGCGGTGGCGATGACTCGAATCCTGCTACCGGCTCCGGCAACTCCTTGCCGACACCCTTCCCGCCGCTGGCGTCCTGCCAGGCGCGCTCCGGAATCGACAGGTTGATCATGGCGTCATCGCTCGGCGAAGACGTCTCCTTACAGGTCGTTCGTTGGTCGGGTCTTTCGCGGTCCCCACGCGGTTCGGTCTGGCCCTGTTGGTTCTCCGGCAGGCGCACCGTAGGCATCTCGCCGATGGATTCATCGACCGAGTGCGCCTGCCCAGGCTCGTCATCGGCCCACTCGACGGTGTTCGGCCCCAGCTCGACGCTGTCTTGGTCACCGTGTGCCAGCGGCGCCGGTTGCCTCGGGGCTCGACCCTGCTGGCGCGGTGACGCGCTCCCCCCGTCGAACGCGGAGTCGAGCACCGGCGTCAGTTGCAGAAGCGCCCAAGCGGCGTCGGCGGCGCGGCGATAGCGCTTGCGCGGCTTCTTGGCGAGCAGGCGCATCACCCAGCGCTCGAAGCCGTCCGGCAGTGCAAACCGCGGCTCGATCGGCGGCGGCGCCTGCTCCATGTGGCACATGGCCAGCTTGACGAAGTTCTGCTCCATGAACGGCGGCCTGCCCGAGGCGAACTCGTAGGCGACGCATCCCAGCGCATACAAGTCGGTCCAGGGGCCGTAGTCGCGCCAGGTTCCCTCGAGCTGCTCGGGAGGCGAATAGTCCGGCGAGCCTCGGTAGATGCCGTTTTCTTGAGTGGTCTGGCTGCTAAACGGGTCGAGGGCGTGCGCAATGCCAAAGTCGGTCAGCTTGTAGCGCACGTGAGCGGCTGGGGTCGACGACAGCAAGATGTTGGTCGGTTTGACGTCGCGGTGAATCATGCCGCGTGCGTGGGCGTAGCCGAGCGCGTCGAGCAGCTGGAGCAACAGGTCGCGAAGTGCCGCCCAGTTGGGAATCAGGTTCAGGTTGGTCAGCGCGCCGCGATCGGCCAACTCCATGGCCAGCATGGGGCTTCCGGCGACCAGCGCGCCGTCGGAGGCCGCCGCGGTCGCCTCGGGGATGATCCCATAATCGTACACCGACACGATCCCCGGATGGGCCAACCCGGCGACGGCCTGCACTTCGCGGGCGAATTCGGCACGAAAATCGGGGTCGTGCGCCGACTCGCCGCTCAGCGCCTTGACGGCCACCGGGATCGATTGTTCGCGGTGCACGGCTCGCCACACCGCGCCCATGCCCCCGCTTCCCAGCGGCTCGAGTAGGTCGAATGGTCCCAGAGGTATCGCCATAGACGCGCTTCGCAGCTCACTGCGGAATTCGATGGGTGGTGAGTAGTGCTTGATTTGGAAGCTAACCCCACTTGGCGAGGCCGACAATACCCGAAGCTATCGTATTGACGACGCTTTCGGCAATCTGTGCCAAGGCGGGCCTTGTGTAATGGGTCTTTTTTATTCAATCTGGTCTGGCGCATTTTCAGACCAAACGGTTGATAGGCGGCCTCGCTCAATGACTGACTTCCGATCCGGACACTTCCTGGTTTCGCTGGCCTTCGTCTCGATGTGCTCGGCCTGCGCGGGCCCGGCCACTCAGGGCCCGGCTACCGAGGCGGAGCGTCTCGAGAAGGTCGCCCAAGCTCGCCAGGACAAGCGCGACGCGTCGATGCGTCTGAATATGGTGGCCGCCGAGCGAGCCGAAGCCGAAGGGCGTTGGAACTCGGTGTACCGGCTGTCGCAAACGATGTTCGACGCTGATTACAAAAAGGCGCAGTCGGGCTACCTGCTCGGAAAAGCGCTGGGCCACCTGGGCAATTTTTCCGAACAGGTCATCGTCTACCGCAAAGTGCGCAAGCTCGAGTCGGACGTGGTCTCCGACAGCGAGTACCTCGACGCACTCGTCCGCTCGCTCGAGCAGGTCGATTACTCCAAAGTCGACGAGCGCCTCGAACTTCGTCTCGAGATTGCGCGGCTTGCCCCCGACCATCCCTCGGCGTCGAACGCCTTGATCCGCTCGGATATGTTGAGCTTGGCCGACCACTACTACAGTCGTCGCCAGTGGGACGAGATGCTCGCGCAGTTGCAGTCGCTGAGCGCCTCGCCGGCGCCCGACGAGCAGACCAACCGCTACTCGGAGCGGCGCGTCGACTTTCTCTACGGGGTGGCCTTGTGGAAGACGGGGCAGAAGAGCCAAGCGCGCCAGAAATTCGAGGAGTACCTCCAGGTAGGCGGCCGCTACGCCAATCCGGTCGATCGGCTGCGCAAGGTCGCCCGGTTTTATGACGGGGAGCGGGAAGACGCCTTGGCCGTCGAGCTATACGAGCGCTCGATGGGGCTGATGTCGTCGGCGCAGACCCGACAGAACGTCGACCTGTATCTCGACCTGGCCAATCGGCTGCTGGCCACCGGCGAGCCCGACGATCGCGAGCGCGGCAAGACGTACCTGCTCTACTACCTCGACCTCGCCCTGCAGGACGCGCGCGAGCATCGCAAGGACAATATTTACTATTCGGTGCGCCGGGTCGCGGCGCGTTATCACCTGCAGCAGTTGTCTCAGGATATCACCGAGCGTGCGGTCGCCAGCGGGTCGGCCTCGCGCTACATGGTCGAGCGGCTCTACAAGGACACGTTGCGCAGCGGGGATAAAAAGCGCGCGCAGGCTATCCTCGAGAATTACCTGAACGGTTCGGAGCGCGATACGGCGATCTGGTACGTCGCCGACTGGGCAAGCGAAGCAGGTGAGTACGAGCTGGCTTACCGTTACATGAAGCGCGCCCTCGACAAGCACCCCGACCGCCACAACTGGTGGTATGACTTGGCCCGGATCGCGCTGAAAGTGGGCAAGAAGAAGCAAGCGGTGCGTGCCCTGAACAACTATTTGGAGAGCGACCGCACCAACAGTTGGGACGTGCAGTCGGCAGCGCGTTTTCTGCAGCAAGCGGGCATGAGCGACGAGGCTGTCGAGGTGCTCGACGGTTATCGAAAAAAGCACCCCGAAGACACGCGCACGGCGATGTATCTGGCCGAGATCATGGTCGATGACGGTCAACGAGACCGCGCGTTGAAGATGTTGCTGGAGCTGGCCGACTCCAAAGAGCTCAGCCGCTACCAAGTCATCGACCTGGCGCATTTCGTCAGTCGGCAGTTCGGGCGCAATGAAGCTTTCGACCTGTATGTGGCCGCCGGTGACCAGGGCGACGACAGCGGGTACGTCGAAGCGGCGAGTATCGCGGTGTCCAACGGGGAGATGGAGAAGTACGACGCGGTGTTGGAGAAATACGTCGACACCTCCTCGCCGCAGTTCTACGAGCTCGAGCGGCTTTGGTACGTCTTACAGCCCACCGAAGAGAAGACGCGCAAGGTGTGGCTGCTCGAGAAGATGATCGGCGCGCCGGGCAACCGCGGCGGACGCTATCGTGGCATGCTCTCACGCATGTACTTGGAGATGGGTAAAGACGCCAAGGCCTTGGCGCTTTGGGACGACGCCCAGTACCGGGACTTGCGCACTCAGCTATTCGAGAGCATCTACCACGAGTTCTCGGGCACCGAGATGCGCAGCCGGTTTCTCGAGCAGTTTCACAAGGCTTACCCCAGCGGCGAGGCCTCGGCGTGGATGCTCTTTTTGGCCGGTGAGCAGCACTACGGGCTCTACCTCGAGGAGAAGTCTGCAAGCGCCGCCTCGGCCCGAAAGCATCGTGACAAGGCGCGCGACTTCTATCTGAAGGCGCTGGAGCAGTCGTCCGGGCGCAGTTCGGCATATCGGAAGGCGTCGGCGTTCTTCGAGCAGCGCAATATGTCCGAGCTGGCCGAGGAGTCGCTGGTTCGCTGCCTGAGCCAGTACCCCCAGGAGTCGGCCACCTGGTTCGACTATGCCGAGCTTCTTCTAGAGCGCGGGCGCGCCGACGCGGCCGAGCAGGTCTTCTACCGCTACATCCAGGAGACGCGAGCAAAGAACCAGGCCATCTTGGCGGTCGCCAAGAAGTTCTTCGCCTTCAATCAGCACGACCAGGCTGAGCGCTTCTACAAGATGGCGCTCGCGTACCATCAGAATGCCTCACTCGATGCTCACGTGCACCGCCAGATTCTCGAGGACGTGGGGAGCGGTCTGGGCGGGATTTACCTCAAGAATGGGCGCATCGACGACTTCCTGGAGCTCACCTCCGACTTTTACTCCAAGTTTTTGGGGCAGCATCAGTATCTGCGCCCGCACGATCGCCGCATTGACCTGAGCGGCCTCAAAGACCGTGGGCTGTGGAGGCATTATATCGATCGCGTCGAGCAACTGCCGCCGACCAACGACGACTTGAGCCTCAAATATGATCACGCCCGAGCCCTGTGGTATATGGGCAAGCGCCAGGAGGCGTGGAAGTTGTTCAACGAGTACCTGGACGATGACCGCTACGATTCGGGGTACAAATGGCTGCAGTTGGCCGAGTTTCTGGAGCATCGCGGCGGTGAGAAGCTGGCGGCGACGGCCTACGACCGGGCGGTACGCAAGGCGAGCAGTTATCGCAGCTATTCGGCGTTGATCGCGCGGGCCAATTTCTTGGTCAATCAGGGCCACTACGAAGGGGCGATTCAAGACTTCTTCAGTGCAGCGAATACCACCCACTACGGCGCGCGCGTCTACGACGACATGGTCGCCGCCTTCAGAAAGGTGGGCCGTGAGGACCTGGCGATCGAGGCTTCCCAGCGAGACAACAGCCCGTTCGCCCAGCAAAAGGCGTCGGCAGGCTTGGCCGATCATCTGAGCGGGGAGAAGGCCGACGCGGTTCTCGCGCGGGTCAAACAGATGGCCAAGCAGGGGGCCCATTGGGGCGAGATGTTTCGTGCCCTGCGGGACAACGGACGCTACGAGGTGATTGCGACGCTCATCGAGGAGCGTCTGCAGGCCGGCGACGTCAGTTATGGTTGGCGTCTGGTGATGACCTACGCAGATGAACTCGCCGCGGTCGATCGGCTCGCACCCATCGTCGACAAGCTCGAGGGGCAGCGTTTCCAGACCGAAGAGCGTGGCCTCGACACCTTCTTGGTCGACTACTATCTGCACAACGGCCAACCCGAGCGCGCCCTCGGGATCTTGCAGCGCACGAACAACGGGAGCACGTCGCATATCGCCTCGCTCCAACTGGCGACAGGCCACGAGCAGGGGATCTCGCGCTCGGTCACCGAGTGGCTGTTGGGCTCGATGCGCTCGTCGTACTCGCGCCACAGCCTGCCGCCGATCATCGATTTTATGCGTTTTGGCCGAGTCGACCTCTACTCGTCGATTACCGAGCGCGTCGCCCAGATTGATCCCAACTCCAACCGGCTCGGGCAGGCATATGTGGCCGATTTGCTCCATCGCCGCGGCGTGCGGGCCGCGCTCGCGTACCTGCGCCATACCGCGGACGAGGTCACCGAAGTCGGCAAAACCGAGCGCCATTACCTTCGAAATACACTCATCAGCGGCATGGCGCTGTTGGCGGCGTCCGGCTACGTCGCCGAGGTGCGCGGCCTGATCGACGAGTTGCCCGAGTCGGTGCGCGAGCATCGTTACGTCGAGAGTTTTTCGCAGCGTTTGGCAGGGGTGTACGACGCGGAGCCCGTCGAGCACGACGACCCATTCGAGGCCCGACAGTGGACGCGCTACCAGATCCGCGATCATGCCCAAGATCTGATTCTAGAGGGGCGCTACGAGGAGGCGGAGGCGTTCGTCCTCGACGCGATCGATGCAATGGTCGGGCGCCCGGGTAGCCGCCAGTTCGACATACGCCGTGGTTCGCGCGACGAGCAGTATCTGCTCAGGCAGCTTCTGGGCATCTACAACGCCCGGGGAGACGAGAAGGGCGTCGAGAAGATCGTGGACATCTGGAAGACGTATTTGGGCCGCGACAACTTCTCGGTCGATGCGCTCATCGAGGCGCTCGACTATCACGGCTTCGAGCAGCGGGCCGCACAGGTGGCGCGCGAGACGGCCGAGACCTACCAGACCGGCGAGATTCTCGAAAAGGCCATCGTCTCGGCGGCGACTGTCGGCGACCGCGAGACGGTCGAGGCGTTGATGCCCCTGTATTGGCGTCAACTCGGCATGCTGGGGCGCAAGCTGGGTCAAAACTCCATCGATTACACGGTCATGAAGGTCGACCCGCAGGTGGCCGACGTGTTGCTCGAGCCGTATCGCGAGGCGCGGCCTGAGGATCCGCGGGTGCGGCGCACTGAGATCCTGGTGGCGTTTCGCGCCGGCGACGTCGAGCGGGGTCGCCAACTCATCGGCGAGTACGTCGACGATTTTTCGGCGTCGGGCACTGCCGTCTTGGAGTTGGTGCGCAAGCTGAACGCCTACGACTTCGACGTCGAGACCGCCCGGGTGGTCGCTCCCAAACTTTCCCTCGAAGAGTTGTCGACCGACGCCCTGCACCAACTCGCCGATGCCAACGCGCATATCGGGCGCTACGACGATGCCAAACGCTATCTGCGTCTCGCGGTTGATCGGGCGGCGAACCCCGAGTTGGAGGCGGCGGGCCTATCGTACGAGTACACCTTGGCCGGCCACCTCGAGCTCGGCGGTGCGATGGCCGAGCGCGCGTTCGCCGAGGGCGGAAAGCTGCGTCGCTCATATCTGGCTCGTGGTTTGTGGCGCTTGGCCAGCGGCCAGAAAGGCGCCAAGGAGGATATCGACCGCGGGTTGGTGGGGCGTCAGGCCGACGCCAATGTACTCGGCTCGGTGGCCTCTGTGGCGCTCCAGGCTGACCAAATGCCCCTCGCCGAGGCTTATCTCGAGCGACTGATTCGCTTGCCCAGCGTCTCGGGCAAGTCGTGGAGCCACCCGCTGCACCTGGCGCTTAACGCGGTGCTGACCGCCGATAAGGCAAGCTGGGGCGTGGCCTTCTTCGACCGCACGGTCCCGGGGTTCTTGGATGCGCCTCATCTGATCGACGAATCTCAGTGGGTCGAGGCGGTCGGGCGGCTCTTCGTCGAGGCACGTCTGCTCGAGCGCGCCGAGCGTTGGTATGTCATGGCGCACCACTACGAGCGCCTGCGCGGCGGCAGCATGCGCGGGCTCGACGAATTGCTGAACGCCCGCGCGTTGAACCTGGCGCTCAACGGAGGCGACGCCAAAAAGGCAGTGATGCTCAGTCGTCAGGCTGTGGCGGCCTCGAGTTATAAGCGCTCGGAGTTCCTGATTACCTTGGCGCTGGCCTACAAGCGTGCCGGCGACGAAGACGCGGCCGCGCGGACGTTGGCGCGAGCAGCCCAGGATAGCCCTCGCATCAAGGGGTTGGTCGAATCCAGCGATGATTTCCTGGCGACTCTACTCTCGAAGGGCGTCGGTGCGATGCGTCAAGGGCGCTGGTTGAGTCGAACTCTCTTCGACCAGAGCCGTATCTACGACAGCTATCGCTACAACGTGTCGAGCGGGCGCGGGTTGGGCCATGGACTCGGCGGCTCGCGCTATCGACAGGGCCAGCAGCCCATCCAAATCTACCGCGGCAACCCCTGAACCTTTCTCTCCACGAGCTTTGGCTCTTTCAATGGGGGCTATCGACCGAGCCGATGTAACGGCGCCGGCTTGTATTTCATCTTATCTGGGAGGCTAGTTGTTTAATCTTCCCGAGAGGATGCGAGGTGCATCATGCCAGCGATCGATATCATCGCCCTGTTCGTTGCAGTCCCGGTGGCCTTCTTGACCGCGCTGTTCGTCTACTTCATACGCGCCGAGTCGGTCAGACGTGAGGACCAGGTCTCGACCTCGTCGGCGGCGAAGTTGCCGTGGTGGAAGAGGTCGCGCACTGTGGGCTATTGGACCGCGTCGATCTCGCTGTCGGTCGTCTATATCCTGGCGGGCATCCCAAAGCTCGCCGACTTCCACGACGTGCTCCACCGCTTCTCAGAGTGGGGCTACTCCGAAGACTTCCTGTACTTCATCGGGGCGTCCGAGTTCATCGCCGCCATCCTTCTGGTGATCCCGCAGACCGCGCCTTTTGCGGCCGGCTACCTGGGCATCATCATGATCGGAGCGGCCTATACCCACCTGGCCTTCGACCCGGCGTGGTATGCGCTCTTGCCGATCTTCTGCCTCAGCGGGTTGGCCTTCGTCGGCTACGAGAGCTGGGCGCGCGAGTACACCGACAAGCGGGCGAGGGTCGCCATTCGGGCGCGTTAGCGGCTGCACACAGCGAGGATCTGGCTCAGGTCGGTGATGCCGTCGAGGCACTTTTCGACGCCGTCTTCGATGAGCGTGCGCATCCCCGACTCGCGCGCGACGCGGCGGATATCGTCGACCGACTGGCGCCGGTAAATCGCCTGGCGCAATTCTTCGCTGGTCAGCAAGAGTTCGTGGATGCCCACGCGGCCGCGGTAGCCCTTGTGGTCGCAGAGCGAGCAGCCTTTGGCTCGCCACAGCGTCAGCGGCCTTCCGTCGAGGCGCTCGGCGAGTCGATCCTCGCCGAGCAACTCGGCGATCTCGTTGCGCTCGTCGTCGCTCGCCTCGTATTTCTCGCGGCAACTGACGCACAGCCGGCGCGCCAGGCGTTGGGCGACCACCGCCACGAGCGCGTCGGCGAAGCTGAACGGGTCGAGGCCCATGTCGACCAGGCGGGTGACCGTCTCCGGGGCGCTGTTGGTGTGCAGCGTCGAGAAGACCAGGTGGCCGGTCAACGACGCCTCGATGCCGATGGTCGCCGTCTCCTTGTCGCGCATCTCGCCGACCATGATGACGTCCGGGTCGGCGCGCAAAAACGAGCGCAGCGCGTTGGCGAACGTGAAGCCGATGTCGGGGTGGACCTGCACCTGGCGAAGGCCCGCCTGGGTGATCTCGACGGGGTCTTCGGCCGTCCAGATCTTGCGCTCGACGTTGTTGATGCTCCCCAGGAGCGCGTGCAGCGTGGTCGTCTTACCCGAGCCGGTCGGCCCCACCGCCAGAATCAGGCCGTAGGGCGTCTGCACCGCCTTTCTGAGCTCGCGCAGGTTCTCGTCGCTGAACGACAACTGCTCCAGCGGCATCGCGTCGCCGCTGGCCAAGATGCGCAGTACGACGTCTTCGTCGCGATTGACCGTGGGGACGGTGGCCACGCGCAGCTCGAGCTTGCGTGAGCCGACCTGCACTTTGATCTTGCCGTCCTGGGGCTTTCGGCGCTCGGTGATGTCGAGGTTGGCCATGATCTTGATGCGCGCGACGAGCGGGGCGCGGTGCGCCGCCGGGATCTCGCGGTAGGTCTCGCAGACCCCGTCGATGCGAAAGCGCACCTGCACCGGCGCCTCCTCACCGTTGGGCTCGATGTGGATGTCCGAGGCATCGCGGCGGAAGGCGTCGATGATGATCTGGTTGACCATCCGCACGATGGCGCCGTCCTGGGTGTCGTCGAGGCGCACGTCGGCGTCGCTGGTGCGCACGTGGCGCTCGGCCTCGGCGTGCAGCTCCTGCAAGATCGCCTCGAGCTCGGCGGCGCGCTCGTCGCGTGCGCGCTGCTCGATATAGTGGTGAGACAGGCGCTCGATCTGCGAGGGCGTGGCCACGACCTCGCGAATCTTTTTGCCCAGCGAGAACCGAAGCAAATCGAGCGGCTCCATCTCGAGTGGGTCGGCCATCGCCAGCACCAGCTCGGTGTCGCTCGTGCTCAACGGCACCAACTCGAAGCGCTCGATGATGTCCAGCGGCACCTCGTCGGCGGCCTCGGGGTCGATCTTACGGTCGTTGAGGTCGACGAACTCGAGGTTGAACTTCTTGGCGAGCGTCTCCGAAATCTCGCGCTCGCTGACGATGCCCATCTCGACGAGCACCTGGCCCAGGCGCATGCCGCGGCGGCGCTTTTGCTCGGCCAGCGCATCCTCGATGTCCTGCTCGGTGGCCAAACCCGCGTCGACGAGGACCTCGCCCAGGCGCAGGCGCCGGTTCGAGCGCGGGTTTTTCTCGGCCTCGGCCGCAGACTGCTCCTGCAAAGTCGCCGCCTCTTCAACCGCCTCCGAAGTGACTGCCTCCTGCTCGACCAAGATCTGGCCGACCGGCGTATTTTGCAGTGCAGCCTGCTCGCGCAGCCCGTCTTTGATGGCATCCGGCGGGACCACGCCCGCGGCGACGAGCAGGGAGCCCAGCGGCGCCATATCTTCGACGGCGTTGATGCCGTGCGCGTAGAAGAAGATGCGCTCGAACCAGCTGTAGTGGGAGATGGGATCGGCGAAAAAGCCCGGCTTGCGGTCGACCGCGTCGGGATCGGCGGTGACCACGAATTTTCGGCTGCCCGGCAGGTGCACGCAGAAGTCGGGGCGGTCGTCTCGCTCCTCGGTGTGCCCGTCGTCGTCGCCGACCGCTTTGTGAAACGCCACGAAGCACAGGTCATGCGCGGGCACGGCCAATTCGACGTCGACGGCGCGACCTTCGGCGTTCTTTCGCGGGCAGATGAGCAACAGATCGGAGGCGGCCGGGTCGAACTTCTTGAGATAGCCGACGCGGTTCTGTCCGCTGACCAGGCCCAAGGTGACGTGCATATGCGAGGCGTGTTCTGCGGGCATACCGAAGCTCCAGACTAACAAATAGAGAGCCGCTGATTGTGGTGGGTGAGGTCGTCCTCAGCCTATGTATCATCGACCGCATGCTCACTGGGCGCAAGGCCCGAATTGGTCGGGGACGGGCGTGGCGAGCGCGGCGCTTGCAGCGCTCGCAGGCGAGGGCAAGATGCCCACGCACCGAAGTGGGCAAGATGCCCCCGCAACGAATCATGAGAAACGCTCGTGTAGTTGCCTAGTTCTGCGGGGTGAACCGAAACGGGTAGTTGACCGACACCAGCCCCGTGGTCGACGGGGCGGGGAAGTTCCAGTGGCGGATCTTGTTGGCGATGCAACTCTCCACGCGGCGGTTGTTCATCGTGGTCGACTTGGTCATCGCCGCGACGACGCGGCCGTTCGAGGCGATCTTGAAGTTCACCACGATGCGGCCCTCGAGGCGCGGGTTTTGCTGGAGTTGGGACTCGTAGCAGTACGAGATCTCGCGGCGGTGGCGGCGCACCACGCGTTGGATGATCTCCTTGTCGAGGGGGCCTTCGACGACCGGCGGGCCGGGGACGACCGGCGGAAGCTTGTTGTCGCGCTCGGCGATCGCGGCCCGCGGCGGGCCCGAGCCGTCGCCGTCGCCGCCTCCGCCGGGGCCGTTGGTGTCGACTTCGGCCATGCCGAAGCTCGTGTCGTCGCCGCCGCTTCCGCGCCCCGAGTCGCGCACGCCCAGCCCGCCGAACCCACTCGATGCGCCGGGCTCGTGGCCGTCGAGGTTGCCCAGGGCGGTGATGGCCTGCGTGCCCACGGTGCGCTCGCCGGTGCCCGCCCAGGCGCTCTGCGTGTTGTTGAAGATCGCCTCGACGCCGGCCGCGCTGGCGATGCGCTGGTCGCGGCGCTGGGCGATCTCGGGCGGCAGGTCGTCTGGCGCGCCCTCGATGGCCATGCGGTTGCCGGTGTCGGCCGCCTCCTTCGCGCCCGCCTTGCCCTCCGCGCCGGCGTGTTTGGCGGCCTGCTCGGAGGAGTCGGGGCCGCCCTCGGACGAGCTACTCGTCGGCTCGACGGGCTGCGGCATGTCCTGCATCGGGCTCGTGGCGATCTCGACGAAACGGTCCTGCTCGGAGACGCCGTCGAGCTCCATCGTGGCCGCGCCGGGCGGGACGATCATCGCCAGGAGCAAAAACGCCGCGTGGAAAAAGGCGCTCACGCCCAGGTAGGGCGCCGTCTCGGTGTCGACGGGTTTGGGGCGCGAGAGCGCCTGCGCAAGGAGGTTCGGGTCAATAGCAGCAGTGGTCATGGCAGCCTCTCCCGGGGCTTGTTGGCCATCGAAGGCCTTGGTCAATGTGGCGTACACTAGGAGAGACAACGGACGGCGAGAAAAGTTCCGGTCAAGGGAACGGTCGCGGTCGCGGCTCACCATCCCGCACATCTTAGGCGATGCGCCGCATTGACGGTTGGGGCGCGGTCGTCTCGACCGCCGGGGTCCGTCTCGGGCCCCGCACGTGTTCGAGCAAGGCGTACGCCTTGCAAAAGACACGCAAGCTGGGGCGGGCGAGGACGCCGCGCGCCGCGACCCGTTTGTGCGCCTCTGCCACGGTCACGGTGTCCGGCACCGGCACCGGTCACGGGGTAAATCGACCGTGGTAGCTGCGCTGTGTGGGCCTCGATGTGAGAAACGTCTGCTACATAAGCAATTAAGGACATAGGGGCTGCGAGTCGCGAGGTGGTTCCAATTCGCAGGTCGGCAACCTGGAACCTCTAGCAACACGCAGCCCCTATGTCCTTAACGCCCGCAGTTCAGGGCGCCCTATGTAGCAGGCGTCGCTCGCTTGCAAGGCCACCAAACTCGAATGTCCCCATGCCTCCTCGATGATTCGGAGCGAGTGGGCTCTCAAAATGGTACAGGGGCAGGCGGCGGAGGCCGCCGGGAGGGCATCGCCGCGAGTCGGCAATGCCTACAGATCGAAACCTCCCAGCAGTCGTCCATGTACGGCGGGCCAGAGGCACCGCCGGCGGTCGAGACGACCGCGCCCCGGCCAAGCCGCGCGCCCCGACCGGGTTGTGCGCTTTCGCCATTTGTGTTGGATGGTGAGACGGTCGCGGTCACGGCGACCGGCGACCGGCTCCGTGACCGGCACCCGTGACCGGCTCCGTGACCGTGCCCACTTGCCTCATCCCCCACAATGGGCTCACTTCGCAGCATATGGGGACCCTTGTTCACGCAAGGGGGGACGTACATCAACACGGCCACGCGGGTGGCCCCAAAAACACGCGGGTGGCCCCAAAAAGGAGAGGCACACGTTCAAGAGACGGTATTCGACCAGAAAATGACGTCGTTCTTCGAGCGCTCGCGCGACCGCGTCGCCGGCCTGCAGGTCAGCGACCCCGAGGCGGACGCCGAGCCCGTCGAGGCATAACTCCGAGGCGTTCGCTCGCACTGGACACGCAAAACCCCGACTCGCCGCGGCGAGTCGGGGTTTTTTGTCTCCAGAACACCAACTTTAGACGTCAAATGGTGTTTCTGTTTCGTCAGAACACCAACTCTACATGTCGAAATGGTGTTTGTATCCCGTTGGAACACCTACTGGGCGTGTCGCGCCGGGGTTTGTCGACACGAGTACGCCATCTAGCGGCGTCGGTCCGAGGTTTGTCGACGCCAGAACGCCATCTGGCCGCGTCGCTTCGGGGTTCTGCGTCTCCAGAACGCCAACTCCACGCTCGCCGCCGGGGTTCTGCAAGCTCGGTAGGTCAACTCGACGCGTCGACCCGCAGTTTGTCATGACAAGAACCCCAACCCGACACATGACCCACTCGAGCGCGGCCTTGCGCTCCGCCGGTGATCACGGTTGTGTGGCCCCCCGACAACCAAAATGCTATCGTCGTGGCTGTATTGGTCACCAAAGAGATTTACCGTAGGAACGAAAGATGCGCCGTTTGTACCCACTGATTGCCATTTTGTTTTTGGCGGCCGGCTGCGCCGAAGGCAGTGACGAGCCGCTGGTCGAGGGAAATAACACCCAGCAAGAGGCGTGCGAGGACCGTGACGACGACGGCTACCTCGGGCTGAGCGCGCAGTGCGAGAAAGGGTCGGATTGCGACGACAGTGATCCCGAGATTTATCCGGGCGCCGAGGAGGTGTGCGGCGACGGGCGGGACAACGACTGTCGGCAGGGCGACGAGCCCTGCGAGCAGGACTGCATCGACCACGATGGCGACCGATATGGCGACGGGGAAGGGTGCTTGGGGCCGGACTGCGATGACACCGACCCGAACGTCAACCCGCGCCAAGAGGAAGTGTGCGACAACGGCACCGACGATGACTGCGACGGCATCGACAACCCGTGTCCGAGCGACTGCACCGACGCCGACGGCGACGGGTTCGGCGTGGCGGGAAGCAACACCGACTGCCCGAGCACCGGCGACGACTGTGACGACACCAACGAGTTGATCAACCCGGACGCCGCCGAGGCGTGCAACGGCGTCGACGACAACTGCGACGGCACGATCGACGAGTGCTCGCAGCAGAACGCCAGTTGCACGGGCACCGAGACCACCGACCGGTGTGTGGTCGCCATCGGAGGGCCGTGCCAGCGAGACGGCGAGTGCGGTGAGGGCGCGCGCTGCGATACGACGGTCTCGGAGTGCCGTCGGGTCGAGGGCGAGAGTTGCACCGATGCGGCCGAATGCCTCGAGGGCTTCGCCTGTGACGGCGGGGTGTGCACCGGTGATTTCTGCGCGGTGAATACCTGCTCGGGCGACCTGGGCCACTGCGACTCCGACGCGCAGCGCTGCGTGGAGTGTCGCCACTGGGACGCCAACGCCAACTACGGCGACGACGATTGTCCGTCCGGAGAGGGCTGCACGCTGGAGGGCTTCTGCGGGGTGCCGGTCCAGATCTCGAACTCGGACCCGGTCCCCAATCACGAGCCGCTGACCAACGACATCTACGAGATGTCACTGGTGATCGCCGATTGTTGGATGGAGAAGCGCGGAGGGTCGAACGACCTGTGCGCGGCGCTGTATGTGTCGAGCGACGTCGACAGCCCCATCACCGAAAGCGAGATGGACGCGGCGTTCTATGACGACCGGCTGCTCGATTTCCTGACCCAGGACCGCTACAACGCCCTCGAAGATCTGTGGGGCCACGGCCTGTTCAACCTCAAGAATATCGACTGGCGCAGCGACCCCCAGCCGGACACCCTGTTCGAGTATTGTGTCTGGTACGACACGACTTCGACCGACGAAGTCTTCGTCGACAAGTGTGCCAATTACACACCGTAGATTCGGCAGCGTAAGAGCTGACCGAGGATGAATCGACCGACGGGGAGCCGTGGTCGCAGGCGTCTCCCCCCGGGGCGTCTGTGCGACCCGGCTCCCCGTCGGCGTACTGCAACTGTGACTCGTTATCTTGCCGGCTTCTGGAACGGATTGGACGTTCGAAAGTCGGCCGCGTTGCGCCGCCAGTGGGTGCCCGCGGTGTACTCCTGGGCGTAGTCGAGCCCCTTGGCCTGCGCGGTGACGTTTTGATAGGCGGCCCACATGCGCCCGAACAGCTCTTCGACGCGCCCCTCGACCATGCCGAACTTCCTGCCGATACGATAGCACAGCTCGATTTGGCGCTCGTCGGGGCCCGATGCGAAGACGGTCACGCAGAACAGGCACATCACGTGGAACTGCGTGATCGGCGAGCGCAGCCGGCTGCAGGCCGACGCCAGCAGGATGCCAAAGGCGTGCGGGTGGTCGAACAGGCTCTGGACGCGGTCGTGCGAGGTGTCGATATGCGCGGCCAGCGCGGCCCGGGCGGTCTCGTCGTGACCGCTTAGAAGTTCGAGCCACATCTGCTTGAGCCGCGTGTAGGTATCCCCGTCGTTGGCCTCGTCGCCCAGAAGCGTAATCGCGACGAGCAACTCGGCGGCTGCCTCGTCCTCGGCTTCTTCGAGCATACGCAGCCGGGTCCAGTCCGGCAGTACGTCGCGGTACAGGTCCTCAGAAATCATTCGCCACCTCCCTAGGTGCGTTGTTTCGTCGAATCGTATCCCGCACGAACCCCTCACCCGTGCCTGAGACACCGAGCGCTGGATGTGTTCCCCCGCATCAGCGTCGACCGGGCCGACGCACGGCTCCCCATGCCGTCAATGCGCCGGCGTCGCGGTGTGTGAGTGCTCTTTCCCCTGTTCGTGTATCGGGCTGTAGTGACAACTTAGCCACATCTGCAACCGCGACGACCCCCACCGGAACAAAAAGGGGGGTGAATGATCCGGTGCGGCCGCCTGTTCTAATCGATGCAGTCGAGGCAGTAGCGTTTATCTTCTGGGAGGAAACCAACTCTTACGCAGGGGGCGATATGGACGCTCCGAGTCAACCCTACGATCTACTCGACCGTGATTTCGACGATGGTATGCCCGGGCTCGACGACCACGAGCCGTGGACGCCCGGCATGCTCCAACGCGTGCTCAGCTGGAACGGCGCGCTCGTCGACCGCGCCGCGCTCAACCTGATGGAGCGCCTCTTCTTGTCGGAGAGTCGCCCCGACCTCGACGGCGACGTCTCCACCCAAATCGAGCAGATCCGCGACACCTACGCCGACGCGCACCTGCTCGACGAGCCCGAGGGCTTCTTCGAGACCCGCGGCGAGGGCGGGCCGTTCATGGTGCGCCACCTGGGCGACATTCCCGGCGGCGAGCGCCTCGAGGTGAGCTTCGAGAGCGGGTATCACACCTTCGACCCGGCCTTTGTGGACGACTACGGCGAGCACTCGCCCAACGAGATGTGCACCGCGCGCATCTGGCGTCACCGCGAAGGCGCTCACCCCACCATCCTGTGTCTTCACTGCTGGTGCGGCGGGCGCCTGTGGATGGAGGAGCATATCTTCGCAGCCTCGTGTCTGTACCGCGATGGCTTCGACGTGGCGCTGATGACGCTGCCTTTTCACGGCCCGCGCACGCCCCAGGGCGCGCTCTTCTCCGGCCAGATGTTCCCCAGCCGCGACCTTCGCCGCACCAACGAGGCCTTCGGCCAGGCCGTCTTCGACGTGCATACCCTCATCGGCTGGCTTCGCGGCCACGGCGCCGAGGGCCCCATCGGGTTGATGGGGATCAGCCTGGGCGGCTACACCGCCTCGTTGCTGGCGAGTGTGTCGGACGACTTCGACTTCGTGGTGCCGGTCATCGCGCCGTCGTCGTTCTCCGATTTGCTGTGGTGGCACGGCCAGAATCACCCGCAGCGACAGAGCGCCGAGGCGTCGGGACTCGACCTGGAGGGGTTTCGTCAGGCGTGGGCGGTGCATAGCCCGCTGAGCCACGAGCTACGCGTGCCCAAAGACCGTGTCCTTATCGTGGGCGCCGCCGGCGACCGCATCGTGCGCCCCGCCCAGGTGCTCGCCCTTTGGGAGCACTGGGACTGCCCGGAGATCCGCTGGTTCTCGGGGAGTCATTTGGCGCATTTCGGGCGGTTCGACTATATCGGGGAGATTCGCGAATGGTTGAAGCAGAGGGTGGTGGACTGAGGGTGTTATACGGTTAGAGCCCCTCCGGGACCCACGCGTCGGGCGTGAGCGGCCGATAGGTCCGAGCGTCGGCGTCGTAGACGTAAATCGGATCGTCGATCGCGGTCGGATTGGCCCCTTCGTCGCGAAGCGTGGTGGTGATGAACTTGAAGCTGTCGGTGTGCTCGAGCGCGTCCACAAGGCGCACAAAACGCGGGTGGGCGGCCGGAAAGAGGTGCTCGTCGACGAGGGCGAAGAGGGCGTCGCCGTCGAACTCGGCGTCGTCGTCGAGGACCATGGCGGCCATGCCTGCGCGGCCGTCGTAGCCGGGGACCTCGACGCCGTAGACGACGGTCATCTTGCAAAAGGAGGCCTCGTCGAGCACCTGGGCGACCTGTTGGGTGGAGACGTTCTCACCGTGCCAGCGGAAGGTGTCGCCGACGCGGTCGACGAACCAGAAGTCGCCGTCGGCGTCGCGGCGCAAGACGTCGCCGGTGTTGAACCAGGCGTCGCCGTCGTGGAAGCCGTCGCGGATGATCTTCTGCTCGGTCTGCTCGGCGTCGAGGTAGCCGTCGAAGTAGGCGAGCGGGTGGCTGTCGGAGATGCGCGCGAGCAGCAGCCCGGGCTCGTCGTCGCCGCAGCTTCGGAGCCGGCCGGCGTCGTCGCGCAGCGGCTGGCCCGAGGCGGCGTCGTAGCGCACCAGCGTGATCTCGTCGGTGCCCGGCAGGGGACGGCCCACCGAGCCCGCTTTCTCGCCGCCGAAGTTTGCCAAGACGACGTTACCTTCGGTCGAGCCGTAGAATTCGAGCACGCGGACGCGCCCGAATCGATCGACTAGCTTGTTCCAGACCTCCGCGCGCATGCCGTTTCCGACGAACATGCGCACCGGGTGGCGGTGTTCGTTGGGCTGCTCGGGGGCGCTGACCAGATACCGGCACATCTCGCCGACGTAGAAGACGACCGTGGCGCCGTAGCGGCGCACCTCCGACCAGAATTGACGCACCGAGAACTCACGCGCCAGCGCCAGGCGAGCGCCGCCGATGAGCGCGCCGCCGCAGCCGACCAAAAGGCCGGTGGCGTGATACAGGGGCAGGGCACAGTAGACGGTATCTTTGGGCGAGAGCATGCACGCGGCAGCCGCGCCGAGTGCGGCCATCGCCCAGCGCCGGTTGGTGATCTTGGCGGGCTTGGGGAGCCCGGTGGTGCCGGACGTGAAGATGAGCATGGCCAGGTCGCCGGCCAGGCCGGCGTTCGCCTCGATGCCCTCGGGCGGCGCGTCGACCTGTGGGTCGAGGTTGGCTTCCAGATCGATGACGTCGTCGGGAAGTGGGCGGTCCTCGTCGTGGGCGCCCAGGACGCCGATGGGGCCGGCGTCGAAGCCTGTGCGCGAGGTGTCGACGTGGGCGGGGTCACACACGAGCCACTCAACGTTGGCGGCTTCGAGCGCTTGTGTCAGCGAGACGCCGCGGAGCCCGGAGTTGAGCAAGACGGCCACCGCGCCGAGGCGGTTGATGGCGGCTACCGCAGTCAACAGGTCGGGGTGGTTGTCCATCAACACCCCGATATGCTGGCCCGGCTTGGCGCCGTCGTCGACCATGGCGCTCAGCAGTTGATTGACGCGGCGGTTGGCCTGCGCGTAGGTGAACGCGCGTCCGTCCCACAAAAAGAAGGTCTTGTCGGGGATGGCGTGGGCCTGCTCTTCGAGGGCGAGGCCGATATTGACCGGCTGGCCGTCGTCGAGGTTTTCGAGCTGGGCCAGCCGCGGTAGCTGCCAGCGCACCGTGTCGACGATATTGCTGAAGTCGCGCGAGACGTCGCCCAGCTTGTGCCACAGCCCGTCGGCGAGCTCGGTGGCCAGGTCGTAGAGCATGCGGGTATTCGAGTCGTCGTTCGACTGCGGGTCGACCGGCTTGGCGTCGTCCTGCGTGCGTTCGGCTTGCGGGCGCAGCAACTCGGGCTTGTCGTCGGCCGCGCCAGCCTTCCAGCGCACCCAGTCGACGACGGTGGGCCAGACGGTGCCCATCGCGGTGGAGCCGACGACGAGGCCGAAGTGGCCCGCCGGGATGTCGACGCCGTGGGTCTCGGTGTCGGGCGCGGCGCGTTCGATGGCGCGTACGGCCGCCGGACGGGCCAGGTCGTCGCGCTGGCCGACGAAGTAGAGGATGGGCGCGTCGATGTCCGACAGGCTAAAGGTGCGCCCGTCGACCACAAAGCCGCCCGAGGCCATGCGATTCTGGACGATGACCTGGTCGATGAAGTCACGGAGCGCCTCGCCGGGCCAATGCACGAACCCATCACCGCCCAAGAAGAGGCGCTTGGGCTCGCGTTGCTCGAGGGCGTCGCGGTCGTGCAGGAGCCCGAAGAAGTCGAGGATCTGGCCCAGCTCCTTTTGCGGGTTGAGGAGCTTGAACCCGCGGCTTGTGAGCCAACCGGGAAGGCCGTCGAGGTCTTCGATGGGGCCCTTGAGGCCCTGACGGGCGACCTTGATGAGGCGCGCGGCGATATCGTCGTGGACTCTGACCGGCAGGTTCTTTCGGATGTCGACCGGGCTGCCGAAGGTGATAATCGACCCGATATCCTTCGCGCGCCGGTAGCCGGCGGCCTGGTAGCAGAACATGCCGCCTTGGGAGTAGCCGAGCAGGTGGACCTTCTGGCCGGTCTCGCGCGCGACGGTCTCGATGGCGTCGTCGACGGCCAGAATATGGTCGTCGAGGGTGCGCTCGAGGCCGTCGTCTTCGGCCAGCGGGTTGCCGTAGTCGCACAGCCACACATCCATACCGTTGGCGCCCAAAAAGTTGATGGCGCTCAACTCCGGCGAGATGTCGTAGATCTCGGAGGTGACCATCAACGGCGGGACGAGCAAGACGGGGGCGACCGCCTCCACGCTGTCGTCACCGTGGTAGTGGCGCAGCGCGTAGGTGCGCTCCTGGCGCACAACGTCAAACGAGGCGCGGTAGGGGGCGCCCAGCCGGCCTCGTTTCAGGATTGTCAGCGCGTTTTTGGCGCCGGCCCCCACGCGGCGAAGTACCCTGGGGACCGGCAACGACTTGCGGTTGCTGTCGGACATGGAGAGGTGACGTTTTAGTTGGTGCGGAAGTACCAGTCGAAGGCGCTGCAGTTATCCAGGGTGCCGTCGAGTTCGCTGTTGTCAGCCTCGCAGAACGTCCCGGGCTGAGCACCGTTGCACGGGGGCCCATCATTGCCGCCGACGGGGCAGATAGCGACCGGGCGGAAGGTGCCGAAGGTGGTGGTCGTCGTCGTGCCGCTCGAGCCGAAGTTAATCTTGCTCGCGTCGATGCTGGCAGTGCTCGAGATGTCGGCGTTGGTGATGGCGCCGTCGGAGATCTTGGCAGAGGTGACCGCGTCGTTGGCCAACTTGGAGTTGGTGACGCCGCCGGTGGCCAATTCGCGCGAGCCCACGGTGCCGGCGGCCATGTCGCTGCCGGTGATGGTGCCGTCGGAGATCTTGGCGCTCGTCACGGCGCCTGCGCCCAACTTGGTGTTGGTGACCGAGCCGGTGGCGATTTTGGCCGAGGTGACCGCGCCGCTGGCGAGCTTGGCGGAGGTGACCGCGCCGTCCTGGAGCATCGACGAGGCGATGCCGCCGGCAGCGACGCGAAGCGACGCTGCGCCGCTGGCGGCTCCACCGGCGAGTCCGTCGCCGGCGTTGACGGCGGTGATATCGCCGCCTGAATCCGAGTCGGTGCCGCAGACGACCGTGCCGTCGGCGAGAATGCCGGTGATGTAGTCTTGACCGTTGGTGCCGTTGCACGCGCCGCTTACGCGCCGTTGCGTCGAGGTGTAGTCGACGGCGAAGGCGCCGCCGGCCAGGCTCAAACCGTTGCCGGCGGTGTAGGTCGTGTCGGCGTCCTCGGCACAGGCCATGTTAGTGCCGTCAGACTTGAGGACCTGTCCGTTGGGGCAGGTGACCAGTCCGATGGTGCTGCCGTTGAGCTCGATGGCGCCCGTGGCGGTGAGTTGGGCGTCGGGCGTGCACTCCCAGGCGCTGCCGGTCCACTTGAGAATGGAGTCGGTAGCGCAGGTGGTCGTGATGCTCACTTGGTTGTTGGCGTCGATCTCGAGCGGCGCGGCTGCCGTGTAGGTGATCGGCTCGAAGTCGGTCGCCGGTCGGCCGTCGAGGGTCTTGGCGTCGTCGGCGCTCGCCGCGCTCATGGCGCGTGCGGCAAACGGCACTGTGGCCAGCCGTTGGCGGGGAGTGAGTTCGTCACCGTTGTTGACCGTCACGCCCAAAAAGAGATCTTGGCTGTCACTAAAGAGGCTCAGGTCGAGCTCGCTGTTGGTGCCCAGGTACGCAGTGAACGCGCCGGCATTGGCCTGCACCGTCTGCGTTTCGCTGAAGAGCACCGCTCCGCCGGTGGCGGCATCGTAGATGTTGAACTCCAAGTCGACGTCGCCGTCGATCGGCACGCCGCTCGAGTCGGTCAGGTAGGCCTGTACCGGAAAATATCCGGGGACTTCTGCCGAGGCCGCCGACGGCACAGCCAACAACAAAATAACGAGCAAAATCAAACTTCTGAGCTTCATAGCTTCTCCTGCTAGCCCATCTCACTGGCTAGCGTTTTCTTCGGTCAGCCTTTCGGCTGACGGTCTGGCACTGCGTGACGCCAAAAAAGATTCTCAAGGACTCACCGGCCCGAACCGGAGGCGGTACTCGCTGTTCGAGGAAGTCCCTCGGGGGATGGGCGCGCCGAAGTTCATCTGTAACTTGAACTCGCCGGAGGTCGTCAGACCTCCGCCGGAGGTCGAGTGGTAGAACTCCGGAGGCCGATAGGTCGGTCCGGTATCCTTTTCGACATCGGGCTCGCCCACATCGCCGGCGTCCGGTTCGACGCCGTTGTTATTATCGGTATCTTCGTCGATCAGCGTGCCACCGTCCTCTCCGCCGGAGGATTGCGGTGGGTCACCGCTGGCGCACGCCGTCAGGAGACCGAACAGAAGGGCAACGGCTATAAGTGGATAGCGCTCGAACATCGCAGGTATCCAGGGGAACATAAAATGGAACACTCCCCCCTACTGTAACGGACCCGAAGCTCAAGACAAAATGGAAAGCGACATTTCTCTGAATACACCCACGCTGGCGGCTACTTGCAGACGGTAGGAAGTGGAACGGCCGCTTCAGGGGCGAGGATGCGGAAGGTGAAGCTCTCTTCGAGGTACAGTTGGACCTTGTCGACGTCGTGACTCAGGTAGCCGATGGAGAAGTCTCGGCCGACGGTAAGCTCGAAGTCGCCGCCGCGAAGGCTTGTGACGACGGCGCCATCGACGCCTGGCGCCCAGATCACAGGACCGTCGAGCATGCGCTTGACGTCTTCGATGACCGGGTAGCCGTCGATATGGGTGGTCGACAGCCCGGTGTAGCAATCGCGGCCGAGCACAATGGCATAGGGCCCACTGACGCCCTCGATACGCAGCCGGTCGAGGGCCTCGGCCACGATGATGGGATAATTCTCGAAGCCGGGCGAGGCCGAGGACTCGAGCCTCGCGCTGACCTCGAAGATTCCATCGATACCTGCTTGGCGAAAGCCGTGGAATACGCTGCGGTCTTCGGCCAAGGCCGCCTTACGGGCCGCGTCGGTCACAGGTTCGAGCTCGGGGTTCTCGGCACCGCGCCCGGCCGCTTCGACCTCGCGTCGGGATAACTCGAAGGGGACGCGGAGTTCGACCAGTGGCTGAACCTTGCGAATGTTGGCCTCGGTGCCTGCCTGCGGGGCGTCGCTCAATGGCTCGACGCGCCCCAGGTCGACCGAGGACTTCTTCCAGCCGTGGGGGCCGGAGAAGTCGACGATCTTGCGGGCGGCGAGGGTGCGCTTGAGCACGCGGACGGCTTCCTCTTCAATCTCGCGCCAAGCCTCCTCGGTGATCGGCGCGCGCTCTCGAAACAAGTCATTCATGATCGCTCCTGTCGCAGACTGCCGATGCCCAGTGAACCGTCGCCGCCGCTGCGAGGACGGGCGTGCCCGCTCGAGCCGCCTTCCTCCTCCTCCTCTTCGAGGTCGACGATACTGCCCTCGGTGAACAAGTAAGTGCGCAGCACTTTGTCCAGGCCCGGGTCGCGTCGCCGTAACCACTCGAGCGTCATTGCTGCGTGCTCGCGCTCCTCGTCGCGGTTGTGGGCGAGGATGGCGGCGAGCTCTTCATCGTCGGTGGCGTCGATGCGCTGCTGGTACCAGTCGATGGCATCGAACTCCTCGACCAACGAGACGATGGCGCGGTGTCGGTCGATCGTCTCCGGGTCGAGTGCCTCGACAGCTTCGTGGAGTTGATTGCTGTTTTTGGCCATGAGCGCTCCGTTGTGCGAATATGGGACTTCGAAAGTGATGGGCACGGGGGAGGGGAGGTCAAGGGATAGGAGGGGGGAAGGAAGGGGGTAGGTAGGGGGCGGGTGTAATTTTTTGGTGTTAGCAGAATAACCGATCGGGGTGGGTCGTTAGTGGGGTGTAAATTCTTGATAACACTGTAATTCTTCGGATGGCAGTCAGTCGTTATCGTTCACGCGTTCAACGCGACGGGAGTTACCCATGTGGCTTTTCGGACGAAAGAAACAGACTGAAGATGCGCCCACGCTCGCCGAGCTATTTCGCGAGGCGCGCGCCCGGCACGGAATGTCGCGCAAGGAATGTGCACACGCGGCGGGTTATCAGAATGTGACCAAGGGTTGCCGTCGCCTGTGCGAAATCGAGCGCGGCGAGGCGGACTTTCCCGACGAGCGTGTGTTGGCGCGCTTTGCGACGGCGCTCGATATCGACGACGAGGAGGTGCGCCGCGCCCAGCGTGTCGAAATCGCACGCCACGACGCGCCGACCGACCCCGAAATCTTGGTCCAGTGGGCCCCAAAAATCGTCGCTCCGCTCGAGTGTTCCTCGAAATTGTCGCGACGCAAGGCGCTCAAGGTCGCGAGTAACTTCGCGCGCAAGAATCACAAAGACGTCGTGGTTTGCCTGAGCGAATTGCGTCGGGTGTATATCGACCCCAATGGAGCGCGCACCGAGACGCTCGAGGTGCCTTGGAGTAGCCTCGAGGGCGAGCTCCCCGACGTTCCGGTGCGCGCGGTTGCCTGAGCCGAGCCCGCGAACGCCTTATGGCCGCTGCTCTTTGCGGTGCTCTTGAATATCGAGAAATACGACCACGCCTACGAGCACCGCCAGGGCCAAAATCATCCAACTCGCGCTGAGCATCGTTGTCTCCGTTGTTGATACTGTGGGGGTTGCATCCAAAGCTACGCAGCTTCGTGCCGATGGCCACCGTTAGGGTTTGTATGAAAATTGATTTGGTTGCGAATGACGGCTGAGTTTTGGTCCATTTTTGCCCGCAAAGCCTCGATTTAGCGCTGCTAAGCCTACGTTTTACGAACAAAAATGGCCTCAAAATCAGCTCGCCCTCGCTCGGGCATTTATTCTCATACAGGCCCTATGCTTGCTGGGCGATATAACTGGCCAGATCGACGCAGCGTCGCGCGTAACCCCACTCGTTGTCGTACCACGCCAGGACTTTGACGGTGTCGTCGCTCAAGACCTTGGTGGAGGCGACGTCGATCAGCGCCGAGTAGGGCGAGCCGATGATGTCCTTGGAGACGAGCTCTTCTTCGCTGACTCCGAGGATGCCGCGAAGTCGCTCGGACTGAGCGGCCTCGCGAAACGCGTTGTTGACGCTGTCGACCGACACCGGGCCTTCCGTGCGCGCGACGAAGTCGATGATCGACCCGTTGACCACCGGCACGCGCATCGCCAAGCCGTCCATCTTGCCTTCGAGTTGAGGCAAGACCTTCGTCGTCGCCACCGCGGCGCCGGTGGTCGTCGGCACAATCGAGGTCATCGCGGCACGGCCGCGCCGCCACTTTTTGTGCGGAAGGTCGACGATGGTCTGCGACGACGTCACCGCGTGCACGGTGGTCAAAAAGCCGCTGGCGATGCCGAATTGGTCGTCGAGCACCTTGGCGACTGGGGCCAGGCAGTTGGTCGTGCACGAAGCGTTCGACAAAACGGTGTGCTTTTCGGGGTTGTACTTGTCCTCGTTGACTCCCATGCACAGTGTGATGTCGGCGTTTTTGGCCGGCGCGCTGACGATGACGCGTTTGGCCCCGGCCTCCAGGTGCTTGGCCGCGTCCTCGCGGTTGGTGAACACGCCGCTCGCTTCGAGCACGATGTTGACTCCCAGCTCAGACCAAGGCAACTCGGCGGGGCTTCGCACACTGAGAAACTTGATGGTTTGATCGCCCCAGTGAAGCTTGCCCTCGCTGGTGCCAACGTCGACGCTCGGCGAGGCGTGGGCCGAGTCGTGGCGTAACAGATAGGCGAGGTTTTCGGGGTCACTCACGTCGTTGATGGCGACGACCTCGAGGTCCTCGGCCTCCATGAATTGACGAAAGGCGAGGCGGCCGATGCGGCCGAAACCGTTGATGGCGACTTTGATGGCCATGGTGTGTCTCCTGGTTGATTCCGGTTATGGGAAGTGCGCTTGTGGGGAGCTGAGTTGTGAGGTGATCGAGTTTTCGGCGACACGTCGAGCCTAAGCGCGCGACTTTTCTCATCAACTCCGGCGTCGGGAGGCGTTTCAGAATTTAAAAAAGCCCCCGGCGACGCGAGTCACCGGGGGCGCGAACAAGAGGACGGCGCTGATTACTCACCAAAGTCGTCGACTTCGAATTCGTCGGCTTCAGTGTCCTGCTCGGGGGCCTGGCCTTCCTCTTCTTGCATTTCGATGCCTTCTTGCTCTTGCTGCTGCATCTCCATGTCTTCTTGTTGCATCTCCATGCCCTCTTGGTCTTGCTGCATTTCGATGCCTTCTTGCTCCTGTTGCTGCATCTCCATGTCTTCTTGCTGCTGCATCTGCTCGTCTTGCTCTCGCTGTTGTTGTTGCTTCTGTTGGTCGGGACCGCCACCAACGGCTTCCGCGGTGGGCAAGACGATCTCGACGCGTCGGTTCATGGCGCGTCCTTCGACGGTGCGGTTGGTTGCGATGGGACGGTCTTCGCCGTAGCCGACCGTCTGTACACGACTGGCATCGACGCCGCGCGAGACCAGAAAGTCTTTGACCGACTGGGCGCGCTCGCGTGACAGGCGCTGGTTGAGTTGGTCGGAGCCCTGGGCGTCGGTGTGGCCCTCGATGACGATCTTTCGATCTTCCTGCATCTGGAGCACGTCAGCGACCTGCTTGAGGCGCTGGCGCGCGTTGGGCAGCAGTTCGGATTGGCCGACCTCGAAGAGTACCGAGTTGTCGAGGGTGATGACCTGACCGCGCCCATCTTCCTGGCGCACCTCGGCGATATCCTCGAGTTTGTTCATGGCCGTTTGCAGTTGTTGTTCGGCTTTCTTGCGCCGCTCGATTTCGACCTCGAGCTTCGAGATGGCGGCTGCGTATTCGCGCTCGCGTTGACGAAGCTGCTCGGCGGTCATGCCCTGGTCTTCGAGCTCCTCTCGAGCCTGCTCGAGCTCTTGGCGCTTCTGCTCGAGCTGTTGTTCGTTCATCTGAGCCATCTGGCGCTGGCGAATCAACTGGCGCTGGTACTGCTCGCGCATCGACTCGGTGCGCGCCAAGAGCTCGCTTTGCTTGGCCTGGCGGGTGGTCACCAGAAAGTTGACCTTACCCTGGGCCATGGCCTCTTGGGAGCGGCGCTTGGCGATATACGCCAGGGTGCGCGTAATCTCCTCGTCGCCCGTCTCTTGAAACTGCTTCTCGGCAGTCAAGAGCGCCTTTTTGGCCTGTGCCAGCTCGGTGGGCGCGTATTTGGCGGCGTTACTCTGTTGAGCTTTTTGATAACTTGCGCGGGCTTCTACGAGTTGCTCGGGCGGCGAGGTGGTCGCGCATGCGCCCAGCATTAAGCTCAGCGCGGCCACTAGGCCGGCGAACTTGAAGCGATGAAGTAATCTCACAACGTCCTCCTGGTCGTCAGTCTCGTGCCGTCAGTCACTGCCAGTCGGCCCGAGGCCGACCAGCCGAGCGGCGGCGTCATTCGATCTGGTTCTCCAGGCGCTCGATCCGGTTTTCGATCTGGCGCACTTGCTGGACCATGCGTCGTTCTTTGGCCAGCGTCAGCGCCAGG
Source organism: Persicimonas caeni (assembly GCF_006517175.1). Lineage (NCBI taxonomy): Bacteria > Deltaproteobacteria > Bradymonadales > Bradymonadaceae > Persicimonas > Persicimonas caeni. The sequence continues at coordinate 518,310 of NZ_CP041186.1, read as the reverse complement.
TCCGCGTCGGCTTGCGCTCGTGCCAACGACAGGCGCGCCTCATAGTTCTGTCCCTTCTTGAGATAGCGGTTGGCCTTGTTGACCTCGTCGACCGCATAGCTCAGGTACAGCTTGGCCTGGGGGATGGTGTTCGCCCCGATTTCCTGAGCGGCGCGGATCGTCTCGCGCGGTTTGGCGTAATCCTTGGCCGTGACCTGCGTCGAGTCGGCTGTCGCGCAGCCGACCATCGGCAAGATGGCCAGGGCGAGCGCCACGATCGGAATCGAAAGTAATCGCTGCATACAGCTCCTCCTTCGTCTACGTTCCCGTTGATTGCTCACCCGCACCCACGAAGTTAATCACTGCCAAGGGGTGACAAGTGTTTGGGATGCAAGGGGAAACGGTGGGCGGGGTGGAATGAAGCTGCTCCGTTCGCGCGTTGTGTTCGTGCGCGGCGGGCCTCGCGAGGCTCCGTCTGCTTATCCGAAGCTCCGTCTGCTCGTCGCACACCTCGCGTTGTCGTTGAAAAGCGAAGGATCATGATCGAATCGTTCCGTACGTATTTTGAGGCCCTGGCGGTGAACTTGCGCGCGGCCGATGCCATCGACGTGGTGGTCATCGCAACGCTGGTCTACGCCGTCTTCGCTTGGCTTCGTCACCGAGTCTCGCGCGTGGTCGGCTTCGGGATAGCCACCGTGGCGGTGCTCTACTCGCTGGCGCAACTGCTCGACCTGTACCTGACTTCGATGGTGTTCCAGGTGGGGTTGACGGCGATCGTGGTCGCGCTGGTGATTGTGTTTCAGGACGATATCCGCCGCCTCTTCGAACGCTTGCGCACGATGACGTGGTGGGAGCGCGAGCAGTCTGGCGTCGAGCTGGGCGGCGTCGATACGCTCGTGGAGGCGGTCGACCAGCTCGCCGGCCAGAAGATGGGCGCGCTGATCGTGTTGCCGGGGCGTGAATCTCTCGACGTCCACCTGCATGGCGGCATTGAGGCCGACGCGGCGGTGAGCGTGCCGATGCTGATGAGCATCTTTCACCCCAAAACAGCCGGTCACGACGGGGCGGTGGTGATGCGCGGGGGGCGCATGGCCAAATTTGCGGTGCATTTGCCGCTGTCGACCGATCTGAGCAGGGTGGGGCCGGGAGGCACTCGCCACGCGGCCGCGCTGGGGTTGGCCGAGCGCTGCGATGCATTCGTGATCGTGGTGTCCGAGGAGCGCGGTACGATCAGCGTGGCGCGTGAGGGCGACTTGGTCGAAGTGGCCTCGGCGGCCGAGTTGCGCCGAGAGATCGAACGCTTTGCCCGCCATGAAGGCGTCGGTCAGCGCCGGGCGATCTGGCCGCGTTGGGCCACGCGCAACGTCGGGCTGAAATTCGCCTCGTTGGGCATCGCGTCACTTTTGTGGGTGCTGTTTGCCTACCGGGTCGAGACCGTCCAGCGCACCTACGAGGTGCCCATCGAGTACCGCGGACTGGAGTCGAGCTGGTATCTGCAAGATCCCAAGCCGATCAAGGCGCGCGTCGAGCTGAGCGGCTCCGAGCGCACCTTCGACCGCATCGAGCCGTCGCAGCTCAAGATCTCGGTCGACATGGGCAAGATCAAGGAGGGGCCGGTGCAGTTGAGCTTGGGCGATGACCACCTCAACGAGCCGGCGGGTGTGTCGGTGACCGATATCGAGCCGCGAAGCCTGCGACTCAAGGCGCACAAGCTGGTCAAAGTGCAGTTGCCCGTCAAAGCCAGCATCCAGGGCAAGTTGCCCCAGGGATATCAACTCGACCGGGTGATCACGAAGCCGGGGCGGGTCGAGGTGCTGGTCCCCAGCTTTTTGGAAGGCTACGTCACCGAGTTGAGCACCGAGCCGATTCAGGTCGACGAGCTGACCGCCTCGAAGACGGTGCAAAAGAACCTCGTTCTCCCCCAGCACGTGCGCCACAAAGGTCAGAAGCCGCCTCAGATCAAAATTCACCTCGATATCGGCCCCGAAGCAAGGCGCACCGGCGGAGGGCCGTCCCTCTGATTTGGCCTTCTGGCTTGGCCTTCTGGCTTGGCCTTCTGAGTCAGGGCTTCCCACCGCCCAAGTAGCCTCACTCGCCGGCGCGTGACCCCATCTCGATGGCGGCCAGTTCGAGCAGATCGTCGTCGTTGGCCCACGGGAGCAACTCGACCACGCGCATGATCGCCGCACAGTGGATCTCGTGGCGTCGACGGGTCCGCGGGCCCAGCCCTCGGTGATCGAACCACCAGTAGTCGTAGCGCGTGTAGACGAGCGACTCGTACTCCTGGGTGGGGTAGACCCAAAAGACCAGCGCGTCGTCGAAATCTCGCACCTCGATGGTGTGCTCGCCGTCGGCCATTTCCTCGGAAAATTGAGCGTTCGTATCCAGGCGCTGATAGCGATCGAGCAGCTCTTGTAGCGCCGGGGCGGCGTGAACGGGTCGGGTACGCACGTCCAGGATGGACGCGGCGTCGTCGACGAGTTCCTCGCGGAACACACGCATGGCCTCGACCCATTCGTAGGGGTTCATCGTCTCGAGCGAGGGAAACTTCGTCATGGCGTCCTCTGCGGCGTTGGCGAAGGTGGGATGAGCGCGGCCAATCAACCGGCGGGGGGCATTTGCAGGTCATACAATCCCGTCGTTGCATAAACTAAACGCGCTCACCTGGTGTCAACGAACAGAGAAAATCCGCCCTGCGTGGCCCTGCAGCGCCGATTTTGCGCCTGCACACGCAACGATTTGGAAAATTTGCCGAAAACCGTAATGAGAGCCTCGAGCAACTGCACCATCTCGGTGCAGTTGCTTAGGCAGACCGAATCGTTGGAGAGCTTGTGTAGGAGGGTCAATCATGCGTGTCGAACTGTATGTGGTGTTGGTGGGGCTGGGCGTGGTGGGGTGGATGATGCCGCCGGTCTCGTTTGCCCATGAGCCGGTCGCACCGGTCCAGCGCGGCGACGAGGAGCGAGGCGAGGCCGAGGAGGGCGGCGAGCGCGAGTGTGGCGACGACGCCGACTGTCCCGAGCGGCCCAACACGGCTCATTGGTGTTCACCCGAAGGGACGTGTCGCTACGCATGCCGTCCCGGGTGGGGCGACGCCAACGCGGAGAGGATCGTCGACGGGTGCGAGTGCCCCCTTCGAAACGCGGGGCGCGAGGTGTGCAACGGCGTCGACGATGACTGTGACGGCGTGGTCGACAACCCGCCGCCCCATCCGCGTAGCATCGTGTGTCCCTGAGAGTGACGGGCACAACCGGATGGTCTCGGCAAGAAAGCTACCCGACTGTGTTTAGCTTCCGCATTGACGCAGTCCATCAGATTGACGCAGTCCATCAGGATCGACGGCGTGATCGGTGGAGATTAGGTGCCCGGGGCTCGCTGAGATGGGGAGCGGGAGATGATGAAGATCAGCCTTTCTGATTACATTCGCGATGTCCTCAAGGACGAAGAGCCGGTCTACTTTGTCGACCCTGACGGGGAGGTCGACACCGAGACCGATACCTGCCCAGGTTGCGCGGGAAAGGGGCGCTATGTCGGGTTTCGCTGGGTTGAAGACCCGTGTGAGGTCTGCGGGGGCAGCGGTAGCGTGCATACCTGCCGCGCCGACCCCGAGTAGCATGTGCCGCCGTCCCGCGGAGACGACTCTTGTCGAGTCGGCAGCGTCTTGGTCGAGTCGGCAGCGTCTTGGTCGAGTCGGCAGCGTCTTGGTCGAGTCGGCAGCGTCTTGGTCGAGTCGGCAGCGTCTTGTTGCACCGGCGCCTCGGTCTTACCTTCCACCATAAGCAATGCCACTGGCTTTGGGGGAGGTTCTGATGAACGCACGTGTCACGACTGCAGGATGGATAGCTTCATTGAGCTTGGCGCTCGTCACCTTGGGCGCCTGTCACGAGGAGGGGCGCATCGGCGCCGTGCCCGCCGATCCCGGCTTCGATGCCAGTGTCGTCGAGGAGCTGCCCCAGGATGGGGACGCCGGTGCGCGAGCTGACGCCCGCAGCGGCGCCGATGCAACCGTGCTCGCCGTCTCCGAGACCTTCGGCCAACCGTGCGAGGGGCCCGAGGAGTGCTCCTCAGCCATCTGTTTCGAGTACAAGGTCGAGGACGACGAGCAGGGCTTCTGCACCCAGACGTGTGAGGGCCGCTGCGCGATCGACGACCATGTCTGCTTTCTGGGGCACTGCGTGCCCACGACCTACTGTGAAGGTGACGACGGTGGCGGCCTTGGACCTGGCTGCGACGGCTCACCGTGCGAGCGGTGCACCGCCGACGAGCAGTGCGTGGCCGGCGAAGGCCGCGGCGAGTACCGCTGCGTCGCCGACGACGCGTGATGAGTTGGTTGCAGGGGACTTACGGCCGTTGCGGCGGGCGGAAGGGCGGCGACAACTCGCGCGCCTGCGCCTCGGTCAACTCTCCGTGCGGCTCGATGCGCGCGTCCAAGCAGCCCCACATCTGCACGTCGACGCCGTATTGAGAGCGCGACAAGAGCGTGCCGCGACAGATTCTGGTCTCCGGGGGCGGCTCGCTGGTCTCCTGCTCGGCCAGGTCGAGCAAGTGGGCCATCACCTCCGAGGGGATGATGTCGCGCTGGGCCGGGTAAATGAACCCGAACAAGACCAGATGGCTCAACAACACCCGCCAGTGATCGTCGAAGCGCTCTAGCAGGCGCTCCCAGTCGAGATCGTCTCCGCAGGCACGCAAAATGTGGGCGATGTCGGCGCCGTCGTAGCGCTCGCGCTCCATGATGTACGACTTCGACCAGATGATCTCCTCGGGCGGGCAGATCAACGCCGAGACGCCGAAGACGTCGTGTTCGACGGCGTAGTCGAACCAACTGTCGTCGACCCGTGTGCGGGCGTTGCCCGAGTTGAAGATCAGGTCGACGTATTCCTCGCCGCGAAACGCCTTGGCGATCCAAATCTCCGATTCCATTTTGGTGCGAAAGCCCACGTCGGACAGCACTTGAAGGGCGCGCTCGACGTCCGACTCGCGCACAAAGACGTCAAAATCCTTGGTGTAGCGTTCGATACCCGTGTACACCGCCAGCGCATAGGCGCCCCCGACCAAAAAGGGAACCCCCGCGTCGTGAAACGCCTCCATGGCGTCGTGCGCCACAGCGATGCCTTCCTTGGGAATGGTGCCCTCGCCGGGCTCGTGATCTAGCGTCATGAAAGACCTCGTGGTTAGTGGACTTCGAAGGGTGTCACCCGAGACGTCGCATCGAGCGGCGCTGGGGCTCACCCCACACGCCCGAATTATAAGCACGGCCGCAGCTATCGCCTCGCGCAGGTGGCGTACATGGGCGGGGCTGGCGTCGATGGCTGGCCCGCGCTGTTGGACGTCGCCGGTTTGGTCTCGTCGGTGGCTGCGCGTAAATTCGTCGGTGCGTTGTGTATTCGACTCGAGAGCCGGGGATGGCGATGACTTCCAACGAGACGCTGCGGATCGCGGCGATGGCAGACTTGCACTATGGGCGTGGGCAGCGAGACGAGCTGCGCGAGCTACTCGCACAGGCTTCCGAAGCCGCCGATGTGCTGCTCTTGTGTGGCGACTTGACCGACCACGGCCGCACCAAAGAGGCGAAGATGCTCATTGACGACGTCCACGACCACGCGCGCTCGACCAAGGTGTTGGCGGTGTTCGGCAATCACGACCTGGCCAGCGACGACCACGAGGAGTTGATGGAGGTGCTCGAAGACGGCGGCATCGACGTGCTCGACGGCGAGTGCGCCTCGGTCGGCTCGGTGGGCTTTGCCGGGGTGCGTGGGTTCTGCGGCGGCTTTGGCACCCGGTCGGTGCACCCGTTTGGTGAGCGTGAGCTGCGTGACTTCATCAACGTGACCGTCGAAGAGTCACTCAAGCTGGAGACGGCGCTATCGCGACTCGACACCGAGCATCGGGTGGTTTTGCTGCACTACGCGCCCATTCGCGACACCGTCGAAGGCGAGCCTCCCGAGATCTTCCCCTTTTTGGGGTCGAGCCGCTTGGAGGACCCGATCAATCACTACGACGCCAGCGTCGTCTTCCATGGTCACGCCCACAAAGGCGGTGCCAAGGGCAAGACCGCCCATGACATTCCCGTCTACAATGTCTCGATTCCCGTGCTCAAGCAGGTCTACCCCGACCGGCCTGCGTTTCGGCTCTACGAGATCGATCTGAGCGCTCCGAAGAAGGACTGACGAGCAGTGGCGCCGAGATGCTCCCTCAGCCGGTACGAAGCTGCTCCTTGAGTTGCTTGGCCGCCATGGCGTAGCCGCCGTCGGCGCCGTCGACGAAGTGGACGTGGCGCCCCTGAAAGTCGAAGACCAGACACGTCATCAGCGCGCTGTCCGAGCCGTGCAGCCCGTAGGCGAGCTGGCCGCGCTCGCGCTCCCGGGCGAGGCAGGACTCGATACGCCGGCGCTGCTCGTCGCTCACGTCGAGCACCATGCGAAGCGCGTCGTCGAATTTGTGGTAATCGGCGTTCGCGATCACCTCGCGCGGGTAAGCGGTGCCGTCGAAGTCGCCGACACGCCTGCCTGTGCGCATCAGGTAATTGCCCACGCGAGTGCTCAGCGCGGTCTTGGTGGCGTAGGTGTGGTACTTGAAGCCGGCCTTGCGACCGGTTCTCAGGCGCGCCTCGATGCTCATCGCCGACGCCTCGGTGGCCAGGTCGAGCGTGTCGCGAGACAGTGGATGCAATGCCTGCAGCCCACCGGCCGCCTCGAGCTCGTCGAGCACACGCGCGTAGGTGGCGTGGCGCACGGCGCTGTCTTCTCCGAGGGCGACGACCAACACGCAAAGAGTGGTGCCGTTTCGGCTCTCGATGGAGTTCCAACGGCAGTGGAAGCCCTCGAGCAGCGAGGCGTACTCCGAGGCATCGCCCTCGGCCGGCTCGATGCGGTAGTTCTCCCCGTCATCGACGTCTTTGATGAGCTCTTCGGCGACTTCAGCGCCACCTCCCGTCAACATCGCCAACGAGACGTTTTCGGAAGCCTCGTAGCGTGCCACCAGCACCTCGGCGCTGCGGCGGCGGACCTCTGCGACGGGCACCATTCCCACGCGCAGATCCATGTCGAAGCAGTCTTCGGCGAGCTTGGCCACCCCGGCCAGGGCACTCTCGACCGGCGCTTCGACGCTCGCCGGAATGAGCAGCGTCGCGCCATCTCCCCCGAAGACGTAGGGGATATCGAGCTCACCGACCGCGTTGAGCGTGGCGACGATGGAGCCGGTGCCCAGCGCGTTGACCTCCTTGTAGCGCCCCTCCTCGATGGCACGCGTCGAACCCCGCACATCGGTCACCACCACACGCCAAGAGTCCGGTGCAGGTTGATAACGCGACAGGTCAGTCACGTCCGCAAACCGTGGGAACGGGGCCAAGTTCGTGTAGAAGTCGGCGTCGGAAGGGGAGGTGCTCATAGAGACCTTGAGGTGAAATCGTGGCGGCAAGCTACAATGGGAGGCGATGACCAAATTGGGAAATCGCGTCAGCGACATTGCAGCGAAAAACGAAAAAGAACAAAGAAATCTGTACCTTTGCGGAGTATCATTTTCCCGCAAAAATGAGCCGGGCGCGGGCTTCGATGCCGCTCAGAATGCCGTCGCGCGGCCATTGTAGATAGTTTGACCTCGAACGAAAAGGTCGGGCAATCCGACAAAGTTTTTTCCGACCCCTTTAATCATCTGAGGCTTCCCTTAAGTTGGTTTGGTAGAGGGTGACAATGTAGCACACTGTCGTGAAGATGGTGACCCTGTCGCACATTGATTGGTGATGGCGGCAGGTTACCAGAGGACAGACACGCAACGCGCAACCAGGGGAGGCCGACCACCATCTCGCACATGTCATCAACTGACCGCTTTGGGGGCGGTGAGGCGGATGGAAGGCTCGGGCCTCGAGGAGGGAGAGAGCAATGTGAACTGCTTGCAGTAACTGGCGTACTGGCAGGATCTGGATGTACTGAGATGTACCGCTAACTGAACTGCTTCTTTATCTGTGAAGCCAGAGTCAGCCAGCTTCTCGAGACAGTGATTCGGGGGGATGTCCGCTCGGGGGAAAGAGCGTGCTTCCGATGACGGGGAGTCCATTGTGGGCGACTCGCGCTTCAAGGGGGAATTATCGTGAAGCACAAACGCCAAAGCTGGAATTCTATTTGGATGGCAGGAATGCTGGCCCTGATGATGGCCGCCACTGCCGCCTGTGGTAACGTCGACGACTCGACGCCACAGCCCAACGACTCGACGACCACTAACGGCGAGATGGGCCACACCACGTGTGTGACCATCGATGAGACCGTCAACATCAACGATCGCAGCGATCTGGCGCCCTTCGTCGACCTGGAATGCTTCGACGTCCAGGGGCACCTGTTCGTCCAGAACTCCACGAATATCGTCGATCTGAACGCGTTGAGCGGACTGCGCTCGGTGACCGGCTATATCGGCATCGCCGACAACACCGCGCTCAAGTCGGCCGTTCTACCGAACCTCGAGGAAACCGGCGAAGGCCTGGTCTTCGAGGGCAATCACGCCCTCGAGCTGATTCGCCTGCCCGAGCTCGACGAGGTCGGCGGCTATCTGCACATTTTCAACAACCAGAGTCTGGTCGAGGTCGATCTTCCGTGCCTCGAAAAAGTCGGCGGCGACGTCATCTTCGCCGGTGACGATGCGCTGACCAAGCTCAAGTTGCCGTGCCTCAAGTACGTCGGCGGCACGTTCATTTTCGAACACAGTGAGCCGCTCGAGTATCTGTGCCTGCCGCAGCTCAAGCGCGTTGAAGGCGACTTCTTGGTCCACTTCAACCGCGACCTGCTCGCTATCCTGGCGCCCAACCTCGAGTACATTGGCGGCAAGCTCGAAATCCAGCGCAACCCGAACTTGGTCAAGGTCGACCTGCGTGACCTCGACAAGGTCAAGGGCAACGTCGAGATCCTGTTCAACCACGTCTGGTCGAACTGTCATATCCGCGCGCTCATCAAGGGCATCGAGTATATCGGCGGACAGACCATCGTTCAGGGCAACAACACGATGTGCGAAAGCCCGACGATCCACCCGCCGTCCTGGTGCTCGACCGAAGCCTGTGACCGTTGCGAGTGCAAAGGCAAGGACTGCCCGCCACCCGGCGACGACGATGACGACGACGATGACGACGACAAGACGTGCGAAGAGCGCTGCAAAGAGAAGGCGAAGCAGGCCTGCTCAAAATACAGCGGCCACAAGTATAAGAAATGCGTGCGCAAAAAGTATCGCAAGTGCGTCGAGAAGTACTGCGAGATGCCGGGCGACGACGATGACGACGACGACGATGACGACGACATGACATGCGAAGAGCGCTGCAAAGAGAAGGCGAAGCAGGCCTGCTCGGAGTACAGCGGCTACAAGTACAAGAAGTGCGTGCGCAAAAAGTATCGCAAGTGCGTCGAGAAGTACTGCGAGATGCCGGGCGACGACGATGACGACGACGATGACGACGACATGACGTGCGAAGAGCGCTGCAAAGAGAAGGCGAAGCAGGCCTGCTCGGAATACAGCGGCTACGCGTACAAAAAGTGCGTCTACTACAAGTACAAGAAGTGCGTCGACAAGTACTGCCGCGATGGCGACGACGATGACGACGACGATGACGACGATGACGACGACGAGGAATTCGAGGCGTGCACGCCCGGCTACTGGAAAAACCACACCAACGCCTGGTGTGACGAGTACAGCTACGACATGACCCTCGGGTCGGTCTTTACCCTGCCGAGCGAGCTGAGCGGCTTCAGCGGCGACTCGCTGCTCGACGCGCTCAACTACGGCGGCGGCCCCGGCATCGAAGGTGGCGCGAAGATCCTTCTTCGCCACGCGGTCGCCTCGCTGCTCAATGCCTGCCACGATGACGTCAACTACCCGTCGATGGAAGGCCGCCTCATCAATGCTGTCAACATGGCGCTGGCCAGCCTCGACCGCCAGCAGATGCTGCGCCTTGCGTCGACGCTCGACGGCATCAATAACCAATACGAGTGCCCGCTTGGAGGACAGGCCACTCCGATGCCTCGCCGTTAATCGGTAACCGAGGCTAGACACTCGCCGCTATGCGGCACTGACGGCCGGGGCACTCGCCCCGGCCGTTTTCATTTCTTGTGCCCGTTTCGAGCTTCATGAATCTGCCGAAAACCAACTTTAAACCCTTTAAAAGCAATGGGTTCTCCTTACATTGGTTGGTGAGGCCTCCATGTGCGACGGTGTCGCCCTTTCGGGGACATCAGCACACACCGCGGACGCGCGGTGGCTGAACAATCGCTGTTCGTTTACTCAGAACTTAGTAGTCGGGTGCGAGCGGCATCGGGGGAATTGTCGGATGGAAAGCGATGAGACCCGCTCGGGGGAGCTGGGTCGACCCGCTTTGCCTGTCCATCCTTTGCTGCCGTACCCGAGGGGAGTACGAAGTGAGAAACCAAATCAGTAGATTGGCTAGTCTGTTTTCTATCCTATGTGCATTGTTGGTCGGCGGCATCGTCGGTTGTGGCGAAGCTGGCACGACCGGACCCGTCGACTCGCCGACGACACCGACCTCGTCTTCACAGGGTGGGGCGCTCGGCAGTGGCGGCAGCTCGACGAGCTGCCAACTCATCGACCACAGCGTTCGCATCAGCAGCCAGGCCGACCTTCAGGCCTATGCGAACATGGACTGCTTCCGTATTCGGGGGCATCTGTTCATCCAGGACACCGCCGGCATCACTGACCTGAGCGCGCTCGCAGGTCTCAAAAGTGTGTCGGGTTACCTGGCGATCTCGGACAACGCCGATCTCGAATCGGCGGTCGCTCTCGAAGGCCTGACTCACGTCGGCCAGGGACTGGTCGTCGAAGGCAACCACAAGCTCGAGAGCGTCGAGTTCGCTAAGCTGCGCTACGTGGGCGGCTACCTGCACGTGTTCAACAACGCGGAGCTGACCGCCGCCTTGTTCCCGTGGCTGACCACGGTCAACCACGACGTCATCTTCGCCGGCGTCAACAAGCTGGTCGATCTCGACCTGTCGATGCTCACCACCATTTGGGGCAAGTTCATCTTCGAGCATAGCAACGGGCTCGAATTCCTGTGCCTGCCCAAGCTGGTCCACGTCGACGGCCACTTCATCGTCCACTTCAACGGAAGCCTCGAAGGCGTGAGCGCGCCGTGGCTCAAAAGCATCGGCGGCGACCTCGAAATCGAGCGCAATCCGGAGATGGAGCGTCTGTGGCTGCCGTCGCTGGTCGAAGTGATGGGCGACGTCCTGGTGCTGCACCACGCCCAGCTCGAGAGTTGCCTCGTCGACACGCTCGTCGACGGCCTCGAGGTCGGCGGTGACGTCGTCAACGACGGAAACGCCACGACCTGCGAGGTCGACGTGACCGTGCCGCCTGCCGGCTGCGGAGAGATCTGCGTGGACGTCGGTGGCGGTGACGACATCGAGGAAGGCGACGATGACGACGATGAACATGGCGACATCGAGCTGCCCAAGTGCCTCGAAGACGGCGACATCGACGGCTGCAGCCGTGACGTGCTGCACGACCTCGACTGATTGAGCCCTTCACAACACCTACCGACGCCCGCCGGTCTACCGACTACGGTAACGTGGGCGGCCGAGCCCGGCTCCTCTCGTGGGAGCCGGGCTCATTTTTTTGTCACAAGTTTTGTCACAAGCTCGTGCGGGCGCAGAAGAAAACTGGAGCGATCCCCTCGATGTGCGCTAGACTGGGGGCAGCGACATGGCTCTACCAACTCGAGGAAAGACGTGAACCACTCGGCTCGCCGAATTGGCAAAGTGAGCACCTGCGGGGTCATCGGGATCGCGCTGATGCTGGCCGTCAGCGCGTCTGCGTCGGCTCAAGAATCCGGGGACGACGCTCGACCCGCGCACAATGAAGCTCCGGCCGCGCCCTCCGACGCCCAACTCGAACTCAACGACCGCGCCGTCGAGAATATCGTCGAGGGCAACTACGCCCGCGCCGTCGCCCAGCTCGAGGAGGCGGTACTTCGCGGCGAGTTCAATATTCTGTATCTGAACCTGGGCCGCGCTTACCAAAAGCTGGGCAACTGCGAGAAGGCGCGCGCTGCGCTGACCAAAGCGAAGGACGCTCCGGCAGTCGCCGAGCCGGCGCCCCACCTGGTCGAAAAGAAGGCCGATCAATACCTCGCCGAGATCGACGCGTCGTGCGCCGAGGAGACCGACGCGCTGACGACATCCGACGAGCCCAACGGACCGAGGGTGCCTGAAGAACCCTCCGAGCCCAACACCACAAATGACGTGAAGTCGGCGCCCGACACGTCCGCCCCGACGTCCACCGACGTACGCGGACGACGCCCTAACCTCCTCTATCTCGAGGTCGTGGGCCACGGTGGGGCCTCCACGTTCAACTACGAGCGCTTCTTTCACATCGACGAGACGTTCTGGGGGATCGAATACGACCTGGGCGTCGGGATTGGGATAGGTCACTCCGAGGGCGAGTTCGACTTTCTCGTCGGAGATGGCACAGGTCAGCTCACCTCGCTTCCGGTCTATGCCACGACGACCTTCTTCGGCGGCCATCACAGCTTGCTCGTCCAACTCGGCGTGGTCGCCGCCAGCTTCAAAGCGCGCGAGGACGGCGTGTTGACCGGAACGGCCGGGGCGATCACCGGGTTTGCGCAGGCAGGCTACCAATATCAGGCCGACGGCGGATTCCTGCTGCGCGCCACGCTGACCACCGCCAAATTCAACAAACGCGTCGTTTTGCCCGGCTTGAGCCTGGGGTGGAGTTTCTGATTCTTTGAATTCTGTTAACCCGAGCGCACTTTCGCGCTATACTGCCTTTCCGGTATACGCGCGAAACTCAAACCTTTTGCACCTCCGGCACGCAACCATGGACGACGAGTTCGACGACATTGAATGGGAAGACGTCTACTTCGACGGCGACCTATTTGTAGACGACCAGCGCCGAAAGGAGCGCCACGGCGCCCAGGTCAAGGTTGCGTTCTCCTACGACGGCGAGCAGCACAAGGCCATGTCGGGAGATATCAGCGACGGCGGCCTCTTCATCGCCACCGACGAGCTTCTGCCCCGGGACACCGAGTTCAAGCTCGTCTTCAAACTGCCCACCTTCGACGAGCCGCTTCGCGCCATCGGCCGCGTCGCCTGGCTGCGCGAAGAGCCCGGCGAGGAGCCCGACGAGTACAAGGGCTTCGGTGTGCAATTCGTGACCATCAGCGACGAGGCCATCGCCCGGATCACCGAGTTCATCGAGCTGCGCTCGGCGTTGCTATTTGCCGACGACGAGTGAATGCAAGGGGAGGGCTCGCCAGAGTCCTTCGAAGCGCACCGGTCGATCGAACACTCCTGAAAGCTCCGGATACGTCTCGGACTGTAGCTGTATGAGCCTCCGCGCGGCGGCCTTGGCGTAATCGTTGGGCCAACCCTGCTCGTGAGCGATCTCACAAGCGCCGCGCGGTGTAGAATGGCTTTGGTGTCTTGCATCGGTATCCGCCCTGATTGATTGGGTTTTCAGGGACGCGAGATTAACAGAGCCGGGCCGTAGCGCGAAGCAACTAGTGGTGTGACACCGAGATTCGATTCACCTTCGCCGGACTAGTACCACCAGCTTCGGCGCTCACTCCTCGACGATGCGCTGCACCCCAAGGGCATTCGGTCGCTGCGCTCCCAGCACATCGCCTGCGGGGTTCGCATCCGAATCTGGCGGCGCTATCCTCGCCGAAAGGTTGAATCTTACTTCGGTGTCACACCATTAGCGCGACGAGCGCTCCTGCCCGAGCCGAGACCGTCGACGCGCAAACCGCGCCTGCTCGTGCAGGCCGCGCCGCTCGTAGAACCCCGCCAAGTCGTGGTAGCGCGCCGCCGGGTCGAACCCGGTGGCCGCGTGTAGTTTGCGCAGATCAACCGGGCACAGGTGCAACGGCTGCTCGTCGAGCTCGCGAAGCGAGTTGGTGCCGTTCATGTTGCACTCGTAATGCAGGCAGTGGCGGATGCCGAACATGTGTCCGGTCTCGTGGGTCAGGATTTTCATGGCTCGCAACATCATCGTCTTCCGCCGGTCTAGACCGTAGGGCGCCGCGTGCGACAGGCGCGACGTCGGGTCGTAGCGCCCGAAGCTGTAGACGCCGACCCGCTCGCTGAAGGTCGCCTGCCCGAAGACGTAGTTCCACCTATCGCCCGGCCACAGGTCGGTCATCGTCAGCCCGAGCATCGCGTAGGCGTCGTCGGGAAGCCGGTCGTACAGCTCCGATAGCAGATCCTCGGTAAGCCATTGCTCCTGGCCGAAATGGGGGTTCTTTCGGCGTCGAAACTCGAGCTCGGCCGGGTCGATGGGCGCGCGCACCGCCACGGGCATGCGAAAATACATCTCGGCAAATGCCGCGAGCTTTCCGAGATCGAGCCCGGAATCTTCGAACGAGCCGATTGGCTGCAAATAGATCGTCTTGCGCCCCTCGCTGGGGTGCTGCCGCGGACCTTCGACCCAGTCCTCGAAGCTTTGTTTGTGCTCGGCAAACCGCGCTCGCCACTCGCCGGGCTTGGCGTCGCCGAGTAGCGTGAAGCTGCCGTCGTTCTCCCAAAAACTCACCGCCTCGGGCCGCGCCTCGTCGACGGCGACCGCCGTGCGCTCGGCGGCCTCGCGTTGAACGAACTGGTACTCGTAGTAAAAGATCCAGGCGTTCACAGCGCAAAAGACGACGAGAAAACACCCGAACAGGAGCTTCGGGCGGCGTGTGTACCAGGGCAGGAACGCTTCTTCATTCATCGGCTCGTCTCCTCGAGTTCGCGGCTGAACCCATTTAGACAACGGTCGATGGAAGCAGTTCCATGAATCGTATAGACTGTGTCGAAACAACACACCAAATGGGTGGGGCGACACATGGCCCGAATGAAGCTTTTTCCAGAAGATCGCCGCGAGTGGCTCAAGACGCTGTACCGCGTGCCGCTCGGCGTGGCGGTCCTGCTAATCGCGATGGCCGGCGTGGCGGTCTTTTTGTCTTGGATGCCCGGCGACTCCTACGAGGGCGAGTTACCCGAGCTCACCGGTGAGCAGCGCGCGCTCTCCGAGCGGCTTCGCACCCACGTCGAGGTGCTCGCTGCCGACTATCCCGAACGTAACTTCACCAACGTCGAACAATATCGAGGCGCCGAGGCGTATCTGGTCGGTGAGTTGAAGGGTATCGGCTACGAGGTGACCTTCGAAGAGGTCGAGAATGCCAAGGGCGCGCGCAATATCATCGCCGAGCGCGAGGGGGCGACGCGACCCGACGAGGTGATAGTGGTCGGCGCGCACTACGACGCCGAACACACCAACCCGGGCGCCGACGACAACGCCAGCGGCACCGCCGGCGTCGTCGAACTCGCCCGGCGCTTCGCCGAGCGCACCCCCGCCCGCACCATTCGGTTTGTGCTCTTCGTCAACGAGGAGCCGCCGTTCTTTCGCACCGAAAATATGGGCAGCCATGTGCACGCCCAGAATGCAAGGGAGCGAGGCGACAACATCGTTTTGATGATGTCACTCGAGATGCTCGGCTACTACGATGACGCCCCCGGCAGCCAGCGATACCACTCCTTCCTCAAATACTTTTATCCCGACCGCGGCAACTTCATCGCGTTTGTCTCCTCGCTCGGCAACCGCGCCGAGCTTCGGCGTAGCATCGCCGTGTTTCGCGAGCAGGCAAAGTTTCCCTCCGAAGGACTCGCCGCGCCCGAGGGCTTCTCGGGCATCGACCTCTCCGACCACATGCCATTCTGGAACGCCGACTACCCGGCGCTGATGGTCACCGACACCGCGTTTTTGCGGAACACGAACTACCACAAGGAGACCGACACGCCCGACTCGCTCGACTACGAGAGGTTCGCGCGGGTGGTCGACGGCCTGGAGCCGGTGGTGTGGGAGTGGGCGAAGGAATGAAGCGCACAATCCGCGCCGAGGGCTTACTGGCCAGGAAGTGAACGCCTGAGGTATGTAGAAGGGTTCTTTGTCTCGTTCGATACGGAGCCTTCCGAGGTGCAGACGCCACCGGAAGTCTCGGAGCGTAAGGCTTCGGTCTACCTCCCCCTCCGCTCCATTCGACCTCCCATGAGCCATCGAGATTTCGCCGAAATCGTCGAGAAGACGGTTGTGGTTTGATGGGCTGGGCGTGTCGGCTCCGGCCCACTCCGGAGGGCCACTCCCCGCGCAGACGCATAGCTCATCACTCCGATTCTTCTCCGGCCTCCTTCTGGGGACCCGCCAGCGCCGCCTCTTGTGCTCCCATCCAACTCGCAACCATCTTCCAGGCGATCCACAGCGCAAACGCAGCGCCGAGGAGGAAGCCGAAGTTGCGATATGGCGCTCCCGGGCCGCCCACCAGGCTCGAATCCGAACGCGGCACCACCTGCGATGGATACAGCTCGAAGGAGTCGAAGAGCTGGCGGCGAATTTCGGGCCGCGAATCCCAGTCCTCTTGCGGCATCAGCAACTGGAGGACGACCACATAGCGACGTCCGACTTTGTACCAGATGAATCCTCGGTCGGGCTCGCCGGCTGCCGTTTCGAGCTCGAGCGGTAAGATGAGCTGCAGCGATTCGGTGTCGACCCAGATGGCGTCGCCGTCGAACTCGGGCAGCGGCTCACCGAAGTCGACCAGGTGGGTCCACATCTCCGAGTTTGCCTCGATTGACTCGCGCATGCTCTCGAAGAATTGCGCGCGATTGAAGTTGACGTCGTGGTCGGGCTCGTCAAAGCGATCGAGGCCGATGGTGACCGCCAGAGCGAACGGAGGCATTCCCTCGACGTCCTGTGCGTCCTCTTGGAACAGGCGGTCGATGGCCACACGTGAGCGAAGATCGGCGGCGTGCTCACCTTCCCCCGACACCAGGGTAAAGGATACGTCCTCTCGAAACGCCGTCGACAGCTCCGTTCGAGGCGTGGCGGTCCACTCTTCGGGGACGTTGACCTTGTACTTGTAGCGTTGGCTCGAATGACTCTGCCACTGAGCGGTCGCCGGTGCGGCGAATAGGAGCGTGGTGGCGGTGATGAGCAGGATATACGCGAGTCGATGCGGCCGCAGGTCGTCCATTGCTTCCCCGAGGACTGTCGTGTTGGGGGCGATTGAGACTTCGAGAGTGGCAGAGGTCGCCGGAGGATTCAACGGCCCTTCGTTGTCGGGTCACCGGCTCTCGCAAATGGAGATGATGATCATCTCGGTGCACCAAAGTCAGGTGATTGAAGAGGGCGAAACGAACCATCGATGAACTTGCACCGAATCTATAGCGAGAAGTCGACGTGGTAGTGCTCATCATGACGCACCCACGCCTTGCCGGGCATGAACCGAATGCGCCGGCGTACCTCTTGGCCGCCTTTCGCGCGGAAGAGTTCACCACGAAGATCTGGGGCGAAGATGACCCGGCGAATCTTTACGCCATGCTCCCGAGCCGCGTCGTCGAGCGCCAGCAGGTGTGCGGCGAGGGCGTCGAAGTCGATGCTCAACCCGTCTCCCTTGCCGGAGGCGTCGAAGTCGACGCCGTAGCCGAATTTCGTCCACGGCCAGGCCGGAAAGCTCGCAGGCTCGTCCGCCTCGTCGACCACCGGCACCATGAAGTCGACCGACAGTCCGTTCTGGTGGGTGCGGTGCGGCCGCAGCCGGCCGCCGCCCCAGCACCAGGCGGTCTCGCCGTAGGTGAACGTGGTATCGGGCATGTCTGCAGCGAGTGTGGCGTAGGCGGTGAGAGCCACCTCGCGGACATCGTCGGGTACGCAGGTGCGCCCGATGAGCGAGCCGAATCGCGAGTAGGTCACGAAGTTCTCGCCGTGACTCGGCAGACGCTTTCCGTCGACGAGTTCGCCCGCCGAGGTCGAGCCCGCGCTCCGGCTGGGCGCGTCGGATTCGAACAGGCGAAGCACGTCGTTGCCCGAGTGAACGGCGGCGAGGAGTAGTAAGACGAAGAGCACGATAATGCCTTTCGAGGGAACGAGTTTCATCGAGTATCACCCTTTTCGGCGGCGAACTGCCTCCAGTCAGTTTTGTCTTCTTTCGGTCGAAGTACAAGCTAGCTCGAGCGTTGGGAGATGAGATGGCGGGGTCGTGCCGCAAGCGTTGTGAGTTCGTGCAGATTCTGTGATGACGAGGCGTGGTGAGTTGTTGGTGCCCCCTCCGACTCGCGCTGTAAGGCGCGCGAGTCACCTCCCCCACGGGGGAGAAGTAGTGCGGATGAAATCGAACCGAACGTAGTGTTATACTCGGCAGACCACGAATTCATCCTCGACCCCCGAACGTCAATGAACTGGGACACGCTGACGACCTGGCCCGAGTCGTATATCGCCTTCTGGGCTCTTTTTTGCCTGATCGCGTTTGCCTACTGGCTGCCCAACCGCGCCGACTTCGAGTGGGCGTGGCGCGACTACTGGCGATTCCTACTCGCGCCGTGGAGGCTCGCGTTCTTCGTGGTGGCGTTCATCGGCATCAACGTCATGGCCCCGTACACCGGCGACGTCACCTGGGACTACGTCGACGCGAGCTTCATGGCGATCCTCGCCTACACCACGGCCCCGGCGAGCGTGGCGATCATGTGGCAAGTGGCGCGTGGGGAGCGCGCGGTCGGTCATCTGCTTGTGGCCGCGGCGGTTTGGTTATTCTCGGCGAGCTGGTCGTACGATATCTACCTGTACTTTCGCGACGGCTCGTATCCCTACACCTGGTCGGCGAACCTCTTCGCCTCGTCGTTCCTGTACGGCGCCGCCGGCGCGTTCTGGTCGCTCGATTGGCAGCCGGAGCAGGGCACCTACTGGGCATTTCGCGACACCGAGAACTGGCCGCCCGAGCCCGTCGCCGGCGCCGGCCTCAAGTTGATGCGAGTGGGGTGGATGATCGTGGCGCCGGTGGCGTTCTTCTTTTTGATCTTCCTGGTGCCCCCGCTGCGGGACGCGGCGGTTTGGGTGGCGCAGGCGATGATGGCTTGGTGAGGGGAACCTCGTTGCTCAGGTCATCTTCACCAACAAGCTGATGGCTGGCGGCAAGACGACCAACCACACCCAGGTGTCGTAGCGCCGCCACAACTCCTGGATAGCTGCCACGCCCGATGTTTGGTCTTCGATACGCTGCACGTTCGACAGTGTCTCGCGCACCTGTTCGATGCCATCGACAAAGCCGGGGATAAAGATGTCTCCACCTGGCGTGGCCACTCGAAGGTAGCCGCCGGGGAGTTCTGCGACGGAACGGATGTCGTCGAAGGTGCACGTCAGCTCGCCGTCGTCGAGCGTGCGGGTCTCCTCGTCGATGCTCAATCGGTAGTTTTGAGACCAGGAGCGAAGGTTGAGCGTGCGTACCAATCCGACCGCCACGATGGCGCCGATGACATATGGCCACAGTTCGGCGGCCGGCACGTTCATGGCGGCGGCGCCGACGTATCTCTCATTGAGGATGAGGAGCCCGAAAATGGCGCCAAAGGAGGCCGCCGGTGCGAGCCAGGCATCGACGACGACATGCGGCCATAGCTTCATGTCGAGTTGGTCGGTATTCATGCGGTCCCCAAGTGATCGTCAACGGAGGATGCGCGCAGCATACCCCGCGCTGGCGTAGCTTTCTACCTTCACGGTTTCGACCCGCTGGCCATGCGCGTAGCGGGCCGCTATCTTCGAGCCCACCAACATCCGCCACGACAGGGGATATCATGCACATCTTCTTTTGCTCTGATCCGCTCGAGCGTCGCCGCGCCGACGCCGTCTATGCCAGTGAATTTGCCGCCGCGCGGGACGTCGTCGACGCGTGCCATCTGATCGACTTCGAGGGGCTGGAGATGTCCGGCAAGCCTTTTGCCGAGGTCACGCCACCGCAGCGCCAAGAGCCCGCAGTCGAGGCGGTTTATCGAGGCTGGATGCTCTCGCCAGCTCAATACCGCCGACTTTACGGCGCGCTCGAAGCGCGCGGCTATATGCTGGTCAACTCGCCGGAGCAGTACCGGCACTGTCACTACCTGCCGGAGAGTTACGGGGTCCTCGAGGGGGTGACGCCGCAGACGGTCTGGCTCGAAGGGGCGGAGCACTCGGACGCAGATATTTGCGACGCCGCCTCGGCGTTTGGTGATGCTGCCATCATCGTCAAGGATTACGTGAAGTCGCAGAAGCACTATTGGGACGAGGCGTGCTTTGTACCGAGCGCTTCGGATACGGAGAGGCTTCTGCAGGTGGTACGTCGCTTCATCGAGCTTCAGGGCGGAGAACTCGAAGGCGGCTTGGTGCTGCGTCGCTATGTCGAGTTCGAGACGCTTCCGACAGTCGACGAGGGGGATGCCCCGTCGGTCCTCGAGTATCGACTCTTCTTCTTCGACGGCAGACTCGTGAGCCTGGCGCCGTACTGGGACGAGTCGGACTATCCCTCGGCGCTAGAGGTGCCCGTCGACCGGTTCGGCGAGGTTGCCGATCGGATCGACAGTCGTTTTTTCAGCATGGACGTGGCGCGGACCGTCGACGGCGAGTGGTTGGTCGTCGAGGTCGGCGACGGGCAAGTGTCCGGGCTTCCCGAACGAGTTGATGAAGATGAGTTCTTTGCAGAGCTCGGGCAGGAGGGAACATAAGTGGGCGAGAAGAAGCTGCGGGTCAAAAAAGCAGCCGGTTGTGCGTCGCTATTAGGGCTGCCGGCGGCCGCCCTCGTGATGTACATTGCTTGGCAGCACAATCCCGGCGGTGTCTTCTACGGGGATGATTACGTCAATTGGGCGCATTGGTCTTTATACGGGGTGGCGTATTACCTGATGGTCGGAGGCCCTGTTTTCGTGGCGAGGTTGTTCTTTTGGCGTGATGAGCCGGAAGAGTAAGCGAAGGCTAGACGTTCAGGTGGCGCACGCCGTGCTCGAATCAAAGCCTACTCCATCTAGTGCAAACACGGAAATCTTTCGGATTTCGGTGCGAGTGCTTCCAGCTCTCCCCGACGAGGGCAAGATGCCCCCGCACCGAACAAATATTGCGAAAGTCTTCCGTGAATGCACTTAGAGCCCGAAGGGCGGAACCTCCCCTTTGATAGCCCCCTGCGAAGCGAAGCGGAGCTGGGGGGAGAAGGATCACGCGTCGAGGACGTGCTGCTCGAGCACGAACGTCGTAAACGTCGCCTGAAATACCTTCTTGTCGCCCACCATCGCGCTCGCCTCGACGACGCGCTTTTTGCCCTTCTCTTCGGTGACCTCGGCGGTCGCTACGACCTCTTGGCCGACTGTGACCGGCGCGGTGAACTTGCAGTCGGCGGCGCCCAGCACGACGTTCGGGTCGTTGACGGCGAGCATGGCGGCGTAGTCGGCGAGGCCGAAGACGAAGCCGCCATGGACCAAGCCGCGTTCGTCGACGGCCATCTCTTGGGTCGCTTCGAAGCGGACTTTCGCGCGGCCCTCGTCGAGCTCGACGGGCTCGCCGCATAGTTTCGGGTCGATATTCAGGTGGGTGTTCGGCTGTGTGGTCATCTGTCTCTCCTCGGTCTCTTAACTAGAAAATCAATCGCTAGATCGTTTCGACGAATTGTCTGAGCCAGCTTCCCGTCAGGTAGGCCAGGGTGGCGGCGCCGCCGCCGGCGAGCAGGGTGGTCAGCCCGGAGCGCCACAGCGGCTCCTCGGTGACGTAGCCTTTGAGCAGGCCGATGCCCAAGAAAGTGACGCCGGTGACGGCCGCGCTGCCTATGAACGTCTGCTCCGGAGAGAGCCCGGTGAGCAGAAAGGGCAGCAGTGGCAAGAAGCCGATGACGAGGAACGCCACGAACGTCGTCGCCGCGGCTTTCCACGGCGAGGGCCCCTCGAGTTGCAGGCCGTACTCCTCGGAGAGCATCGTGTTGATCCACAGCTCACGGTCGTCGGTGATGGTGTCGACGATGCGCTCGAGCAGGTCGCCCTCGAATCCCTTGCGCTTGAAGATCTGGCGGATCTCCTCGCGCTCGCCCTCGGGGGCGTGTTCGATGTGGCGCTGCTCCTGGCGGCGTCGGCGCTCGACCATCTGCTGGGTGCTGGCGGTGCTCTCGTAATTGCTCACCGCCATGCTGAACCCGTCGGCGAGCAGGTTGGCGAAGCCGAGCAAGACAGCCACGCCGCCTGCGAGTCCGCCGCCGGCGACGCCCGAGACGACCGCAAAGGTGGTCACGGCGCCGTCGATCGCGCCCAAAACGGCGTCTCCCAAGTAGCTATGCTCGTGCTCGCCCTCGAGGCGATCGCGAACGTCTTCAGGCTCGTGGCTGTGTTCGAGATCTGTGGATTTGTCGGCCAACGGTCTTCCCGTCCTGTCGGTTTGGGATTATCGGAAGGAAAATTGCACCCGACGCCCCCGTTGGCAAGCCTCAGGTCTGTGCGCGCTTTACCTGCACCACGAGGTGCTATCTTCGTGTCCACCGTTTGCTCATGCGACTCGTCGACGGAGATCCGGCGTTGGAGAACTGGTTCCTGCCTGCTGTGCTGACCGCCTTTTTCTATGGCGTGCAGTCCGCTTATCTGAAGGGCGTGCTGCCCGACGCCGACAAGCAATTGGTCGCCTGGGGCATCTTTTTCTTTTCGCTGCCGGTCTACCTGGGCATGCTCGCTGTTGGCGGGATGCCCGAGGTGTCGACGAAGTTTTGGCTCGCCTTTTCGGTCAGCCTGGGCGTCAACCTGATCGCTTGGCCGCTCTTCGTTCGCTCCATTCAGCTCTCCGACATCTCGCTGGTCATGCCGTTGGTGGCGTTCACGCCCGTGTTCATCCTCGGCGTCGAATTCGTCGTGCTCGGCGCGGTCCCGCAGGGGTTGGGGCTGGTGGGGATCTTGCTCATCGTGCTGGGCGCTTACGTCCTCAACGTGCGCAAGGGGATGGGCGGCATCTTCGAGCCGCTCACCTCTCTGGCGCGCAACCGCGGCGCGGTGCTCATGCTCATCGTCGCTGCTTTGTGGAGTATCTCGGCGACCGTCGAGAAGATCACGGTCGTCGAGTCGTCGCCGGCGTTCTACCTGACCGCGCTGTCGGTAGGGTTTGCCCTCGTGTTCTCCCCGGTGGTCGCCCTCCGGGTCGACAAACCGCTGCAGAAGCTTCGTGGCCAATGGGTACGCCTCGCCGGCGCGGGCCTGCTGACCGGGGCGATGGCCGGCTTCCAGATGCACGCCATCCAGACGACCCCGCTGGTCAACTACGTCGTCTCGATCAAGCGCGCCGGCATGTTGGTGAGCGTGGTCGTGGGCTGGCTCGTCTTCAAGGAAAAGAACATCCTGTTCAGGCTGATCGGCGCGGCGCTCATGGTCGCCGGTGTCGCGCTCATTCGTATGGTCTGAGCTACCGCCGCTACAAAACATTTTCATCGCGATCTCCTCACCGTTATACTGGGTCGTGCTGAACACAAATTGACCCAAGTCTTTCGAGGAGAATTGCTTTGAAACGTACCGAGACATCTGGCTTGTTGGCGGTGGCCGCACTGGTGGTCGCGCTGGGCGTGCCGGCGCTCGCGTCTGCGGAGACCGAATGTTCGACCGACGCCGATTGCGGCGAAGGATTCGTGTGCGAGACCTACGAGGCGCCGTGCGCCGGAGCGTGCGCGCCGGGCGAGGACTGCGACACGAGTTGCGAGTCGACGACCGGGAGCGAATGTGTCCCTGCGCCGCCCGAATCGTGCACCTCGGCGGCCGACTGCGACCCGGATCTCGTGTGTGTGACGGTCACCTATGAGACGTGTTCCGGCGGGGACTGGGCGACGTGCGAAGAAGGCACCGACTGCGACGCCGGCACGCAGGCCGATGCGAGTTGTACCACCGAGACCGAGGGCTATTGTGTGCCGCCGTACCTCGCGCCGTGTCAGGTCAACGCTGACTGCGGCCCGGGTTTCACGTGTGAGGAGTCCGAGGTCTGTGGATGCAGCACCGGTGGGAGCACCGGCTCGGGAGGCTCTTCCGACGGTGACGGCTCCGCATACGTCGACGCCGGCAGCAGCACCGACGACGAGAATTGCTCGTGTTCGGGCACCGGCGAGTTCTACTGCGAGCTCATCGAGCAGGAGTGCACCTCCGACAGCGAGTGCTCCGGTGACATGGTCTGCGACACGCTTCCCGGCGAGGACTATGACGACGGCGGTACGGTCGAAACCTGTACCTCGACGCCCGACGGGGGCATGAACTGCGAGACGAGCAGCCCCGACGCCGGCACGAGCTCAGAGTCGACCAAGTACTGCTTGCCCCCGGACATCGAGCGTTGGATCGGCGCAGGCGGTGCAGTTGGTAGCGACGACGGCTACAGCCAAGATGGCTCGTCGGACGAGGAGCGCGAGGCGGTCTCCTCGTCGGTCGACCGCGGCGGTGCCGGGTCGTCGGACGGCGGAAGCTCCGAGAGCGCGGGCTGCTCGAGCACCGGCGACAGCGGCCCGGTGGGCGCGCTGGCCGCGTTGATGCTCGGCTTCTTGGGCCTCGTCGGCCTTCGCCGACGCGATTGAGCACTCGAGTTTTCCGTTACAAAAAACGGCGCCGGAGCTTCGTGCCCCGGCGTCGTTTTTTGTTGTCGCCGATTCTTATCGCTCGGCCGAGGTCGTCGCGATGACCTTCGGCGTCGCCTCCACGCGGTCGTCGATCTCGAGCAACTTGGCGAGCTTGGGCGGCAAGAGCCGGTAAATGAGCTTGATCTCGGCCGAGGCCACGTTGGCGGGCACCTCGTAGGTCACCATGCGGGTCTCGTCGGGCCCGAGGCGCGTATCACGCACCATCTTCTTCGAAAACGGCGCCGGCACCGGCTTTCCGTTGGCGTCGTGGTACACCTTGTTGAGCACCGAGTCGGGGTGCTCCGCCATGGGGTTGTCGGTGAAGTTCTGCCAGACGACCTCGCCGTCCTTGTCCTTGCCGACGACCTTGACCACCGCGAGCCGACCGGGGAACCCGCTGGGGAAGCCGTGCACACTCTTGTTGGCGAGTGTGACCGTCAGCCCGTCGTCTCCGAACGCGGCCGACATCGCCACCGCCGACTCCAAGATGCTCTTGTCGTTCTGGTACCAGGCGCGGTGTGGGCCAAGGAATTGGTGGCTGGCGTGTTTGTCTTGCCGGCCGACTGCTCCGGCAGGGCCCTCCACCTCGGGCATATGACAACTCACGCAGGTCTCATCACCGCCGTGCTCGCGAAACTCCGGTCCGGTCGTGCATGCGGGCGCGCCGGTGGGCGTCTTCGTGGCGTTATGGCACGACATGCACAACGTGACGCCATCTTGCATGGCGGGCAAGGCCTTGCCCGTCCCGTGCACCGGCGAGGCGCCGGGCTCGAGGTCGCGGCTCGAGCGCATCACGTTGCCTTCCTCCCAGGTCAGCGCGTCGACGCCGACCTTGCCGGGCGCGCTCTCGACGGCGGCCACGTTATGGCACGTCGCGCACGACACACCCGCCTTGCCCGCCACAGTGTCGGGCTGGTCGGGCGAGCGTGCATTGTGGCACTTGGCGCACTTCTCGGCGATATGCTCCCCCTGCTTCTTCATGCGCAGCGCGCGCATCGACCCGTAAATCGGGTCGTTATCGTGGTGCGCGCGGCTGTGCATGCTCTCGGTCCACTCCTCGTAGATCGTGCCGTGACATCCCTTGCACGATTGCGGGTCGTCGATGTCGATGCCGGCGTGCGGCGAGCCGTGTTCGCTCGTCTCGTCGGCCTTGGATGAGGTAGGGGCGGCCGTGGTGGGCGCTGTAGGCTCGGCCGTGGGCTGGGCCTCTTCTTTGTCGCATGCACTCGACAACAACACCGCCACGGTCAGCAGGATCGAAAGGTATCGCATTATCTCTGGCTCTTTCTCTGCACTGGAAACTGGCTGGCAGCTACTTCTCCGCCAAGGCGACAGTGCAAATTCAGAGCCAACGCGACACATGCCGCTACGACGAGCGCGACGTGTTCGAGTGCGACCGCGGTTCAACCTGTTGCAACGCCTTGTTGCACTAGGGCGAAACATTACGAGTCGTCCTTCCACGCGAACTTCAACAGCGGCGGCAACAACACGAGTGTCGAGAACAAGCAGGTGAGCACGGTGATGCTCACAAGCTCGCCGAAGCGGCGCACCGGCACGAACGAGCTGGTCAGCATGAGCGCGAAGCCCAGGATGAGCGCGGCGTACATCAAAATGACCGCCTCGCCGGTGCCTTGGACGGCATGGCGGAGCGCTTCGTCTGTACTTTCGCCTCGTCCGGCCTCTTCGCGAAAGCGCGCCAGCACGTGAATCGCGCCGTCGACGGCGAGTCCGATGCTGATCGAGAAGATGATCACGGTCGCCGCGTTGAGCGGAATGCCTCGAAACGCCATATATCCGGCTGTGACCAACAGCGGGAGCACCGTCGCCGGCAGGCTGACGAGCCCCAGCCGAACGCTTCGCAACACGAGGGACATGAACGCGAAGATGACGACGAAGGCCAGGGCGAGGCTCGCCAGCAGGTCGCGAATCAGGGTGTCGATGGCCTGCGAACTGATCAGCGCGCGGCCGGTGACCGCGACCTCGACGCCGTCGAGCGCACCGACGCTCTCCTCGGCGCGGTTGCGCAGGTCTTCGGCCAACGTCAACGTGGCCTGGTCGCCCACGTCTTTGACGCTCACCTCGAGTCGAGCGACCTCGCCGTCCGACGAGAGGTGGCGCTGCAGCGGACTTCGCCCCGACGCCCCCGCCAAGAGCCGCAACTGATCGACGGTGTCCGCGTCGGTGAAGTCGCGCCCGCGGGCGGTCTCGTTGCCCGTCGACAGGTACCAGATTTCGTGGAGCAGCTCGGTCGGCCCGCTCGTCTGCTGCACGCCGGGCTGCTCGTCGGCCCACTTTTCGAACGCGTGGAGGCGGTTGAGAAAGTCGGGCTGCAGCAGCCGCTCGTCTTCGGCGCTGCGGAACACCACGTCCATCGTGCGCACCCCGAACCCCTCGGCTTCGAGGCGACGCACGGTCTGGTAGATCTCGTCCTTCGGGTCGAATTGGTCGAGCACGGCGTTGTCGACCTCGAGTTGCGTCACCCCGTAAATCGCCACCGGAGCGGCCAGCACCAAGAAGGCCGCCGTCGCCGCCCACGGCCTGCGAAGGTGCATGTCGGCCATGCGCTCGAGCAAGGCGTTCAGCTTGCCCGAGGTATTCGCGTTTCGCACGCGTTCGGGCGGCTGGCCCACCGCCGGGAGCATCGCCGGCACCAGAGTGATGATGACGACGTAGGCCAAGACCACGCCGCCGGCCGCCACGAGCCCGAAGCGCTGCAGCACCGTCGTCTCGGAGACGACCAGCGACACGAAGCCGACCGCGGTGGTGAACGAGGTCAAAAAGCACGCCACCGCCATCGAGCGAAAGGTATCTTTGCTCGCGTCGACGAGGTCTTCGTCGAGGTAATCGCCGTAGCGATGCACCAGATGAATCGCGTCGGTGATACCGATGATGACGACCATCACCGGCACGATATTGTTCAGGATGTCGACAGGCACCCCAAGCCACCCCATCGCGCCGACGATCATGATCGCCGAGCACACCACGGCGACCACGGGCAAGTAGATGGCCGGCCACCAGCGAAACGCCACGAAGAGCAAGAGCAGGGCGAGCAACAGCGAGCCCGGGAGCAGGATCGTCTGGTCGCGCTTCATGCGTTCGATGATCGTCGCGTTGATATACGGCAGCCCGGCCGGGCGTACTTCGACGCCTTCGGGCGCCGGGTGCTCTGCGAGCCAATCGTTCAGCGCGGAGACGACCTCGGCGACGTCTGCATTGCTCTCGACGTCCTCGTCGAGCTGGGCGACCACCAGCGTGGAGCCGGCATCGGGCGAGACGAGGCGCTCGCGAATGAGCGGTGCGTCGGAGAGCGCATCTTGGAGACGCTCGGCGCCGGCGGCGTCGATGGGCTCGTCGCCCAGCACCGGTCCGGCGCGAATTTCACCCTTGGCGAGGCGCGAGAGCATCTCCTTCAAGCTCGGTGGCGTGAGGCTCGCAGGAGAAGGGATCGGAGGGTCGGTGCTGCCGAGCGTGTTATCGCCGCGCGGCGAGTCTTTGACCTGCGGGACGGGCGTCTCGGTGATGCTCTCGACGCGCGCGATTCCGTCGAGGTCTTTGAGGGAGCGCGACGCCTCGCGGATCCAGGCCAGGGCGGCCGGTCGAAAGATATCGTCGGCGCTCACTAGCACGACCAGAGTGCGCTCGTCGGCGCCGAAGGTCTCGCGCACCTCTTCGAGCGCTTGTTGTTGCGCCCCGGAGAGCCCGTGGATTTCATCGACCGAAAAATTCGTCTCCAGCCGATGCAACCCGGCGCCGATGACGGCGGTCACCAGGAGGAGAATGCCGAGAACGATCCAGCGGTGTTCGACGATCGTGTCGGCGAGTCTGTCGAGAAGTGAACTCATAAAACCTATACAGCAGAGGTCGGCGCCACTCTATCAGTCGTGTGCGAATCTCCAAGAGTATTGTAAGCTCTGGGGCAACTCCGTTGACTGATGGACTGAGCATGTTGGCCTTTAGGGCCGGGCATTTGGTGCCGAGAATCGGGTGTGTAGTTTCGCTACGCTTCGGATGCCCCGCCTTCGGGAGGACCATGTCTACGCAAACGACCGCTCACATCCTGGCTCGCGCTGACCTCGATGCACTCTTCGAGGTGCTCGCAGGCGACGGCTTCGAGGTCGTCGGGCCGACGATCCGCGACGAGGCGATTGTCTACGAGCACATCGACGGCGAAGACGACCTCCCGGTCGGCTGGACCGACGAGCAGGAGGCGGCGACCTACCGGCTCGCGCGTCGCGATGACGAGGCCGTGTTCGCCTACAATGTCGGACCGACCGCTTGGAAGCGATTTTTGCGCCCGCCGCGCCAAACCCTCGTCGAAATCGAGCAACGAGACGACGGCTCGGTACGTTTCGAGCCTGCGCCGATGCCCCGCGAGCGCTACGCGTTCGTCGGCGTGCGGAGCTGCGACCTGTCGGCCATTGGCGTGCTCGACCGCGTGCTCACCCAGGACGCCTACGAAGACCCGCGCTACGCCGCCCGGCGAAGCTCGCTCTTCGTGGTGGTGGTCAACTGCGCCGAAGCCGGCGGCACGTGCTTCTGCACGTCGATGGGCACCGGGCCGCGCGCCGAGGCCGGCTTCGATATCGCGCTCACCGAAGTGCTGGGAGGTGACGGAGACGGCGAGCATCACTTCGTCGTCGAAGCGGCCAGCGAGGCGGGCAGGGCGCTCGTCGACCGGCTGCCGACTCGCCAGGCGACTGACGAAGAGCGCACGCGTGTCGACAAAATCTGCGAGCAGACCGCTGCGAGCATGGGGCGTGTGCTCGAGACCGACGGCATCCGCGAGATGCTGCAGGACAACCCGGAGCATCCACGCTGGGACGACGTCGCCCAGCGATGTCTTACGTGCACCAATTGCACGCTCGTCTGCCCGACCTGCTTTTGCACATCCGTCGAGGACTCTACCGACCTGACCGGCAAGGTCGCCAAGCGCGAGCAGCGCTGGGACTCGTGCTTTACGCTCGACTTCTCGTACCTGCACGGCGGGTCGGTTCGAAGGACCAACAAGGGCCGCTATCGCCAGTGGATGACCCACAAGTTGTCGACCTGGTACGACCAATTCGGCTCGAGCGGGTGCGTAGGCTGCGGGCGCTGCATCACCTGGTGTCCGGTGGGCATCGACATCACCGAAGAGGCCGCCGCCATCCGCGCGAGCACCGACAAGGACTACACTTCACCGAACACGCGACCCGAGGCCGGCCGATGAGCACCGAGATCCACGACGCGCTCCACGAGCACTTCTTCGACGGCATGACTGAGGCGCAGCTCGACAAGCTCGCCAAGCACGCCGAGTGCGTCCAGCTCGCCGAGGGCGACGCCATCTTTCGCCAGGACGAGCCCGCCCGCGACTTCTGGGTGATCACCCGCGGCCGCGTCGCCCTGGAGGTCGCTTCGCCCTCGGGGCCGCACGTCATCACGACGATCACCAAAGGCGACGTGTTGGGCGTGTCGTGGCTCTTCCCGCCGCATTTCTGGAAGTTCGACGCCGTCTGCCTGCGCGATTGCGCCGCGGTGCGCGTCGACGGCCAGGCGGTGCGCGCCGAGTTCGACGCCGACCCGGCGCTCGGCTGCGAGATCTATAAGCGCTTCGGCGCCGTGATGGCCAAACGCCTGCAAGCCACTCGATTTCAGCTGCTCGACGTCTATGGCTGACAATACCTTAGTTCCGAACAAAGACCCGATGCTCCCCGTCGCTCACCGCGTGGTGCGCGTGACTGACGAGATGGCCGACGTGCGCACGCTCGAACTCGAGCCGGTCGACGGCGCCGCAGTGCGTGGGCGCCCCGGCCAATTTACGATGCTCTACGCCTTTGGCGTGGGCGAGGTGCCGATTTCGTTCAGCCGCACGAATGAGCCCGGCAAGGTCGTGCACACCGTGCGCGCCGTCGGCGCGGTGAGCCGCGCTCTGGTCGACTTGGGCGTGGGCGATACCGTCGGCGTGCGCGGCCCGTTCGGCACCGCCTGGCCCGTCGAAGAGGCCCGGGGGCGCGACGTCGTCCTCATCGCCGGCGGCATTGGCCTCGCGCCGCTGCGCCCGGCGCTCGAGTACCTGCTCGACCATCGCTCGGACTACGGCCAGCTCGCGCTTCTCTGCGGCGCGCGCTCGCCCGACACGATGCTCTATTGCGACGAGCTCGAGGCGCTTCGCGACCGCGACGACATCGAGGTGATGCTCACCGTCGACGCGCTCACCCGCGACGGCACCCGGCCGTGGAGCGGCGAAGTCGGCGTGGTCACCGAGCTCATCGACTGCATTGGCTTCGACCTCGCAGGCGCCGTCGCGATGGTCTGCGGCCCCGAGGTCGTCTTCCGGTTCAGCGTGCGCGAGCTGCTCGACCGTGGCGTGCAAGCCCCGGATATCTACGTGTCGATGGAGCGCAACATGAAGTGCGCCACCGGCCACTGCGGCCACTGCCAATACGGTCCTTATTTTGTGTGCAAGGACGGCGCGGTCTTCTCGTACGACCAGGTGAGCCACCTATTCGATGTCCGGGAGATCTGATGACTCACAAACCGACATTAGCGGTCTGGAAATTCGCAAGCTGCGACGGTTGCCAGCTCTCGGTGCTCGACCTCGAAGACGAGCTCCTGCTCATCGCCGACCAGTTGGAGATCGCCTACTTCAAAGAGGCGACCCGCGGCGAACTCGAAGGCCCCTACGACGTCTCCCTCGTCGAGGGCTCGGTGACCACCGCCCACGACATCGAGCGCATCAAAGAGGTGCGCGCCCAGTCGAAATTTTTGGTGACCATCGGCGCCTGTGCCACCAAAGGCGGCGTGCAGGCGCTTCGTAACTTCGCCGACGTCGGCGACTACCTCGACATCGTCTACGCCGAGCCCGGCTACATCTCGACGCTCGCAACCTCCACGCCCATCGCCGACCACGTCGAGGTCGACTTCGAGTTGCAGGGCTGCCCCATCAACAAAAAGCAACTCGTCGAGGTGCTCACCGCTTATTTGCACGGCCGAAAGCCCCAGATCCCCAATCACAGCGTCTGCGTCGAATGCAAGCTCGGCGGCACCGCCTGCGTCATGGTCGCCCAGGGCATCCCGTGCCTCGGCCCGGTCACCCACGCCGGCTGCGGGGCCATCTGCCCCTCGTACCACCGCGGCTGCTACGGCTGCTACGGCCCGATGGAGACCCCGAATCTGGTCGCCCTCGCCGAGCAATGGCGAGAGTTGGGATGCGACGACCGCGACATCACCCGCGCGTTGCGAACGTTCAACGCGTGGGCCCCCGAATTCCGAAGCTTCACAACTCGGCTGAGCGACCAAGAACCAAAAACCAAGAACCAAGAACCCTGACACAAGTCGACCACCCATCTCATGCCAAAAGAGACCAACAACACCCGCACCATCCAAGTCGACTACCTCGCCCGCGTCGAAGGCGAGGGCAAACTCTACGTCGAGATGGACGGCGACGACGTCGGCGAGGTGCGCCTCGAGATCTTCGAGCCGCCGCGCTTCTTCGAGGCGCTTTTGCGCGGACGCGACTACGTCGAGGCGCCCGACATCACCGCGCGTATCTGCGGGATCTGCCCCATCGCCTATCAGATGAGCGCGGTGCACGCGATGGAGGACGCGCTGGGCGTCGACATCGAGCCGGGCATCCGCGAGCTTCGTCGGCTCATCTACTGCGGCGAGTGGATCGAGAGCCACACGCTGCACATTTACATGCTCCACGCGCCCGACTTCCTGGGGTACGCGGGCGCCGTCGAGATGGCCAAAGACCACCCCGAGGTCGTCAAGCGAGGCCTGGCGCTCAAGAAGGCGGGCAACGAGCTCGTCTCCACCCTCGGCGGTCGCGAGGTCCACCCCATCAACGTGCGTGTCGGCGGCTTCTATCGCCTCCCCAGGCCGAAGGAGCTCCGGCAACTCGCCGAGACGATGAGACAGGCCCGCGAGCTCGCCAAAGAGACCCTCGAGTGGGCGGCTACGCTCGACTTCCCCGACTACGAACGCGACATCGAGTTCGTCTCCTTGTCGCACCCCGACGAGTATCCGTTCAACGAGGGCCGCGTCGTCTCGAGCCAAGGCCTCGACATCAGCGTGCACGATTACGACGACCACTTCGAAGAGCAACACCTCGAGCACTCCACCGCGCTCTACTCGGTGCACAAAGGCCACGGTAGCTACTTTGTGGGCCCGATGGCCCGCTACAACCTCAACCGCGACCGACTGCCCGACTGGATCCAACAGGCGGCCGCCGACGCCGGCCTCGAGAAGGTCTGCAAGAACCCGTACAAGAGCATCCTCGTGCGCGCCGTCGAGGTTTTGTTCGCCTGCGACGAAGCGCTGCGCATCCTCGACGCCTACGAAGCCCCCGACAACGCCGCCCCCGACATCGAGCTGCACGCCGCCGTCGGCTACGCCGCCACCGAAGCCCCCCGCGGCTTGCTCTACCACCGCTACGAACTCGCCGACGACGGCACCATTGCCGACGCGCGCATCGTCCCGCCGACCTCGCAAAACCAATACGCCATCGAAGACGACCTGCGCGGCGTCGTCGAGCGCAATATCGCGATGGGCTCAGACGAACTTCAGTGGCGCTGCGAGCAGACGATTCGCAACTACGACCCGTGTATCTCGTGCGCCACGCACTTTTTGAACCTGCAGATCAATCGTGGAGAGTCTCGTGGAGAGTGAGGCGACCAGCACGCTCGTCATCGGCATCGGAAACCGCCAACGCAAGGACGACGCCGCCGGACTCGCCGTGGTCGACCAGCTTCGCGACGAAGCTCTCGACGGCGTCGAGTTGGTCGAGCACTCCGGAGAAGCCGCGTCGCTCATGGACCTGTGGCAGGGCAGAGAAGTCCTCGTCATCGACGCCACCTCCTCGGGCCAACCAGCTGGAACGATTCGCCGCGTCGACCTCCTCGAAGAACAGCTCGCCGACGAGGTGCTCGCCACATGCTCGTCGCACGCGTTTGGCTTGGCGCAGGCAGTCGAACTCGGCCGCGCGCTTGGCGAGTTGCCGCCGAGGCTTGTACTCTATGGCATAGAGGGAGCGGATTTTTCGCATGGGGAGGGCTTGTCGGGGGCGGTTGAAGAGGCGGTCGAAGAGGTCGTCGGCGAGGTTGCTTCGGAGGTAGGGAGTGGCGCGAGCGAGGCGCCTTGAGGCCATTTTGTAAACTTGCGGTATCGCCATGTTCGAACTCTTCATCCTAATCAGCATCCCCGTCTGGCTCGTCATCGGCTGGATTTGGCTGAACTACAAAGACAGCCGCGACGAATGGCAGCCGCTGGCCGACGAGCTCGGCCTCGAGTTCGAGTGGAGCGGGCCGTTCCTCGGCAGGGGAGTCGCGGGGACCTATCGCGGCATGGACGTGTCGGTGCGGGTTTTCGGGCGACACCAGCGACAGCCTATCGGTGCGCGCGACAAGCATGGGAATCGGCTCCGCAAGCTCGGCGAGGCCGACTCGCGTGGGAGCGGTCACGCGACCTACGTCATCAAATCCGACAAGTTACTCCCCGGCTTCGCGCTCACCGAGGAGGGCGTGGGCTCGAAGGTGACCAAGCTCCTCGGCGCACAGGATGTCGAGGTCGGCTCGGCGCCGCTCGACGATGCCTTCGTCATCAAGGCCGACAATCCGTCGCTCGCCCGCGAAGTGCTCGGGCGTGCGGGTATCGAGTCGGCGCTGCTCAAGCTCCGCTACAAGACCTCCAAGATCGAGCTGGCCGATGGGACGCTCCGAGTCAATTTCGTCCGCGCGCACCACGCTTACGAGGTGTCGGCCTATATCGCCAAGCTCACCGGCTTGATGGCCATGCTCGCGCCGGTCGCGCCGACGCTCCACTCGCCCGATAAGCCGGAAGACGAGTCGCAGGACGTGCCGGCTACCGCCGACGCCCTGCCCGAAAACTGGTGGTGACCCCGTCCTTGCGGCGGCCACCGCCGTGCGTAACGTCTTGGAGCGTCGTTCTGACTGTATGCACCTTTTGGGAGGACCCTTCGATGCACGAAATGACCCTGTTGAGAGACTTGCTGCGCAAGATCGAGCTTATCGCCGCC
This sequence comes from Persicimonas caeni, assembly GCF_006517175.1. NCBI lineage: Bacteria > Deltaproteobacteria > Bradymonadales > Bradymonadaceae > Persicimonas > Persicimonas caeni. Next base: position 483,928 of record NZ_CP041186.1, on the reverse strand, counting down.
CAGGAAGAGGCGTCGCGCGTGGTCGGCGTCAAGGTGCGCATCGGCGCGCTGGCGCATATCTCCGGCGAGCACTTCCGCGAGCACTTCGAGCAGGCGACCGAGGGCCACGTGGCCGAGGATGCCGAGCTCGAAGTCGTCGAGATGACTGACGAGTCCGATCCGTTGGCGCAAGAGATTGTCTTGGAGTCCATTCAGGTACAGGACTAGCCATGCCCCGCAAGCGCGTACATATCCACGTGGATGGCGCGGTGCAGGGCGTGGGGTTTCGCCCGTTTGTCTATCGCGTCGCTCACGACCTGGGCCTCGGCGGATGGGTGTGCAACAACTCGACGGGCGTCGACGTCGAGTTCGAGGGCGAGGAGGACGCCGTCGAGCTCGGGCTCCGGCGTTTGAGGAGCGAGCACCCGCCACACGCTGATATCAGCGGGGTCTCGGTCGCCCATTGTGACCCATTGGGGGGTGAGGGCTTCGTCATCCGAAGCAGCGACGACACGGGCGGGACGACGTCCGTGCTCCCCGACCTGGCGACGTGCGAGGACTGCCGCCGGGAGGTCTTCGACTCGCAGGACCGGCGCTACCGCTATCCGTTCACAAACTGCACGAACTGCGGCCCGCGCTTTAGCATCATCCAAGAGATTCCGTACGACCGGGCGACCACCACGATGCGCGGCTTCGACATGTGCGCGGCGTGTCAGGCCGAGTACGACGACCCGCTCGACCGACGCTTTCACGCCCAACCGAACGCCTGTGCTGCCTGCGGACCGAAGCTCTACTGGCGAGACGCCGTGGGTGCGGTGCTCGCCGAGCGCGACGCCGCCCTTCGCGCTGCCGAGGAGGCCATCGGCGAAGGCGACGTCGTCGCCGTCAAAGGCCTGGGCGGATTCCACCTCGTCGTCGACGCGACGAGCGAGACGGCGGTGGGCAATCTTCGCCAGCGAAAGAAGCGCGGCAAAAAGCCCTTCGCGGTGATGTGTCCGTCGCTCGACATGGTCCGCGAAGTCTGCGAGGTGAGCGGCGTCGAGGCCGAAGCGCTGCTGGGTAGTGGGTCACCCATTGTGCTACTGGAGCGTCGCTCCGACGCCCCGCAAGGCTTGCTTGCGAGGGCAGTCGCCCCTGACAACCCGCGTATCGGCGTCATGCTTCCGTACACGCCGTTGCATCATCTTCTGCTCGCGGACCTCGGGCGTCCGGTCGTGGTGACGAGCGCCAACCGCGCCTCCGAGCCCATCTGCACCGACGGCGCCGAAGCCGTGCAGCGACTGCACCGCATCGCCGATTGGTTTCTCGACCACGACCGTCCCATTGCGCGCCCGGTCGAAGACTCGGTCGTCCAGGTCGTCCTCGGTGCGCCGCAGGTGCTTCGCTACGCCCGTGGTTACGCGCCCCAGGTCGTCGCAAACCAGGTCGTCGCGAAACAGGCCCTCGCGAACCAGCCCGTCACCACGGTCGACTCCTCGGAGGTCGTGCTCGCCGCCGGCGGCCACCTCAAGAGCGCGGTCGCCCTCGCGCGAGACGGCGAGGTTATCTTGGGGCCGCACGTGGGCGACCTCGACACGGTCGAGGCGCTCGAGGCTTTCGAGGCGCTCTTCGACGACCTCGCCGAGCTGCAGGGCGTCGCGCCGAGCGTCGTCGCCCACGATATGCACCCCGACTATCAGTCGACGCGAGTTGCCCAGGAGAGCGGCGCAGAGACGTACGCAGTCCAGCACCACCACGCCCACGTCGCCGCCGTGATAGCCGAACACGACATCGACGGCGAAGTCCTCGGCGTGAGTTGGGACGGCACGGGTTACGGCGGCGACGGAACCGTGTGGGGCGGTGAGTTCCTGCGCGCCTCGCGGTCGGACTTCGAGCGCGTCGCGCACCTGTATCCGTTTCGGTTGCCAGGCGGCGAGGCGGCGGCCCGAGAGCCTCGGCGCTCGGCGCTGGGCGTCTTGTCGGAGGCGTTCGACGAGCTTCCGCTCGACCGCGTGAGTTCGCTCCGCGCCGCCTTCGACAGCATAGAGCTCGACACGTTGGCCGCGATGCTGCTGCGCAGCCTTCGCTGCGTCGAGACCACCAGCGCCGGCCGACTCTTCGACGCGGTCGCGTCGCTCCTCGGGCTGTGCCAGCACAACGACTTCGAGGCCGAGGCGGCCATGATGCTGCAATTCGAAGCCGAGTCGGTCGCCGAGGGGCCGGTCTTCGATGCGCCCCTCGAAGGCGAGAGCATCGACTGGCGGCCCACCATCCGCCGGATGGTCGACGCCCTCGACGCCGGCGAGTCGCCTGCCGCGCTCGCCCGCGGCTTCCACCTGACGCTGGCGCGCGCCGTCGTCGACGTCGCCCGCCGTCACGACCTGCAGCGCGTCGTGCTAGGCGGCGGCTGCTTCCAAAATCGTCTGCTCCTCACCGAGACGGCGTCTCGCCTCCAAGACGCCGGCTTCGACGTCTACTGGCCCCAGCGCATCCCCGCTGGCGACGGCGGACTCGCCGTCGGCCAAGCCATCGTCGCCACCTCTCGAAACACGTAGCCCCAAGACCCCAAACCCGAAACCCCCAAACCCCCAAACCAAAACTAATGTGCCTAGGCATCCCCGGAAAAATTGTCTCCATCGAGGCCGAAGCGCCCCTTCGGATGGGCCGCGTCTCGTTCGGCGGCACCCTCCGTGAGGTCTGCCTGGCCTACGTCCCCGAAGCCCAGGTCGACGACTACGTCATCGTCCACGTCGGCTTCGCCATCAGCACGGTCGACGAGGATGAGGCGCAACGCGTCTTCGCCTACCTCGACGAAATCGGAGACCTCGACGAGCTCGATCCCGACCGCGCCGGAGGCTCCGAATGAAGTACCTGGACGAATACCGCGACCCGAAAGCTGCGCGCACACTCGCCAAATCGATCGCTCGCCGCGTGACCCGCCCGTGGACCATCATGGAGATTTGCGGCGGTCAGACCCACGCCATCGTGCGCTTCGGCATCGACGAGATGCTCCCCGACGAAATCACGCTCGTGCACGGCCCGGGCTGCCCGGTCTGTGTTACCCCCGTCGAGCGCATCGACCGCGCGCTCGAGTTGGCGGCGCGCCCCGGCGTTATCTTGTGCTCCTTCGGCGACATGCTGCGCGTGCCCGGCTCGGGGCGCGACCTTTTGTCGGTCAAAGCCGCCGGCGGCGACGTACGCGTCGTCTACTCGCCGCTCGACGCCGTCGAGGTCGCCGAAAAGCACCCCGACGCACAGGTCGTCTTCTTCGCCGTCGGCTTCGAGACGACCGCGCCGGCGAACGCCATGGCCGTCAAAGAGGCGAAGCGCCGCGGCCTCGACAACTTCTCGCTCTTGGTCTCCCACGTCCTCGTCCCCCCGGCGATGGAGGCGATCCTCGCCGCCGACGACAACCGCGTCCAAGGCTTCCTGGCCGCCGGCCATGTGTGCACGGTCATGGGCACGCAAGCCTACGCCCCCATCGCCGCGCGCCACCGCGTGCCCATCGTCGTCACCGGCTTCGAGCCGCTCGACTTGTTGCAGGGCATCGACATGTGCATCGCGCAGCTCGAGGAGGGCCGCTCCGAGTGCGAGAACCAATACGTCCGCTCGGTTCGCGAGGGCGGAAACCCGGCGGCGATGTCAGTCATCGAAGATGTCTTCGAAGTCGCCGACCGCGACTGGCGCGGGCTGGGCTCCATCCCGACGAGCGGGTTCCGGCTGCGCGCCGACTACGCCGCCTTCGACGCCGACGCCAAGTTCGCCTTCGCCGACGAACCCACCGAAGAATCGACCGAATGCATCGCCGGCGAGATCCTGCGCGGCGTGAAAAAACCGCGCGAGTGCCCCGCATTCGGCAAAAACTGCACCCCCGAGCACCCGCTCGGCGCCCCGATGGTCTCGACCGAAGGCGCATGCGCCGCCTACTACAAGTTCAGAAACCTCTAGACGCCCTGAACCCCCAAACCCCTAAACCCCCAAACCCAAGCAAATGCCCTGCCCCCTCCCCATCAAAGACTACCCCCGCATCCTCCTCGCCCACGGCGGAGGAGGGCGCCTCATGCAAGGACTCATCGACAAGGTCTTCAAGACCGCGTTCGAAGGCATCGGCCTCCAGAGCACCCACGACAGCGCCGTGCTCGACCTCGACGCCGGCCGCCTCGCCATGACGACCGACTCCTACGTCGTCAAGCCCCTCGAGTTCCCGGGCGGCGACATCGGCTCGCTCGCCATCCACGGCACGGTCAACGATCTCGCCATGGCCGGCGCGCGGCCGCGCTACCTGAGCGTCGGCTTCGTGCTCGAGGAGGGCCTCGAGATGGAGAAACTGTGGCGCATCGTCTGCTCGATGCGTGACGCGGCCGACGCCGCCGGCGTGCGCATCGTCACCGGCGACACGAAGGTGGTCGACCGGGGCAAGGGCGACGGTATCTACCTGAACACTACCGGCGTGGGCGTCGTCGCGTCGGGGCTGCGCGTCGACCCGTCGGCGGTCGAGGCCGGGGACGCCATCGTCGTCAGCGGCGACGTCGGCCGCCACGGCGTCGCCGTGATGGCCCACCGCGAGGGGCTTGCGTTCGAGGCGCCCATCGAGAGCGACTCGGCCTCACTCGTCGCGATGGTCCACGCGCTATTGGACGCAGGCATCTCGGTGCGCTGCCTGCGCGACCTCACCCGCGGCGGCCTGGCCACCTGCCTCAACGAAATCGCCGCCTCCGCGGGACGGCGCATCGAGATTCAAGAGGACGCGGTCCCCGTCGACGAGGTGGTCCGCGGGGCGTGCGAGATGCTCGGGCTCGACCCGCTCTACGTCGCCTGCGAGGGGCGCATGGTCGCCTTCGTCGCGCCCGAAGACGCGGCGCGCGCCGCGGAGGTGATGCGTGGCTTCGCGCCCGGCGAGAAGGCGCGCGTCATCGGCGAGGTCACGGGCGACGACCGCGCGCTCGTGGTGGGGCGCAACGCCTTCGGTACGCGGCGCGTGCTCGACCTCCTCAGCGGGGAGCAACTGCCGCGCATCTGTTGAGGCTTAGAGCCGAGCCGCCACACTTTTCGTTTGGTTTGAGTCGGGGGGCCTATTCTCGTACACTCGGCGCCTTGTGTTGATTAGATAATTGTATATCTGAGCGAAATGGCGGTGAGTTTTGTTTCTCCAAAAGTCGCAGTGGTATTGTTTGTTCCTCGCGTGTGTGTTGACCCTTCCCTCAACCGGCTGCTCGGACGACAACTCCGGCTCGTCTCGCGACTCTTCCGTGGCGGACACCTCCGTCGGCGATGCATCGGACGGTGACACCTCGCCGGACGATGTCGCCACTGACGCGTCGGATCTACACGATGCCTCGGACGCGTCGGACCTCGACACCACTCCAGACATCTCTTCCGAAGACGTCGCGGATACGGAAGGGCCTGAGACCCCGACTTGGAGGAAGCACATCCAGGGCGACGGTGCCCAGCGCGCCGGCGACGTGGTCGTCGACGGGCAGGGCAATATCTTCGTGACCGGCAACTTCACGCAGTCGCTCGACCTGGGCGGCGGTGCGCTCACCAGCGCCGGCGAGGGCGACGTCTTCCTGGCGAAGTTCGATGCCGACGGCAACCACCTGTGGAGCAAGCGCTTCGGAGGCAGCGCCGCCGACATGGGCCACGGGCTGGCGGTCGACTCACAGAATAACATCGTACTGGTCGGCGAGTTTGGCGATACGGCTGACTTCGGCGGCGGCGCCGTCACCAGTGCAGGTGCTTCGGACATCTTCGTCGCCAAATTCGACCCGAACGGTGCACACCTGTGGAGTCATCATTATGGCGCAGCGGGCGAAGATGGCGCACGGGCGGTCGCTGTCGACTCGCAGGACCGCGTGCTCGTCACCGGCCTTTTCGTGCATGCTGTCGACTTCGGCGGCGGCGAGCTGGCCACCGATTCTGATCACGCGACTGACTCGGACGGCTTTGTGCTCCAGCTCGATACGGGAGGCGGTCATCTGTGGAGCAAAAGCGTCGGTGCCCGCGCGCCCGACGTGGGCCGCGACATCGTGGTCGACTCCCAAGACAATATCTTCATCGGCGGTTCCTTTCGCGCGGAAATCGACCTTGGCGACGGCGTTCGCCTGGGCGAGAACACGCCGGACGGCTTTGTCACAAAGTGGACCGCTGATGGCGACTTCGTATGGGGGCAGAACTTCGGCGACGAGTTCGACGATGTCACGACAGGGCTGGCCGTCGACTCTCAGGACAATGTGATAGCCGTGGGGTACTTCAACTTGAGGCTGCACTTCGGCAACGGGAACGGCTTGTTGGCGGAGACGAATAACGATGAAGAGATCTTCGTGATTCGCTTCGACGGCAGCACCGGCGAGTTTCAGTGGGGCGAACACTACGGAGGGCATTGGGACAACGGCATGGAAGACCGCGCCCACGACGTCGCCGTCGGCCCCCAAGACAATATCAGCATGGTCGGAACCTTCGAGGGAAGGGCCTACTTCGGCGGCCTCAACCACCGCAGCAGGGGCGGCAAGGACGCCTTTGCGGCAGGCTTCGACTCCGAGGGCGACTACCTGTGGAGTGAGTCTTATGGCGGCGCCGACGAGGTCCGAGCCGACGCCGTAGCTGTGACTGCACAGGGCGCGCCGGTCGTCTTCGGCAGCTTTGAGGGAACGGCCGACTTCGACACCGACGACCATTGGGCGGCCTCGGGCGACGCCGCCGACTTGTTCTTGCTCACCTTGCCGGCGCCGTGAGTCAGGTCATCATCTCCGCAGACTCAATTGATTGTTCGCGCATCCTCGTGCTAGCGGTTATGCCGCCAAACATCGACCGACACATCAACATCGAAGTATAGGAAGCGACAGATGCCTAATTGGGATGCACTCTCCACCGAAACCATCCAAGCCTGGATTGTGACCGAGGGCCTCGACCTCGCCGTCAAATTCGGCGTCTTCTTACTGATTCTGCTGGCCGGCTGGATCCTCGCCCGCATCGTCGGACGCATCGTTCAGGAGGGCATCGACCGCTCGAAGGTGCAGCCGTCGCCGCTGCTCAAGAACTTCATCATCAACGTCACGCGCAAGACCGTCATCATCTTGGCGGTCATCGTCGGGCTGGACACGCTCGGGGTCGACACGGCCGCGATCATCGCCGGTCTGGGCGCCAGCGGTCTCATCATCGGTTTCGCGCTCAAGGACACGCTGTCGAACTTCGCAGCGGGCTTCTTGCTCCTCTTCTACCGTCCGTTCGACACCGGCCACTACGTGCAGGTCGGTGGCATCGAGGGCACCGTCAAAGACATGACGCTCGTGTCGACGGTGCTCAACACCGGCGACAACAAGATCATCACGATTCCCAACTCGCAGGTGTGGGGCAAGGCGATCACGAACTTCACCGAAGCGGAGCTTCGCCGCATCGACCTGGTCGCCGGCATCGGCTACGACGACGATATCAAGCAGGCAAAGAACCTGTTCATGGAGATCCTGACCTCGCACGATAAGGTCCTCTCGGAGCCCGCGCCCGTGGTACGCGTCAAGGAGCTCGCCGACAGCTCGGTCAACTTCGACGTGCGCCCGTGGGTCAAGAACGAGGACTACTGGGGCGTACGCGCCGACCTGCTCGAGCAGATCAAGCTTCGCTGCGACGAAGAGGGCATCTCAATTCCGTACCCCGCCCAAGACGTCTTTCTGCACGAGGTCGAGTCGCCGCAGGCGGCGTAATGTCGTTAACGGCGGCCTTGCAGTTGAGTTGTCGATGACGGCGGCCTTGCAGAGTAGAAGCGCCATCTACATGGGGCGCGCTGGAAAACGCGCGATAAGGACATAGGGGCTGCGAGTTGAGACGCCTCCGCAAAACGCAGCCTTTTAGCGCAGCGAGTCGAGACGCCGTCGCGATACGCAGCCCCTATGTCCTTAACGCCCGCAGTTCAGGGCGCCCCATGTAGCAGGCGTCACTACTCTGCAAGGCCACCGAACAACACAAAACGCACCTCAAACTTCTGAGGGCGTATCAAGAAATCTCAAACGCCTCGACAGACCGACCGCCTGTGCGCCGCGCACAGGCGGTTTTGTTGTTGGCACGTGTCGTGCAAACAATCTCGGGCGTAACGATTGGATGGTTCCGAACCCGACCACGAATTCGGAGTACGACGATGAATGCCCAAATGAACAAACTCGCGACTCTTCTGTTGAGCCTGGCGCTCGCGGCCTCCTCGGCGGCGTGCGGCGGGGCGGCCGACGACAACCCCGCCGACAACAACGCCAACAACAACGCGCCGTCGGACTTCGGCGAGGCGCGCTCGGACAAGCAGCGGCTGACGAATCCGCAGGTGCCGCAGGCGGACCAGGAGACGCTCGTCGACGGCAACACCGCCTTCGCGCTCGACCTGTACGCCGAGGTGGCCGACGAAGAGGACAATATCTTCTACTCGCCGCACAGCATCTCGATCGCGCTGGCGATGACCTACGCCGGCGCGCGCAACGACACGGCCACCGAGATGGCGCAGGTGATGCACTACGACCTGCCGCAGGACCGGCTTCACCCGGCGTTCAACTGGCTCGATCTGCACCTGATGGACCTGGCCGAAGAGCCGGTCAACGAAGAGTCCGAGCCGTTCCAGTTGAGCGTGGCGAACTCCATCTGGGGCCAGAAGGACTACCACTTCGAGTCCGACTTTCTGGACACGCTCGCGGTCAACTACGGCGCCGGGCTGCGCACACTCGACTTCATCGAAGAGACCGAGGCGTCGCGCCAGACGATCAACACCTGGGTCGAGGACGAGACCGAAGACCGCATCAAGAACCTGCTGCCGCAGGGCACCATCACCCAGGGAACGCGTCTGGTGCTGACCAACGCCATCTACTTCAAGGCCTCCTGGCTGAGCGCGTTCGACGAGCAGATGACCTCGCAGGGCGACTTCACGCTGCGCGACGGCTCGACGGTCACCGCCGATCTGATGCAGCAGACCGCCCAGTTCCCCTACGCCGACATGGGTGATTACCGGGCCGTGCAGCTTCCGTACGACGGCGGCGACGTCTCCATGCTGGTCATCCTCCCCGACGACCTGGCGACCTTCGAAAGTAGCTTCGACGCGTCCAAGCTCGACGCGGTCGACGCGGCGCTTGCCAGCGAGCGCGTGAAGCTGACCTTCCCCAAATTCGAGTTCGAAGCCCCGCTGATGCTCACCGGCATCCTGCAGGACATGGGCATGGTCGCGCCGTTCCAGAACGCCGACTTCTCGGGCATGACCGGCCAAGTCGGCCTGGCCATCACCGACGTGGTACATAAAGCGTTCGTGGCGGTCGACGAAGAGGGCACCGAGGCGGCTGCGGCCACCGCGGTCGTCGTCGGCGAAACGTCGGTCCCGCCCACTCCCGTGGAGTTCCGGGCGGACAAGCCGTTCATCTTCATGATTCGCGACAATCAGACCGGCAGCATCTTGTTTATGGGTCGGATTGTCGACCCGACGGCGTGAGTGAGTTCGGTGACGGTCGCCTTGCAGATTAGAAGCGCCATCTAAATGGGGCGCGCTGGAAAACGCGCGATAAGGACATAGGGGCTGCGAGTTGAGACGCCTCCGCAAAACGCAGCCTTTTAGCGCAGCGAGTCGAGACGCCGTCGCGATACGCAGCCCCAAAATCTTTATCGCGCGTCGTTCAGCGCGCCCCAAATAGATGGCGTGACTCTTCCGCAAGGCGACCATCGCAGCAAAAAACGAACCGCCGACCTACAATCCAAACACCTCCCCATCAGCCACCGCAAAGAGCCGCCGCCCGGCGGCTTTTTTGTGCACCGGCCCATTCGAAAACGGCGTAAACGCCGGCAGCATCCCCACCTTTTCGTCGAAGCAAAAACACGCCAGTCGAAGCGTGTCGCCGCCGGCGCGCAGGCGCACCGTGGGGTGCAGGTGTCCGGCCAAGACATAGCCGTGCCCATCCTCGACCGGCTCGTGCGCCAGCACGAACGGGCCCTCGACGAGCACCTCGTCGACGACCTCCATCTGCCAGCTCGACGTCGCGTCGGTCAGGTGTCGGTCGTGGTTGCCGCGCACGAGCACGAGCTCGGCGCCGAGCCCGTCGAGCCAGTCGCCGACGTTGGCGACCACTTCGTCGGTCAGCCCGGAGCGGGCGTGGACGAGGTCGCCCAGCACCACGAGTCGCTCGGCGTCGGTCGCCCCGACGCAGGCGGTGAGCCGGTCGAGGGTCTCGTCGAGGCCCCCGCGCGGCAGCGGGACCCCTTGGCGGCGAAACGTCTCCTCTTTGCCCAGGTGGACGTCGGCGACCAGCAGAGTGCGACGCTCGGGCCACCAGATGGCGCGCTCGCCCATCAGCACCAGGCGCTCGCCTGCGAGGTCGATATCTAGTCGACTTGCATCCATTTTCTCTTCATCCGTTCGATGCGCTCGCGGAGCGATTCGGTCGACAGTTGCGCGGCCGTGCGCTCGACGAGCAGCGGGAACCCTAGCGGCGTGGGACGCGGCACGTCGACGACCTGCAACTCGGCGTCGGCCAGCCGGCGCAAGGTGTCGGCGAGTCGGGTCTGCTCGAAGTGCAGCTCGAGGACTTCCTTGCGCGATTGGTCGAGCAAGAGGTTGTCGGGGTCGTAGCGGTCGAAGACGTCGTAGAGCAGCCCGGCGCTCGCCTGCAGTTGGCGGTTCGTCTTGCGCGAGCCGGGGTAGCCGTCGAAGACCAGCCCGGCCACACGCGCGACGCTTCGGAACTGACGCTTGGCGAGCTCGCCGACGTTGATCGATTCGCGCACGTCGTCGAGCAGGTTGGCGGTGTCGAAGAGGCCGGCTTCGACGGCTCGCTCGAAGGGAATCGGCTCGGGGCTGAGCAGCTCGACGCCGTATTCGTTGGCCGACAGCGTGTAGGTGCCGCGCTCGACGCGCCCCAGGCGCAGGGCGAACAGTGCCGCCAGGCCCTCGTGCACCAGCCGACCCTCGAAGGGGTACAGAAACAAGTGGTGACCCTCGCGCGACTCCATGCGCTCGACAAGCAGGGTGCCCGCGCCGGGCAGCGCGCTCAGCTCGCGCTGGGCGTCGATGAGCGGGCGCGCTGCGACGAGCTCCGGGGTGTCGAGGCGGTCGTCGCGCACCTGCTCGAGGGTGTGGCGAAGCGCGCTCGCGAGCGACGTCGAGATGGGGAGCCTGCCGCCCATCCAGCGCGGCACGCGCGTCGGCGAGCCGTCGACGCGGCGCACGTAGGCCTTCAGGTCGCGAAAGTGGACGAGCTCGAGCACACGCCCGGCGAACACGAACCGGTCGCCCTTCTTGACGCGCGAGATGAACGACTCCTCGACGGTGCCCAGCCGCTTGTTGTTGGTGTAGCGCAGCTGGACCGACGGGTCGGAGGTGATGGTGCCGATGCTCGAGCGGTGGTGGCGCGCCACGCGCTGGCTCTCGACGACGTAGCGGCCGTCGACATGGTCGACGCGTTGGAAGAAGTCGTAGTTCTTGAGCGTCTCGCCGCCGTGCTCGACGAGCGCCAGGGCGGCGTCGAACTCCGCGCGGGTGAGTTCGGCGTAGGCGACCGACTCGCGCACCTCGTCGAAGAGCGCGTCGGCCTCGAAGCCGCCGCCCAGCGCGCAGGTGACCAGGTGCTGGGCGAGGACGTCGAGCGGCTTTTGCATCGAGCGACGCGGCTCGAGCTCGCCGGCGTGGACGGCGCGGCGGGCGGCGGCGAACTCGAAGAGTTGCAGCGCGTTGGTGGGCACGCACAGCACCCGACACGCCGCGCCCGGCCGGTGCCCGGAGCGGCCGGCGCGTTGGATGAGCCGGGCGATGCCCTTGACCGAGCCGATCTGCACGACCCGGTCGACCGGCGAAAAGTCGACGCCCAGGTCGAGCGAGGAGGTCGCCACGACGACCTCGAACTCGCCGCTCTTCAACCCCTGCTCGACGAAGGCGCGCTGCTTGCGGTCGATGGAGCCGTGGTGCAGCCCGATGGCCCCGGCGAGCTCGGGGTGCGCCTCCAATATGGCGTGGAACCACTGCTCGGCCTGCGAGCGCGTGTTCGTAAAGACGAGCGTCGAGCGGCCGCGCTCGATGGTGTCGAGCACCGCCGGGAGCATCTTCAGCCCCAAATTGCCGTGCCACGGAAAGGCGTCGATATGCTCGGGGATGGCCGTCTCGACGTGGATGGGCCGCTCGAGGTCGGCGCGAATGATCGTGGGCGCGCTCCCGCGGCCCGCGGCCGCCTCCGCGGCCTCGTCGACGTTCGACAGCGTCGCGGTCAGCGCCCACGTCTTGAGCTCGGGCGCCCAGCGCCGCAGCCGGGCCAGGCCGAGCTCGACCTGCGTGCCGCGCTTGGTGTGGACGAGCTCGTGCCACTCGTCGACGATGACCGTCTTGACGCCGCCCAGGAGCCTCTCGGCGTTGGCGTAGCTCATCAAGAGCGACAGCGACTCGGGCGTGGTCACCAGCACGTTCGGCAGGCTCTTGCGCTGGCGCCGCCGCACCGACGAGGAGGTGTCGCCGGTGCGCGTCTCCACGTCGACGTCGAGGTCGAGGTCCTCGACGGGCGCGGTGAGCGCGGCGGCCAGGTCGCGGCTCATCGCCCGCAACGGGCTGATATAGAGCACCCGCAATCCGCGAGACTTGCCCTCGATGGCCTCCGAGAGCGCCGGAAGGTAAGCCGCGTAGGTCTTGCCCGCGCCGGTAGGCACGTGGATGAGCCCGCTCTCGCCGGCGGCGTGCGCTTCCCAGGCGGCGCGCTGGAAGCCGTAGGGCTCGCCGACGTGCTCGGTAAACCAAGTTGTGAGTGCGTGGTGCATGGAGTCAGCCGTGGTGGAACTCGAGCAACTCCTCGACGTCGCCCAGCGTGTTGGCGGCCGAGGGAGCCTTGTCGTGGCGCCAGCGCACGATGCGCGGAAAGCGCACCGCGATGCCCGACTTGTGCCGGTTCGAGGGGCGCAGGCCGGCGAACGCGATCTCGAAGACGTGCTCGGTCTCGACCGAGCGCACCGGGCCGAAGCGCTCGAGCGTGTTCGAGCGCACCCACGAGTCGAGCTCGCGAATCTCTTTGTCGGACAAGCCCGAGTAGGCCTTGGCGATGGGCACCAGCGCGCCGTCGTCGGTCCACACGCCGAAGGTGTAGTCGGTGTAGAGGCTCGCGCGGCGGCCGTGGCCCGCCTGGGCGTACATCAAGACAGCGTCGATGGTGTACGGGTCGACCTTCCACTTCCACCAGTCGCCGCGGGTGCGCCCGGTGCGGTACGGCGAGCCGTGGCGCTTGAGCATAAAGCCCTCGACCTTGCGCTCCCGCGAGGTCTCGCGCAGCTCGGCGTAGGTCTCCCAGTCGGCGGCCTCGACGATCTCCGAGAGGCGAAAGCGCTCGTGGGTGCTCGCAAAGAAGCTCTCCAGCAGCTCGCGACGCTCCTCGATGGGGCGCTCGCGCACGTCCTCGCCCTCATACTCCATCAGGTCGTAGCCGACGAAGGCGACCGGGATCTCCTCGCGCAGCTTGGCGGTGACGCGCTTTCGACCGATGCGCTTTTGCAGCTTCGAGAAGGGGAGCGGCTCGCCGTCCTCCCACGCCATGATCTCGCCGTCGATGACGACGCCGTCGGGCAAAAACTGCGCCGCCTCTTCGAGCTCGGGATAACGCGAGGTGACGAGCTCCTGGCCGCGCGACCACAAAAAGACCTGGTGGTCACGCTTGATGAGCTGACCGCGGATGCCGTCCCACTTCCACTCGATGAGCCAGTCCTCGGGCTCGCCGAGCTCCTGCGGGTCTTGCTCGAGCGGCGAGGCCAAGAAGTAAGGGTAGGGCCGCGAGCGGTCGGCGTCGGCGGTGTCCTCGGCGAGCAGCCCGGCGAAGAACTCCGCCGACGGCTCCCACTGGCCCATCAGACGGTGCGAGATGGTCGCCTTGTCGTGGCCGGTAAACTTGGCCAGCGCGCGGGTGACCAGCCCCGCCGAGACGCCCACGCGCATCGAGCCCATCAAGAGCTTGTTGAGCAGGTAGACCCCGCGCATGTCGAGGCTCGTCCACCAGCCGGTGACCGCGTCCTTCTGGGCTTCCTCGTCGAGGTCGCGCAGCGTGAGCAGGCGCTCGACCCAGGCGGTCAGCGGCAGGTCTTCCTGGTCCTCCTCATCCTTGTCGCTCTTGTTGTCGCTCTTGTTGTCGCTTGGGCGCAGCAGTCCGGCCGCGTCGAGCACCAGCGAGATCGTCTCGGCGAGGTCGCCCACGCTGTAGTAGCTCTCGTCGAAGAGCCACTCGGGGACGTCGGCCAGCGCGTAGGTCCACTCGCGCATCTGGGTCGTGGTGACCGGGCGTTTGAAGCGCCGGCCCATCAAAAAGTAGATGACCCAGGCGGCGTCTTCGGACGGGGCCTGCGAAAAGTAGTCGACCAGGTGGGCCACCTTGGCGTTGGTCGACGTCGTCATGTCGAGCGCGTCGTACAGGTCGGCGAATCGTCTCATGCGTAGGGTCCTCCGTCGACGTAGGCGGACTCCAAGCCCCAGGCGTCGAGCCCGCGCTCCTCGCGCAGGTAGCGCACCAGCGCCTCGGTCTTGCCGTGGGTCGCCAGCACGCGCCGCGCGCCGACGTCTTCGATGGACTGGAGCAGCTCGGGCCAATCGACGTGGTCGGAGAGCACGAAGCCTGTGTCGTAGCCGCGCCGGCGCTTGATGCCGCGAACGCGCATCCAGCCCGAGGCGAACGCGGTGCGGTAGTCGCCGAAGCGCTTCATCCAGCTCGACGCGAACGCCGACGGCGGCGCCATGACGAGCTCGCCGGAGAAGTCGGTCGAGGTGTCCATCTCGGTGACGTACTTGGTCGGCGGCATCTCGACGCCCGCGTCGCGGTACAGGTCGACGAAATCGACGAGCGCGCCGTGCAGCAGCACGCGCCGGTCGGTGAACCGCGTCAGCTCGGCGAGCACGCGCTGGGCCTTGCCGAGCGAGTAGGCGAAGAGCACCGAGGTGCGCCCCTCGCGCCGGTTCTCCTCCCACCAATCGTAGATGTCGGAGACGACCTCACGGGTCGACCTCCAGCGGTAGATGGGCAGGGCGAAGGTCGCCTCGGTGATGAAGACGTCGCACTCGACCGGCTCGAAGGGCCTGCACGTCGGGTCTTCGCCGCGCTTGTAGTCGCCCGAGACGACCCAGACCTCGCTCGTTCCATCTCGCTCGTGCTCGACGCGCACCTGCGCCGAGCCGAGCAGGTGGCCGGCCGGGTGCAGCGACACTTTGGCTTCGCCGAGCACGAACGACTCGCCGTACTCGACCGGCTGGATATGCGGGCGCGGCTCGTCGGGCGACGCGGCTTGCTCGGCCGTCCACACGCGGCGCTCGAGCAGCGGCAGCGACTCGCGCGTGGCGTAATAGATAAGGTGGCCCGGGCGCGCGTGGTCGCTGTGGGCGTGAGTGATCACGGCCGTGTCGACCGGCTCTTCCGGATCGATATAAAAGCCCCCCACCTTGCAGTACAGGCCGCCTCGGGCCGGGCGGAGCAGGGGCGTTTGACGTAGTTCTTGTGTCATCGACGGGCGCCGTGTGCGCGGAGAAGCGATGGGCGTCGTGAGTAGGATGCGAAAGAGGGCAGAGGAGTAGCGTTCGGACCGTCAGAACAACGGTCCGGAGGGGGGCGCTATTTCGGATGGATGGCTATTGAGCGGCGCTACGCGCCTGGTCGTTGGCCAGCGCCTCGAGCATGCGCTCGACGGTGTCGAGCAGGCCGTCGAAGTCGACGGGCTTGCCCAGGAAGGTCGTGTGGGGGGCGCCGACAGCCTGTCGCACCTTGGGGTCGTCGGCGTCTTTGCCGGAGGTGAAGATCACCGCCATGTCGCGCTTCTGCTTGTCTAGCTTCTGCTGGCGAAGCTCGCCGACCAACGAGGTGCCGGCGACGTCGGGCAGGCGCATGTCGGAGATGACCAGGTCGATCTCCGAGGCGTGCGCGTCGAAGACCTCGACGGCGGCGGCGCCGTCGGCGGCTTCATAGACGGTATAACCCTCGTCCTGCAGCAACTCGCGGATGGTCCAGCGCGCCGTGTCGTGGTCCTCGACCAACAACAGCCCTGCCTGGGAGCGCTCGCGTCGTTCGTCGAGTTGGGTAGGCGCATCTGCAGCCGCGTCTTCAATCGCAACGGACGGCTCGGCGCGGAGCAGTTGGTAGACCTCGGTGAGCAGGTCGATTTCGGTGAAGGGCTTTTGGAGCACGTCGGCGTCCGCGTCGAGGCGGGCGTCGGCGAGCAGTTGCTCGGCGGAGTGCGCCGACATGTAGAGCACCTGAATGTCGGGGTGATGCCCGCGCACCTTCTCGACGATATCCGGGCCTTTGAGCCCCGGGAGCACCATGTCGGTCAGCAATACGTCGATGGACTGCGCGGCGCCGCCGGCGATGGCCAGCGCCTCGTCGCCGTCTTTGGCGGTGACCACCCGATAGCCGCCGCGCTCGAGGTAGCCGCGCACGGTCAGGCGCACCAGCGACTCGTCTTCGACGACCAGGATCGTCTCGCCGTTGCCCTCGACGTCGTGGGTCGGCGCCTGGGTGAGCTGCTCGGGCTCTTCGTCGGTGCGCGGCAGGTAGATATGAAACGTGGTGCCGCGGCCGACCTCGCTGTCGACGACGATCTCGCCGCGGACCTGCTTGACGATGCCGTAGATGGTCGACAAGCCCAGGCCGGTGCCCTGACCGACGTCCTTGGTGGTGTAGAAGGGCTCGAAGATATGCTCGAGCGTCTCGGGATCGATGCCGGTGCCGTTGTCCGCGACCGACAGCACGACATACTCGCCCGCCGGGACCTCGCCCAGGCGGCGAGCGCCCGCTTCGTCGACCTCGACGCTCGTCGTCGACACACGCACCTGGCCGCCCTGAGGCATGGCGTCGCGCGCGTTGACCACCAGGTTGACCAGCACTTGCTCGATCTGGCCCGGATCGCAGCGCACGTACAGGCGCGCGTCGCTCAAGTCGACGTCGAAACTGATGTCCTCGCTCAGCACGGGGCGCAGAAGGTTCTTCGCCTCGGCGACGACCTCGTTGAATTCGACCACGCGGGGCTCGACTTCCTTTTTGCGGGTGAACGCGAG
Source organism: Persicimonas caeni (assembly GCF_006517175.1). Classification (NCBI taxonomy): domain Bacteria; class Deltaproteobacteria; order Bradymonadales; family Bradymonadaceae; genus Persicimonas; species Persicimonas caeni. Next base: position 466,962 of record NZ_CP041186.1, on the reverse strand, counting down.
CAGTTGGCGAGTCAGCGAGGCGCCGCGAAGCGCCGCCTTCTTGATCTCTTCGACGTAGCGGCGCGCGTCGTTGCCTTCGTCGAGCTTGCCCAGCGCAAGGTCCGTGCAGCCGGTGATGCCCATCAACAAGTTGTTGAAGTCGTGGGCGATGCCGCTGCTCAGGTTGCCGATGGCCTCCATCTTCTGGGCGTGCAACAGCTGCTGCTGGGTGCGCTCGAGCTCGTGCATCTGGTTCCATTCGCGCAGCGAGCGTTCGGCGATATGCGGCATGGTCGACAGCGTCTCGGCGCTCTTGACCAGGTAGTCGAGCGCGCCCGCCTTGATCGCCTCGACGGCGACCTTCTCGTCGCCGTGGCTGGTCATCACGACCACCGGGTACTCGGCGCGTTGGTCCTCGCCGGGGATCAGGTCGATGCCGCTGCCGTCGGGGAGCATCAGGTCGGTGATGACGAGGTCCGGCGTCGTCTCGGCCAGGCGCTCTCGCGCTCGGGCCAAGCTGCTGACGACCTCGACCTCGAACTCGTCCGCCCGCGTCTCGAAGGCGCGGCGGATAAGCTCGGCGTGGGCCAGCTCATCTTCGACGACGATGATTTCAACCATGATGGTACAACTCGGTACGGGTACGACAGTGCTAGTCACTCTCACCGTTGGGCACTTCCGGCGGTCGGTTCCACGCCAGCCAGAAAAACCCGAGGTCGCGCAGCAATTCCACAAATTTGGAGAAATCGATCGGCTTGACCAGATACGCGTTGGCGTTGAGGTCGTAGGCGCGAGCGATATCGCTCTCCTTGTCGGAGGTCGTCAGCACGACCACCGGGATGCGCCGAAGCTTCTCGTCGGCCTTGATCTGCTTGAGCACATCGAGCCCGTCGACGCGTGGCAGGCGCAAGTCGAGCAGGACCACGTGCGGCCGAGGGCTGGTCGCCGGGTCCTGGTACTCCTTGCGGCGCAGCAGGTAGTCGAGCGCAGTCTCGCCGTTGTCGACGTGCGTGATTTGATTGGCCACGCGGTGGTCTTCCAGGCTGCGCATGACCAATTCGGCGTGGTCGTGATTGTCCTCGACAAAGAGGATGCGCAGGGGTTCGGCCGGAGTTTTGATTTGTTCGGACATCTGGTCCCTCATGAGAGACGGTCAGCGGTTGTTGGCGTTGTTTAGGCGCGCGTCTTGTCTGGCGGAAACGTAAAGCAAAACCGAGAGCCTTCGTCAATTCCTGCCGACTCCACCCAGATGCGCCCGCCGTGGACCTCGATGATCCGGTGGACCAGAGCGAGTCCGACGCCGGTGCCCTGTTTGGTGGGGTCGAGCTGCTCGAAGAGACCGAAGACCTTCTTGAGATAGTCCGGCGAGATGCCGATGCCGTTATCCTGCACGCAGCACACGACCTCGTCCTCGTCGCGGTACGAGTCGATGACGATCTTCGGCTCGTCCTGGTCGCCCATGAACTTGATGGCGTTCTCGATGAGGTTTTGGAGCACCTCTTGGAGGCGAATCCGGTCGCCGTAGACCGTGGGCAACTCCGGCGAGATCTCGACGGTCACGCCATTCTGCTCGATGGGGCCCGACAGCAGGGTGGCGACTTCGGAGGCCAACTCCTCGAGGTCGACCCACTCCGACGGGTTGACCACCCGGCCGATGCGCGACAACTCGAGGACCTCGTCGAGCAACTCCTTCATCTTGTCGGCGGCGTTGGCGATGCGCACCATGTCGGAGCTCATGCGATCGTAATTGCCCGCCTTCATGTCCTGCTCGAGCATCCCCAAAAAGCCCTTGATGGTGATCAACGGGCTCTTGAGATCGTGCGAGACCGTGTAGGTGAATCGCTCGAGCTCGGCGTTCTTCTGCCCGAGCTCTTGGATCAGCCGCTCGCGCTCTTTTCTCGCCTCGCGCCGGTCGGTGATGTCGCGAACGATCCCCGAGTAGAAGCGGTTGTCGCCCACCCAGAACTCGCTGACGGCCAGGTCGAGCGGAAAGACGCTGCCGTCCTTGCGCAGGCCCTTGACCTCGCGGCCGATCCCGATGATGCGCTTCTCGCCGGTCTCCTGATAGCGCTCCATATAGGCGTCGTGTTCGCGACGAAACGGCTGCGGCATCAGCATATTGATCTTCTCGCCGACCACTTCGTCAGCCGCGTAGCCGAAGATGCCCTCGGCCGCCGGGTTGAACGAGTGGATATACCCGCAACTGTCGATGGTGATGACCCCGTCGACGACCGACTCGAAGATCGCCTCGAGGTGCGCGGCCGCGTACGCCGTGTCGTTGGCGTTGGTCGCTTCCGGCGCCGGGCAATTGCGCGCATTTTTGGGCTGATCGTTCACTCGCTTCTTTCCTCGTCGAGGCGGGCATGTGGGGTGGATTTTCCGCTGGATGGAGCGGCGCGCCCACACTCTTAGCACAAATCGTTCGATTTAGCACGAGATTGGGGGACAAACTCGCAACTTTGGGTTGGTCCCGATTGCGCGCCAAAAACGATCGGGTAATTGGCACTATTCCGGGGGCGTCGACGGCGTTGCAGAGCCCACACGCCCGCTATTGACGTGGAACTTTTTCAGCAGGTCGCTGTCCAACGAATGAACCTGATGAATGAACCTGATTCCTAGCGAGGAGCCCCACCGTGCATCCGCAATCCCACAGTTTGAGAGTCGTCATCGTCTGGCGCAGCACCATCCTCGAAGAGCGCACCTTCTCGCAGATGAGCTCGCCGGTGGTCCGCGTGGGGCAGGGCGACAAGAACGACTTCAGCGTCCTCGCCCCGGGGCTGCCCGACGTCTTCGAGATGTTCGAGCGCGCCCCCGACGGCTACACCGTCCGCTTCAGCGACCGCATCGCCGGCGTCATGCAGGTCGACGACCACGACTGGGACATCGATGAACTCGTCGCCCAAGACCGCGCCTGGCCCACAGGCAAAGCGCGCACCGACAAGGGCGCAGCCCAGATCTACGAGATGAAGCTCGCCACGGGCGACTGGGGCCGGCTTCGCCTGGGCGACGTCCACCTCTTCTTCCAGGTCATCGAGGGGCGCGAGGCGGTCGCCGGCCGCGGCTGGGCCTCGGTCGAGATGCCCCTGGTCGCCATGGTCGCCTTCGCCGCGCTGCTCCACGGCGCCGTCTTGCTCACCGCGTTCCTGACCTACGAGCCGAGCGCCGAGCTCGACGGCCTGAAGGCGATCGGAGGCTTCGCCGAAGTCCACGTCCACGACGTCCCCGACCCGCTCGACGAAGACAAACTGGAGCCGCCCTCCGAGGAGACGAGCGGCAAGAAAGCCGGCGGCGAGGAGGGCACCTTCGGCGAGCCCGACAAGGTCGTCGACAGCAAGGTCCCCAAAGACGACGGCGAGATGGTCGACGAGGTCGACCCGAGCGAGGTAGGCGTCAACAAGCTCCTGAGCGAGGCACGCCTGGGCCAGGGCGCCATCGCCAAGCTCATGGACACCTCCGACGGCATCTCATCGAAGGCCGACGTCGCCTTCGGAGGCGGCGACGACGAGCTTCGCGTCGGCCGCGGCACGAGCGGGCTGAGCATCCGCGGGGTCAAGAGCGGAGGCGGCGGCGAAGGCCAGGGCCGCATCCACGGGCTCGGCCACATCGACACCGGCGGCGGGCCGGGCAGCGGCGGGCCGTCGACCGGCGCGCACCTGGACAGGAAGGAGGCCCGCGAGGTCAAAGCGCACCTGGAAAAGCGCACCCCGCAGGTGGGCGACTTCTGCGACCGCGGCGACATCCGCAAGGTCGTCGGCGCCAAGGCGAGCGCCATCAAATACTGCTTCGAGCGCCAACTGCAGCGCCAACCCGACCTGCACGGCAAGATCATCGCCCAATGGAAGATCGGCCTCGACGGCAAGGTCATGAGCGCGTCGATCGCCTCGTCGACGATGAACAGCCGGCCCGTCGAGTCATGCATCGAGCGCGAGATCAGCCGGCTGCGCTTCGAGCGCCCCGACGGCGGCATCTGCGTGATCAATTATCCGTTCGTGTTCACTGGGGTGCAGTGAATCACACGCCTGCCACTTGTTCGGTGCGTGGGCATCTTGCCCTCGTGTTATTCGGTGCGTGGGCATCTTGCCCTCGTGTTATTCGGTGCGAGGGCATCTTGCCCTCGTGTTATTCGGTGCGTGGGCATCTTGCCCTCGTGTTATTCGGTGCGTGGGCATCTTGCCCTCGTGTTGCTCGGTGCGTGGGCATCTTGCCCTCGTGTTATTCGGTGCGAGGGCATCTTGCCCTCGTGTTATTCGGTGCGGGGGCATCTTGCCCTCGTGTTATTCGGTGCGGGGGCATCTTGCCCTCGTCAGCGAGAGCTGGAAGCACTCGCACCGAAATACCGGGCGTGCGCGCTCTACAGAGCCTCCATCCTGCAACCTCAATCCTCGACCACGTCAAACGGAATCTCGACGACCCCAAAGCGCCTATTCGCTTCGGCGTCGACCAATACGTACCGAAACGTCACCCGGTCGGGCGTCGGCTCGATCGACTCGAGGTCCTCGAAGTACACAAACCCCGTGATGCGCCCTCCCGGGTCGATCACACCCTCGGGCAGCGCGCGCACGAGCATCTCGCCGGTGGGCAACTGGTATTCGGCGTAGAGCGGGTAGTAGCGACTATAGTAGGTGCCCCGCGGACTCAAAGCCGCACGGCCGCACATCTTCTGCACAAAAACGCCTCCACCACGGCACATCGCCTCCCCCTCCATTGCACACCCCGGTGTCACCTTCTGTAGGTAGAACTCGAATCAGGACCAGCCGGAGGCAGACAACATGCGAGCGCGGACAATCGTCTTGTGGGGAATCATTCTAGCCGGCACAGCCGGCCTGGCGGGCGCGGCCTACGTCTGGAAGAGCTGGCCACGCACCGACCTCGTGGTCGAGCAGGGCTCGCAGGCGGTGCGCGACGTCGGCCGCTCCCGAAGCCCCGACCAACTCGGCCGCAGCGCCAAGCGCTGGTGGCGCAAGCTGCGCCGCCAGGTCGACCGCGACCCATACCCGCTGGACACCCGCTCTCGCGTCGCCGTCGAAGTCCCCGGCCGCGGCCTCAAATGCCCCGACGTCGAGCTCGTCACCTACCGCGGCGACACCTTGGGCTACACGCGCCCGGTCCAAATCAACCGCCACTTCAAACCCCACCTGCAACGCTTCGAAAAGATCGCCGCCCGCGTCGGCCGCGAAGTCTACGGCCGCCCCCCGTCCCGTATCATCCACTTCGGCACCTACAACTGCCGCACGATTCGCACCCGCAAGTTCATCCTGAGCGAGCACGCCTTCGGCAACGCCATCGACGTCGCCGGCTTCGAGTTCGACGCCTTACCCGACCGCAAACAAGACCTCGGCCGCGCCGCCGACGAGTTCGAGGTGAGCGTCCTGTTTCACTGGAAGCTCGGCCGCGGCTTCAACCGCAAACACGCCGTCTTCCTGCGCAGCCTCGCCCAGGAACTCCAACGCGACCGCGTCTTCCGCGGCGCCCTCGTCCCACCCGCCCCCGGCCACGACGACCACTTTCATCTGGACATGGGCTGGTGGGTCTACTTCAACGGGGACCCCTCGTTCGAGGAGTCGTAAGCGGCGCACACGCCAAGTCTGGACCGCGACCGCGCCCGCGCCCGCGACCGCGCCCCGCCGTTTGACTGCAGTGAGGTCGATGCTGCGAGTTGGGTCGATGTTGCCCGTTTGGCTCGATCGGAGCGTGTCGAAGCTATCGAGCGCGTTGCTGTTTTAACTACGGGGCGCGGTCGCGGTCGCGGTCGCGGAAAGTGGGAAAGTGGGGAAGTGGGGAACTGGTCGGGGCGCGCACCTCGACCACGCAATTGAATAAAACCCAGCCCCACCACGTCGACACAAACACCAACACCCACGACTGCTCACTGAACTATTTTGGGGAATGAATGATGCGACGAACGGCCAGTGTTTTTGCGCTCGCGGCGCTTGTGTGCGCCTGCGGTGACCTCGGGCACAAAGACGTGCCCTCCGACGGGCCCGGGGCGGGCTCGGGTACGACCCAGGGCGATTGCGCCGAGGCGCGCATCGACGGGTCGTTCGTGCTGCCCGACGACGCCGGGGCGTTGCGCTCGCAGATGGACGCCGAGCGGGCCAATTGCGTGACGATCGTCGGGAATCTCTTCGTCGACCGCGGCTTCCAGGGCATCCGCCTGCTCGAGGCGCCCAACCAGATTCACGTGCTCGGCGACGTGCGCGTCGGCGGCACGGACCTCGAGGACCTGAGCGGGTTGAGCGGGCTGGCCGAGGTCAACGGCGACCTGGTGGTCGAGCAGAACGACCGCCTTCGCACCGACGCCGGGCTCGACTCGGTGGCGCGCATCGGCGGCGACTATCACGTCGTCGGCAACGCGTCGCTCGTCGCGGTGCAGGGGCCGGCGAACCTGTCGCAGGTCGCCGGCGACATCCACATCGAGCGCAACGGCGCGCTCGAGACCATCGCCGGCTTCGACCGGCTGCAACTGCTGGCCGACTACCGCGGCCCGTCGGCTCGCCCGCAGGCGAGCGGCATCGCCGACGAGCCCCCCGAGTCGCGCGGCGGCGACGGGCCCATCGACCCGCACCTGATCGTCGACGACAACGCCAGCCTCGAAGAGATTCGCGGCTTTCGCCGCCTCACCGACATCGACGGCGATATCCGGCTGACCAACAACCCCAAGCTGTCGCGCGTGGCGGGCTTCGAGTCGCTCGAGTTCATGACCGGCGCCCTCGAGGTGCGCAACAGCCCGCAGCTCACCGACGTCACCGCGCTCACGCGGGTGAGCTGCCTGGCGGAGGTCGTGCTCGAGAACACCGGGCTGGCCGACCTGGGCTCGTTTCGAGACCTCTACGAGCTCGGCCGCGTCGAGCTTCGCGACAACCCCAAGCTGCAGTCCCTGGCCGGCCTCCGCGAGCAGGTCGCTGTGCGCGGCCCGGTGCGCGTGACCGACAACCCCGCGCTCACCGACGTCGCCCAACTGTGGGGCATCGAGACGCTCGGCCAGGACAGCCTCGGCTTCGACGCCGAGCTGCCCGACGACTACGAAGACACCCCCAACTACCTGTGCTCGCCGACCATCCCCGACGAGACCTACGGCCACCTGCACGTCGAGGGCAACGACGCGCTCCAATCGCTGGGCGACACCCCCGTGCGGCGCATCAACGGCGACCTGCTCGTGCGCGGCAACGACGCCCTGACCACCATCGACGGCTTCACCCAACTCGCCGTGCTCGACGGCGAGGTGCGCATCGAAGACAACGCCAAGCTCGCCTCCATCGACGGCTTCGACGACCTGGCGCGCCTCCCGCGCGGCCTCGTCGTGCAGAACAACCCCCGACTGACCGCCCTCGACGGCTTCGCCAACGTCCGCCGACTCGGCGAGATCACCGTCGACGCCGTCATCCACATCGGATTCAACCCCAAGCTGTCACGCATCGACGCCCTCGGCGCCCTCGCGACGGTCGAAGGCGGCATCGAGCTGCGCGAGAACCCGGCCCTCGAGCGCTTCACCGGCATGAACCGCGTCGAGCGCCTCGGCTGGCTCACCGTCGAGGGCAACGGCCTGTCGCGCATCGACTTCGCCGCCGGCCTCAAATTCGTCGACGGCGACCTGACCGTCTCGTCGAACGAACGCCTGCAGACGATGGACGGCCTCGGCGCCCTGTCGAACGTCGACGGCCACCTACGCATCGAAACCAACGCCACGCTCACCGACCTGCGCGGCCTGAGCAACCTGCTCTCGGTCGACCAGGGCCTGTATGTACGCGACAACGCCTCACTCCCCGGCTGCGAAGTCGCCTGGCTCGAGGAGTCGGTGGAATCGGTGTCGTATGTGGTCGCCGAGAATAATGCGTCGAGTTGCGAGGAGTAGGGGAGGGCAGGGGCGTCGCTACGGACGCGTTGCAGGTCCGCAGCGATGCCCCCGGCCGGCCTCCGCCGGCCATCAAGCCCCCCATTGACGCCCACCCCCCCCACCCAAATACACTCCCTCCATTCGCATCACACTTTGCCCCGTGGCGCGCCAGAAGGCCGCCGCGCGCGACGTGCAGGTCGACCGCAACCTCGGCCTGGTCTACCGCAACGTCGACGGCTTCGCCCAGATGGAGGGCGACTCCGAGCACAAGACGGCCGCCCGCGAGATGCTCGAAGACCTGCTTCCCAACGGCGTGCACGGCATCATCACCCAGACCTTCGACGAGCAGCACGTCACCGTCGACGAGTTCCTCACCCGTGTGCGCCAAGACTACGCCGACACCCTCCAACTGCTGGGCACCACGCCCATGATCGACAACCTCGAGCGCCTCAACACCCGCTTCGGCGAGGAGCTCAAGGCGACCGACGTGAAGAAGGTCCCCTTCTCCGACTTCAAGGCCGCCCTCGCGGTCGCCCAGGAGGAGTTCGCCAAGCTCATCTTCGTCGTCTGCGCCCACTTCCTCCACGAGCCCGACGAGCGCAACCGGGTCCTCGCCCCGGTCATCGAGCAGAACGAGCGCGTGGCCGCCTACATCAAGCGCCGCGGCACCAACCCCGAGATCGACCCGAACACCGGCGAAGTCATCGAAGACCAGGACGACGACGCCGACGACGAGCCGGTCGACACCGACGTCACCCCCGACGCCGACCCGGTGCCGGTGACCGAATAACACCCCCTCCAACGCCTCCCAGGCAGACCCGAGGCCGGAAAAAAGGGGCTCGAGCCCCTTCCTTTCCGGCCTCGGGTCGGACGCAAAGCACCCCAAGTCTCTTTTTGTCCGGCCTCAGCTCGCGCCAAGAGCGGCCCAGGTCCCTTCCAACGTGACCCTTGGTCATGATCAATCGCGCAAAATCGCTCCAAGCGTGACCCGTGGTCATGTAAGCGTCGCAAAAAATTGCTCGAAGGTGTGACCCGAGGCCGGAAAGTTTGGGCCCGAGCCCGAACTTTTCCGACCCGAGGCCGAAAAAATTCGGGCTCGGGCCCCTCGGAACCCGACCGAACGTCATAATTTTTTGGACCTCTGCCGCGCGAATCATGACCCAAGGCCGGAAATTCTGTCGCCGAGCGCCGCGCCGCGGCACCCAAGGCCACACTTTTTGCGACCTCTGCCGCTCCAAACATGACCCCAGCCCGTCGCTACGGCCTTCTGGCCGGGGTTGACCCCAGAAACCCACGCCTTGCTCTCCGCAAGGACATCCCTTCCCCCACGGGGAAGGTGCCTCGCGCGCCTTACAGCGCGAGGCGGATGGGGGGCCTCAAAAAGCTACGCCGACGCCCCCCGAAACAGCGCGAGGCGGTGGTCTTGCAGCTAAGCCACGTGGCTATGGCCCACCCGCACCGCCTCGCGCAAACGCTACGAGTCGTCCGCCCTTCAATCCTAACTACTTCAATAGCGGGCGCGGGCCTTCTGCAGGGCGTTCATCTCGAGTCGACGGCCTTGCAGGGCCCACACGACAACGACAACGACAACAACCACGACCACGACCACGACCACGACCACGACCACGACCACGACCACGACCACGACCACGACCACGACCACGACCACGACCACGACCACGACCACGACCACGACCACGAACGCGTCGTCGAGCGACTCCAGGAGCGCGGCAAGCCTGGCCGCCTCCGGCCAACGAGCGCGGGCTCGCCCGCCGAGGCGGCCGGACCGCACGACGCGCTTCGAGAGCCCGCCACGTGCGACAAAGCGCAAACACCCGACGCGCCTCTTGCACCAAACTCAACCTCCCACTACACTTCCACACAAACAAAATCCCACATTTTTGGGGATAGTCGCACCGACCAACTTAGTAGCTCCCCCAGGGGGCTTTAGTAAGGAGCCGTACCGTGTCCGACGTCATCTGCTGGGGCCTGCACGCAGGCCGCTCCGGCGAAGCCGATAGACTCTTCCGCCAACAAAACCGTATCGGCATTGGCTGGCCGCAAATGGGCGACCTGGCCGAACTCGCCGCGACCCGCACTGCCTTCAAAGCGCGCTTCGGCGATGTCTTCCCCGACGAAAAGGACGGTGCGATCCCGGTCAAGGCCGGCATGCTCTATCGGTTTCTGCACGAGATGGAGCGCGACGAAATCGTGCTCTACCCCTCCAAGATCACCAAGAAGATCCACATTGGCCGCATCAAGTCGGACTACCGATACGACCCTTCTTTTTTGCGCGGCTACCCGCACCAACGCGAAGTCGAGTGGCTCAAAGAAGTCTCGCGCACCCACTTCTCCCAGGGCGCGCTCTACGAGCTCGGCTCAGCGATGAGCCTATTCCAGGTCCAAAACTACGCCGAAGAATACCTCGCCGCGCTCGAGGGCCGCGAGCTCGTCAGCGAGACCGAAGACGACGACAGCGTCTCGCTCGTGGCTGAAGAGGTCGAGCAGATCACCCGTGACTTCGTCCAAAAGCGTATCGAAGCCGAACTCAAAGGCCACCCGCTCGAGTCCTTCGTCGCCAACCTCATGGAGGTTATGGGCTACCACGCCCGCACCACCCGCGACTCACGCGACGGCGGCATCGACGTCATCGCCCACCGCGACGAGCTCGGCATCGAGCCGCCCATCATAAAGGTCCAAGTCAAGAGCACGTCCGGGACGGTTGGGATTGCGGAGGTGTCGTCGTTGTACGGGACGGTCGAGGCGTCAGAGGTCGGGCTATTCGTGACCCTCGGCGGGTTCAGCCGGGACGCGACGCAGTTTGCGGCGACGCGGAGCAACCTGCGGTTGATCGACGGCGAGGAGTTCTTGGACTTGGTGCTGCGGTACTACGACGATTTGAGCTCGAAGTATCAGGCGGTGATTCCGCTGAAGCGGGTGTTTATTCCGGAGGCGGTGGAGGAGGCTGCTGATGGTTAACCCCCTCATCATTCTCACCTACTGAAACATTTCCCCAGGAGAATACTGCGCGGTTGGTGAACTACCGCAACAATGGGAGCGGTCTTGATGTACAGTGTTAGTCGCAGCGAGTTTTCAAATAGTCCGCGTAGCGGGAAATGGGACATTTTAGAGGATGGAACGAAAGTAGCCGAAGTTCGATTTGTTCAAGCTGAAGATGATAACCCACAACGGATTGATTGGGCGTTCCTGGCGAACGATGAGTCACTCGAAGGCGTTATTAGAGTTGAAGACTGGATCCCGTCTGCAATCGGTAAAGCACTAAGTGTTGTTCTACATACCGCTGGCATCGAGGGGGAAATCGCATGGGGCGCATATGAGCCAAACCGCCAGCAGGTCCGTGGGCCGGATCGACATCGTCGGAGCGAAATGCTCGGAGGATTGACGGATTCTGACGACGAGACTCTTCAAAGAGAAGTCTTGCAGGGCTTACACGCGCTAGATGAGTTAGTCCAGGACGGGAGAAACCGTGTTGCCAAGCTCATGAAGTATCAGCAAGACGCCAAGGAAGCTCTTGGATATATTGGGGCGCCGGCACTTGCACGGGGGTATCAAGATGCCGCAAACCGAGCGCGGAGAAGTGCTTTTTGGTGGCACGTTTTGGCTGTGCTTGGATTCTTGGGGCTAATTGGTTTTGCTGTGGTCGTGTTTTCGGCTGCTGGGCCATCGACAGAAACAGCAGTTCCGGAAACAGTTGCGTGGATGGGAATCGCGCGCCGTGTCTTCTTCTCGACGGCGATACTCCTCTTTACCGGCTATGCAGGCAAGCAGGCTTCAAACTCACGCAAAGATGAGTTGCAGTTTCGAAGGACGGAACTGGAACTCATCGCTCTTGGGCCATTCTTGGCAGATCTCCCCGACGATAAGCGTACATCGGTCAAGCAGAAATTAGCGCAGCGCTTCTTTGGAGAGGAAAGCACCAGTGAAGTCGTGGAAACAGGTTCACAATCAACCCATCCAATGGACCTATTGAAGGAACTCATCAACAAGCTGCCCGATCACGGAAGTGGAGCCTGATGCCGATCCATTGCGCATTCCTCCTGCCAAGCAACATGGCGACTGACACTTTTTTCCCGCTGAGTAGTTACGTGCTCCTTCGTGGGAACGAGCCAGTCTGAGAGCCCCCTATGAAGAACAGCCGACGCTTTGATCTCTCCCAGCGACTTGTCCATTTCGTGCGCAGCGTTGACCTGAGGTCAGATGGCGCAACTACATTGCCGGAGGAGTGGTCTTTCGGGAATTTGGTGGAGGACTGGGTGCTGTCACCGTTCTTCCTTTTGCGCCACATCCTTCGTTCGCAAGAGGTTCTTCCCACATGGTCAATTCGGAACGGCAGAAGAACGGTGTACGGGCCGCGACCGGCAGTTTGTTTTTCAGAAATGCCGCTTGCTGCCTTTCTGATTGCCGGAGAGGACCGCAGTGCACGCGGCGAACACATGAGCACTTTTGGAGTCATGTTCAAGAAGGAAGACTTGTTTGCCCTCGGGGCACGCCCCGTCATCTATGGGCTAACAGACGAACAAAGGGCTCGAAAGCGAACAGACGGTGCACGAGTGTTTCCCGAATCTGCGCTGCCTTTGCGCGAGCAGTATAGATACGTAGCCTACAACCCTACTCGTGATCGGCCACTCGATTGGACCCATGAGCGAGAATGGCGGCTGCCTTCCGAGCGCTCAATGCCAGCCGCGACATCTTACGATGAGCTATCAGGCTTTGGGCTCCGCTTCGAACAGCTACAGCACGAAGTGGGGTTTATCGTTCGCACGGAGAATCATGCTCGCCGGCTGCTTCACGATATCCTGTGGCTCGTAGATACTCACCAGCTGCCGAAAGAGCTCTTTAGTTTCATTGTGATCGCGGATCGCTTTCCGGATCCACACGAACTGGTGACCCCAGAGAGTGTTGAGACCGCCATCGAGCACAGTAAGATTTCGCTCGAGCCGTACTTCACACTGGAGGAATCACGAGCGCGCCAGATTCGAACGCGTTTCGATCGACTTGTAGAGCAGGTCCTACCGGAGCTCAGCGGAGGGCAACCTCCAATGGGGGAACTCGGGGGGGGCTGGTTGTGGCTGTATGACAACACTTCGGAGCTAGTACGGGCCTTGATGATGGAAGACGGAAGAATATCCATCAGCGCTAGTGAGCGATACCTGGTAAACCTGATGGAGTATCCCGATTTTTACAGTCTTGGGCGTAGAGAGCAGATGACCCAGCAACTAGCAGAGCTTGTGGAGAAGGAGTTTGGTGAATCGGCAACCTACTTTTCTGTTCTTATGTCGAATGATCCCAATTCCGTTCCTTTCTACACCGGAACATCGATGCTCTCGAGCGCTTACTTGAATTATGCGCATAATGAAGAGGACTTTTAGTCTCTTCGTGTTCCTGCGATCCACTGAATACCGTCATCCAGACGCGGATGGTAATCAGTGTTGAAGCTCACAGATAAACACTAACTCTCAGCAGCTTATTAAATTCGGCGACGTCATTCGCCGTCGACATGCGGTGCAAGTTGTGCCCCAATAATTGTGTGAATCCAGTCCGGCCGATGTGGTCGGGATAAGGGCAGTTGCAAAACGCCCACCGCCTTCCGTTAGGCTTTTTAGTGACCAAACCAAAAGGTTCTAACGAGGTGAAGACGATGGGCGAGTTTGAGGTTACGATCGACGGCGAAATCATCCAAGGCTTGATTCTGGGCAACCGAGACGAGGCCATGCGCAAGCTGGTCGAAGCGGTGCTCAATGAGGTGCTCGAGGCCGAGATGGACGAGCACCTGGAGGCCGAGAAACACGAGCGTACCGACGAGCGCAAAGGCTACCGCAATGGCCACTACGAGCGCGGGTTTACGATGCGTGTGGGGCCGATGACGCTGAGGGTGCCACGTGACCGCGACGGGACATTCGAGACGGCGATTTTTACCCGCTATCAGCGAAGCGAAAAGGCGCTGGTGCTGGCGATGATGGAGATGGTCGTCAACGGCGTGTCCACCCGCAAGGTCAAACGCATCACTGACGAGTTGTGCGGCCATGAGTTTTCGAGATCGACCGTCAGCCGTCTTTGCGAGGCGCTCGACGAAAAGGTCGAAGCCTGGGCCGAGCGCACGCTGATGGGCAGAAATTATCCGTTTGTTTTGGTCGACGCCATCCAAGTGCGAGTACGGCGAAATGGCGCCATCCGACCGACCAGCGCGCTCGTGGCGGTGGGCGTCAACGAAGACGGCTATCGTGAGATTCTGGGGCTGTCGATCGCCAACTCGGAGACCAATCAGAGCTGGAAAGAGTTTTTCCGTTCGCTGAATCGCCGCGGACTTTCCGGCGTGGAGCTCGTGGTCTCAGACGCCCACGAGGGACTGGTCGACGCGGTGCATGAGTGCTTCCAGGGCGCGAGCTGGCAGCGGTGTCAGACGCACTTTCGTAGAAACATCCTCGACAAGACCCCGAAGAGCCTGCACGGCCAGATGAGCAAGGGCCTCGACGACATCTTCGAGGCCGAAGACGTCGCAGCATCAAAGGAGGCGTTCAACGAGCTGTGCGCCGAGCTCGAAGGCAAGGCCGACAAGGCCCTGGAGACGCTCGAGCTGGGATTCGAAGACGCCACGGCGGTCTTGAGGCTGCCCGACAAGTACCGGGTGAGGCTTCGCACCACCAACATGGTCGAGCGGCTCAACAGCGAAATCAGACGCCGCGAGAAGGTCATCCGCATCTTTCCCAATGACCGGTCAGCCTGGCGGCTTGTGGGGGCGTATCTGATGGAGCAGCACGAGGAATGGGCGACCGGCCGGCGCTACTTCGACATGGACGAATACTGGGCCTGGAAGGCTCCGCGCGAAGGCGAGAATCAACTGATGGAAGCAGCAGCAGAATGACGTAGAGGAGTCACGCCAGCGGAAGGCGATTTACACAGAGTTTGGGACTTGACCTATTCCGTAGCGCGGGAAAACTCAATTCGCGGATGTGTGGCTGAGATAACTCCATCGAGCGGTACGCGTCAGACGTTGATGCGACTAAAGCGTTCTCGGGTTGAAGACGCAAATCTATGGTACATTGACCATTCGAGACGCTTAGTTATGACTTTCTGAAGTAACGTCTCGAATACGGACGCGACAGATCTACCTGGCCGAAAGCAATTCCTGCCGAGTTTAGGTGTGCTCGCCCTCTGACTCGTAGTCTCGAGCGGCCATCTGCTCCGGGAATTGTTGTCGTAACGAAAGTATCAATCACAACCTCGTGGCGGTGTATCTTGAACGAGTTCACGTCTTGGAACGACTGGCCAATCAACGTGTAGAAAAGTCTTTGTTCGAACCCAATAAAGAGCGCTTCCTCTTGAGAGACTGGTAGAACGCGCCCAAATACTTCACCACCGCGACTTGTCACTAGCGAGTCGCGAGTTTGAGGGAAACCGAATGGTGTACCATCCTGCCCTACAAGCTTGATGCCATCGAGGTCTTCGAATTGTTCGCTGTCGTGGATTGCGTTGATACGATTGCGGAGCACCATTAGAAAGTGAAATTTGCTCACATACGAAAGTCGTCGCTCATAGTAAGAGAGCCGACTAAGAAGTTTGTATTTTTGTGGAGCTATATCGGGAGCGACGCCTGCTGGGTCGATGAGATAGACGTCTGGTATGGCACCGGGTTCGGAAGGAATTGCAGTGATGACCCCAAAACGGTCGCAAGGGGCACTTTCTATCGGGCTACTGCTTTCCTCCTTCTTGGCGAGAATACTGGATTTCGCCCGTGAGATCGACGCGGTCTTTCGTCCGAATCCATCGAGGCCGAGAACGGTGCCTTTGCCCTCAACTTGGACGAAACGTTGACCTGTGCTGGCCAGTTCGTATTGATGGTCCAACGTCTTGGAGTCGTTTCTTTCGCCTATCCTTTCCCAGTCAGCCTCAGTTAGGTCATAGATTCGATTCATTGCGATGATGGCGATTCCTTCACCTATTCCTTGCGTGAGTCGCTTTTCCACCCGTGAAGGCGGGAGATGGGCGAAAAGTCCGTCCTCGCCGAAATTAAAGTAACTTTCAAACCAGCCAACACGTGAGCCAGCCTGTGCAGCTAGCTCTTCGTAGGTTCGGAATCCATCTTCGTTCATTTGTTCTGAGAACATCGTATGAACCATTAGCTCATCAGCCGAGATTTCCAACCCCCGTTGAACTAGCCGGTTGATTGAAGGGCTTTTCTCATGCGCTTCGAGAATCTCGCGCTGTGCCGCGTCGTAGTAGCTTACTTTGAACTCCATTACTGCCTCGAATACTTCTTAAGTGGGGGGACCTCGCTGCGTTCGCTATCCCAACCGCAACAAATTCAACTCATCCTTCTCCACCCCGAGCCCATGCTCCACGAGCAGCTTAACCAACTGCTCGCCGTCCATAAGACCCACTGGAACCGCATCGGGCCGTTCCGCCTCCTTGCGTGCTCCTGCGCTGAAATCGCTCGTCGTGATGATCAGGCCCTGCTCGTGTGAGCCGAGGCTTCCGCGGACTTGTTGGACGATGGGCGTCTGGATGTTGGACTTCCAGCGTTTGACCTGGACGGCCATGCGGGTGCGGATGACATCGCCGACGACCAGGGTGCCGCGGACGTCGATGCCGCCGTCGTTTTGGCGGGTGGTGACGTGGACTTCGACGAAGCCGAGGGCGACGAGGAGTTGGCCGACGAGCTCTTCGAACTCGGTCGGGTCCATCTCGTGGAGTTGGTCGTGGAGGCGGCGGCGGACGTTTTCGTTGTGGGCCTCGATGTAGGCGGTCAGGCCGGTTTGGTTCCAGCGGGTCAGGCCGACCATGCCGTCGCCCAGCAGGTCGAAGCGGGGCGTATCGCCTCGGTTTTTGCGGCGTTTGGTCTCCTGGTGGAGCGACGTGTACATCGTGCTCGACGGGTCTGTGCTCTCCGTGGCGAGCAGGCGCAGGTCGAGGGCGCGGTCGGTGATGTCGCGGTAGTGCATCGGCTCGCGGTCGGCGAAGACCTGCAGGACGCGCTCGGCGGCGTCGGTGAACGAGAACGGGTCGAAGCTCAGGCCGGTTGCGTCCGTGTCGGCGGTATCGTCGGGTTCGATGATGTCGACTTCGGAGGTGCTCTCGAGGCCGTCTCGGTTCAGGTCGTAGTAGCCGGGCTTCGTGCGCATGAAGTCGGAGGCTTCGCCCTTGTTTTTGATGTCGACTGCGAGCACGGAGCCGACCGTCGCCTTGGGAGTCGCGCCGTCTGTGGTCCAGAGGCCGCGGTCCATGATGCGCCTGGTGATCTCGGCGTAGTGCAGGGGCTCGCCGGCGTCGGCGAGGACGATTTTTGTGGCTTCGGCGACCGTGAAGGTCTCCGTGGGCGCTTCTTCGACCAGTTCTTCATCTGGGCTTTCGACCAAAGCCGGTTGTCCACCATCGTTTTGCAGCGCGCCCAGCGCGACGACGTCTTCGGGCAGCTCGTGGCTGCGCGGCCTGGCGAGGGCTTCGGCCAGGTCGTCGGGAACCGTGCCGTCGTAATGGTCGAGCACTGCGCGCCCTTGCGGCGTGAGCGCCCAAGTGCCTCGCTTGACGCTGTGAGAGAGACCGGCCCGCTTGAGACGGTCGTGAGCCCAACCGATGCGGTTGTGGTGAACTGGCTGGTGACCGCTGGGCAGGAGCTCCTCGCATTGGCTCTCGGTGAGGCCGATGCGGGTGGCGATTTTGTCGTAGGCCTGCTTTGTGGTCAGCCCTTCGGGATGCTCGGCGAGCAGCTCGAAGAGCGGTGCGATATAGGCGTCGAAGGTGGGTTGTTCGTCGGCCATCGGGCGTCCCCTGAACGTGGGTGGTGTTCTTACGGGGTACTGTCGGTGATATTGGGTGAAATTGCTAGTGGGAAGGTGGGCGATCCCCGCTACGGGCAACGCATGTCGGCTCCGCCTCCATGCTCGCCCGCAGCTATAAGCTCTCTTTCACCCACAAGGGGTTCCGGGGTTGAGGGGGCTCGCTCAGTCCGACAGCTTCGAGCTGTTGTGGGTGTGGCTTCGAGTGGTCGAGAGGTGGTTTTGTGCGGGGTCGACGGTCTCGAACCCCTTGCGGGTGTTACGGAACTTGTAGCTGCGGGCGAGGGAGGGGACCGGAGGGAGCCGGACGTTGCCCGTAGCGGGGGTCGACGCCTTGGAGTGGTTCGCCGAGGAGGCGTGGCCGGTGGTCAAGACGGCGGCGCCGGTGGTGTTGGCGTTGTTGTAGGTGCTTCGCGTTTCGCTCGACTCGCCGGCCTTGGCGAGTTAGCCTCGGTTGTCGGCTAGACCCCAGCGTGAAGCCCGAAGCGTGTTGAGCACCAACGACATCAAGGAAGAACTCAGCTACGCGTACGTGCACGCCGTCGCCAGCAAGACGGCGTTCTCGTGCGATCGTGTGTCGAAGGACCGCGACAGTATCGACGTAACCATTCGAGCGAAGGGGAAGCTCGCCGAAGATTCGAAAGTTTACTCGCCCGTGCTGGACTTGCAGCTCAAAGCAACCTCCAACGCTACAATTCGAGAAGGTCAGGTCGTCTTCGACCTCAAGATGAAGAACTACGACGAGCTACGCGAGCGTTCGCAGACACCGCGGTTGCTCGTTGTGCTGGTGCTGCCGGCCAACGAGGACGAATGGCTGGAGTTTGGGGCCGAACAATTGGTCGCGCGTCGATGTTGTTATTGGTACAGCCTGCGAGGGGCCGAAGAGGTCGATAACGAGACGAGTCGACGCATCGAGATCCCTCAGGTGCAGGTGTTTTCGCCCGAGCAGTTGCGCGCGCTGATGGTCAAGGCGTCACGCTACGAGGAGATCGGCAATGAGCTATAAAGGTCTCGACCGACATCTCGTCGAGAAGGTGCAGGCGGCCGACGTTCGTCAGTACCTGCTGGCGAACGACTGGCGTCGCGTTCCCGATTTGCCGGACGAAGTGGCCGTGTTTCGGCGCGATGGGGACGGGCAGGAAGTCGTCGTGCCGATGACGCCGGAGTTTCCCGAGCATCAGTATCGGCGTATGGCCGAGGCGATTAGCGACATCGCCGGCTACGAGGAGCGCGCCGCCGAGCAGGTCCTCAACGACCTGTTGACCGGCCCGGCCGATGTCGTGCGCTTTCGAGTCGACGACCCGTCGGTCGCCGACGGGACGATTCTCATCGAAGATGGCCTCAACCTCTTCGGGGGCGCCCGAAAAGCCTTGCTCGCCTCGGCGTGCTCGGTCGTGGATCCGCAAGCATATTACGCGCGGCTTAGCAGGGCCGAAGCGTCGACCTTCATCAAGGCGTGCCGAATCGCCAGTGAGCCGGGGAGCTTCATAGCGCGTGTGATTTGCCCGTTGGACGCTGTTCCTGTGGAGCTGGGCGACGAACAGTTGGCTTTGACCGATGAAAACGGCGAGCGCCTCGCTCCGGAGCCGTTCACTCGGAAGGTCACTGGATCGCTGATGAAAGCGCTCGACGCGCTGGTGACTCGCACGAACCGCGACGAGATCGAATCGCTCTTCGAAAGCCCCGCTGAACAGCGCCTGAGCGCCAACTTATGTGATGCGCTTCTCGAGATGCAGCCGGCGGGGCGAACCTCCTCGCTCACCGTCGCGTCCCACTGGGCAGCCCGACGACGTCCCGTCGATGCCCCCGCGTCATGCGTCGAGCTGCGCTCCGAGCACTTCGACGTGGTCGAGCAGTTGGCCAATCGCCTGCGTCCTCAACGGGAGGCAGAAGAGAGTTCGTTCATCGGGACGGTCATCGAGTTGTCGGGCTCGCCGGGGAGTGACGGACGGCCGCAGGGCCAGGTCACGCTTCGGCTGCAAGATGGCGACGATCTGCTGACTGCCCGGGTGAACCTGAAGGCCGAAGATTACGCCACGGCCGGCCAGGCCCACTTTGCAAACCGGCACATCAAGATATGGGGCACACTGCATCGGCGAGCGCGCATCCATCAGATTACGGCATACGACCGCCTCACGCTTTTGGATGACTCGGTCGAGGATGCGTTGTCGTAGTTATGCGTAAGGTGGGCTGGCAGCGCGGCGCGCCAGAAATGGCGCTTGCGCCCACTCCATGCTGGCGAGATGCTGCCCCCGTTCACTGAGACGTACTGGGGAGCAGTAGATGTCAGTCGAAATGTCCGAAGAGGACGACAAGAACGCGACGGTGCTCAAAGCCTAGCACGCGCAACGGCAAGGTCGTGTTGGCGCAGCATCGAGATATTCACGATGCGGAACTCGGAGCCGAGTACACGGTGAAGGTGTATCGGAGCGAGAAAGAGCAATTGGCCGACGGGAACTGGCGGCACACTGAGATTCGGCTGGAGCCGGATAGCTCGGATGATAGCTATGCGCCGATTGTGATTACCGACGCGGAGCCTGGGGAGTTTCGGGTGGTGGCGGAGAGCGCGCTGGGAGATAGGATCGAAGAACGCCCCCTGAAGGGTGTACGGTGTGGTTGCGATTCCAATCCACCATTCACCCAAAAGGAGGCGTGATGAGTACTATGTACGTTGGCGCAGACATTCACAAGTCGACCTCAACCGTTGTGGTCAAAGACGAGCAAGGGAGGACGGTAAGCAAGTGGGTCGGCCACACCAGCGCAGAGAATCTGTCGACGCAGGTCATGGCCATCCCCGGTACAGTGCACATGACCTTTGAAGAGTCTCCGTACGCTGCTTGGATGTGGGATACGCTGCATCCGCTTGTCGACAAGCTGGTGGTGTGTGACCCGAGACGAAACAAGCTCATTGCCGAAGATGACAAGAGTGACGAAATCGATGCGGAGACCCTGGCTGATCTGCTCCGCGGTGGATTCCTCAAGCCAGTGTACCATGGCTCCCATAGCAGCCGTGATATTCGCCATCTGGTCAAGAGTTATCAGCAGGTCATCTCGGATCGAGTGCGCATTAAAAACCGTTTATGCGGGCTCTTCGACGGCTACGGTGTTCGGACAAACGCCAAAGAGCGCTACACATGTGATCAAAAGGCTCGCGAGACACTGCTCAAGAAGCTTCCAGGGCGCGGCATCCAACAGCGAGGGCGTCGACTCTATGTCCAGCTTGATCTGCTCGATGAACTGGTCGACGAGGCCCTTCGAGACATGATCGCTGAGGCTCGGCGCTTCGATGCCTTCGAATGGATCAAGAGCATCCCGGGATTCGGTGATAAGCGAGCTGCCGCGACCATCGGCTGGGTGCGCACCCCCCATCGGTTTCGAGGCAAGCGCCAGTTCTTCAAGTATGTCGGATTGGCTGTCGTGCATCGAAGCACGTCAGATTGGAGGCAAGGAGCAAAAGGCCTCGAGCGAAAGAACAATGGCCAGACGATGGGGCTCAACAACAAGTACAGCCGGCCGCTCAAAGATATCATCAAAGGCGCCGCAGTGACGGCCGCAACGACGGACCCGGCATGGGGCGCACATGAGGCTGCACTGATCGATGACGGGATGGACCGGGAGATCGCCCGGCTGACCATCGCCCGGAAGCTCGCGTCGATCTTATTGTCCATCTGGAAACGAGGAGAACACTACAACGCAGAAAAGACAGTGCTAAGAGGGTCGTGACGTCCACCTGACTCGGAGCGCCAGCTGGCGAGTCCGTGAACAGCGTGGGACGACCTGGTCGGGAAGAGACTCTCGTCGCTTCGTGAGCCGGCTCAAGCCAGCCGAGTTCCACTGGGAGATTAGTCCACCCGCATGACCAGAACTTATCTTGGCCCTCGAGGTCCAAATAGGAGCGTGGTCGGCACTTTTGCTACGACCCGATTTAGATAAATGCCCCCCATGAGCATTCACCCAGACTTGTCGCAGGAGATCTCCGAACATACGGGGGTTCCGGACGACACAACCGGTGTTGCCGGGGGCTAGAAGCTCAAAAGACGAGGGCCCCTTGGAACGAACCACTCTGCTCTTGACCTTCTTCTTCATAGGAGCGCAGCGACCGAGTACCCCTGGGGTGTTGCCCGTAGCAGGGGTCGATCGTCGTTTGGTCCTCGTCGTGCGGTCCGGCCGACTCGGCGGGCGATGCCCGCACTCGGCGACCGGAGGCGGCCAAGCTGGCCGCGCTCCTGTGTGTCTCGCTCAGACGCCCTACCGTAACCATCGACGATGATCTAAGCTCCCCGCTCGACCCATGAGCGACGAATCCGCAAAACCCGACCACTCTCCGGCCGCTTGGAAAGCCTTCTGGGCGGATTGGCGTGCGGCGAACGAGCACCTCGAGGCGATGCCTCACTGCGAGGTCACGATGACGCCGGGGCGTCTGGAGGTGTATTGCCCTCGCTTCGAGCACCGGTCGCCCTGGAAGGAGGCGATCGTGTTGCTGGGCGGGGTGGGGAGCGTTGCGCTCTGGTCGCCCGCGGTCGCTGCGGTGCTCGGCGTGCTTTCGGTGCTCTTGCTCGGGTGGGTCGCGAGCGGGAGGGCCGGGCCGGCGCCCGAGCGGCTTATCATCGAGGATGGGGTGGTCGAGCTCGAGCGGGTCGCCTCCGGTTCGGCGGCTCACCGCGTCGAGCGGGCGGTCGAGTCGGTCTATCTGCCCTCGGCGCGCATCGCCACTGCGCAGGTGCGTGCGCGGATGGACGGCGAGCACGCGGAGTTGGCCGAGCAGTTGGAGCGGGAGGGGCTGCATATCACCGGCGAGGATGACCGGGGGCGGTGGGTGTTCGGCGAGGGGCTGGCGTCGGAGAGCAGTTGGGCGCTGGGCTTCGATGTGGGCGACAACGGCGAATTGGCCTGGTTGGAGCGCAAGGTCGGCGCCTATTTGCGCCTGGTCCGCGGCGGGTACGAGCCCGGCGGTGAGGCGGCGGTGGGCAAGAATCCGGCGTATGCGGCGCACGACGCGTGGATGGCCGAACTCCCCGCCGACTCGCCGCGTGCGTCCAGCCCGGGCCGCAGCGGGGCCGAGGAGGCCGACCGACGCCGCACGCAAGAGGAGTTCGCCGAGGCGCTGCGCGCCGACGCGTCGCCGGCGCTTCCCGAGGGCTCGGCCATCGAGCGCGTCGACATCCCCGACGGCGTTCGCCTCGAATTGCCCGGGCCGGGGCTGAGCGCCGAGAGAGGCGTGGCGGTGCTCTTCATGAGCGCGCTCTTGCTGGGCTCGCTGGCCCTCATCGCCGGCTCGATCGCCGTGGGCGTGTCGTTGACGGGGTGGACCACCATCTTCGGGATCCTCGTGCCGCTGGCCGTCTTCTTGCTGCTCGCCTTTGCGGTCGGCGCCGCCGAGCACCTGTGGCGCGAGCTGAGCGCCCTCGTGCTCCACGAGCAACTCTCGATCGACAACAGCGGCCTGACCCATCGCCGCGGCCGCTTCGGCCTCGAGTCCGTCGCCTTCATCCCCTACGACAAATTCGAAGACGTCAGGCTCGACTTCAAACCGAACACGCTCGACGCCCTGTACGTCTACAGCTTCGACGCCGGCCCCCGGCGCATCGCGCTGGGTCACTCCTTCGACGAGCTCGTTTGGACGGCTCGGCAGATCGAGGACCATATCGGTCCGCGGTCGAAGGTTGGGCGTGGTGAGGAGTATGTCTTTGATTTCTCGGAGGAGGGGCGGGAGGAGGTTGTTCGGGAGGAGCGGGAGCAGCGGGAGGAGGTTGAGGAGGTTGTTGGAGGGCATGGGGGGTGATGTGCGTTTGAAAGCTCCGGTGTAGGCATTGCCGGTTCGTGGCGGTGCCCCCGGCCGGCCTCTTTCGGAGCGAGTGCTTCCAGCGCTCGCAGACGAGGGCAAGATGCCCACGCACCGAACAAAGCGAGTGCTTGCAGCGCTCGCAGACGAGGGCAAGATGCCCACGCACCGAACAAAGCGAGTGCTTGCAGCGCTCGCAGACGAGGGCAAGATGCCCACGCACCGAACAAAGCGAGTGCTTGCAGCGCTCGCGGACGAGGGCAAGATGCCCACGCACCGAACAAAGCGAGTGCTTGCAGCGCTCGCAGACGAGGGCAAGATGCCCACGCACCGAACAAAGCGCGCGCAGACGAGGGTGAGCGGGGGCTATTCGACGTTTGTGCCGCGGAAGAGAAAGTAGCCGAAGCGGCCGTCCTCGAGGCGGGTGATGTCGGCTTGGATGTCGTTCTGCGGTAGGCCCGCTATTGACGTGGAACTAACATTGAAGGGCGGACGATTCGCTCTGCTTGCGCGAGGCGGCGGTCCTGCAGCTAAGCCACGTGGCTATGGCCCTTCCGCATCGCCTCGCGCAAACGCCACGAGTCGTCCGCCCTTCAATCATAATTACTTCAATAGCGGGCGTGGGCCTTCTGCAAGGCGTACGTCTCTATGCCACCTTCCACAGCCGCGCGGCGATATGCCGTTCGAATTCGGGGACCTGCAGCTCGACGGCCTCGCCGAAGGTGCCGACGGTGGTTGTGTGGACGATTTCGCCGGTGACGTCGTCGACCCATTCGACCTTCCAGCGGCCGGCGGGTAGCTCGAGGTCGACGGTGGTGTCGGTGACCGATTCGCCGTACGACTTGCGGTCGTCCATAAGCCACAGCGCCACGGCGCGCTCGCCGCGCAGTGTCCATCGTTTGGTGCCGTCGGGGTGTTCGACGACGTCGTCGGCGCGAAGCGGGGCGCGGGTTAGGAGCGGCTTCATGAAGCGGTCGAGCACGGCGAAGTGGCGGGCGCGTTGGGGCGTCATCGGGTGGTCGCTGTCGACGTTGAATTGCGGGGCGCTGTGGGCCAGGGCGCCGGCGCCGGACATCGTCAGGCTCCAGATGCCGACCTGGGTGTGGTCGTAGGGCTTGCCTTCGCCGCCGTAGGCGAACTCGCCGCAGAAGATGGGCTTGCCGTACCGGCGGGTCTGCTCGACGCGCATGGTCAGCTCGGCGGCGAGGTCGTGGACGTTGTAGATGTCGGGGCCGTAGCGGTGCCATTGGACGAGGTCGTTGGCTTCGTCGGCCCACCACTTGGTCTCGTCGCCCTCGACGTTCCAGTGCAGGCCGACCGGGCCCACGGTCACGAGGTGGTCGTAGGGGTCGATGCGCTCGAGGCGCGCGGCCATGTCGCGGGCCCACGGGGTCCAGGCGGTCTCGGCGATTTCGCCGTCCCACTCGGGCTCGTTGAGCAGGTCGATGGCCAAGAGGTTCGGCGAGTAGCCCCAGCGGTCGACGACGTACTCGATGCGCTCGAAGGCCTGCTCGCGCACCTCGGGGTCGTCGAAGAAGTCGAAGCGGTCTTCGGCGGGGCCGCCGCGCTCGACGTTGTAGGGGTTGTCCGCCCAGCTCTTCCAGGTGTCGGGCTCGGGGGAGAAGCCGATGGCCCAGGGGACCAACACCACGTAGATGCCCTCGTCTTCGGCCGCCTCGAAGATCTCGTCGAAGCGTTGGGCAACCTCCTCGTCGAATTCGCCCACCTCGGGCTCGAGGCAGCCGGGCTGCTGGCCGTCGTCGGATTCTTCGTGCTCGCAGTCCGAGAAGACGAACACGCGCAGGGTCGTCATGCCGTTGTCGGCCATGTACTCGACGTACTCGCGGATATCCTTCTTTTCGTAGTTCCAGGTGGGGTCGTAGATGTTGATGCGGTTTTCGCCCAGCAGCATGAACGGCGAGCCGTCGTCGAACTCGAGGCCGGGGAAGCCGCCGTCGGGGTCGACGCGCACGAAGCCGGGGTGGTCGGAGGCGACGGTGCGGAACTCGCCTTCGGCCAGGACCGAGCCGCCTTCCTCGACGATGGTGTATTCGTAGCCGCCGACTTCGACGGGCGTGAAGCGCACGCGGCGACGATTTCCATCTTTGTCGCTACCGTCGGGGAACGCGCCCACCACGACGGTGTCGCCGTCGGGCTCGACGAATTTGGCGGTGGCGTCGGCTTCGCCGGGGGGCAGCGCGATTTCGACTTTGTCGTATTGTTCGTATTGGGTGACGTGCTCGACGCGCTCGGCGGGCTTCTGTTCGGCGACGTCGGACTTCGACGCGCAGCCGGCGAGGGCGGCGGTGACGAGGAGGAGCGACGAGATGTACGCGAGACTGACTTTTCGCATGACGACCGGAGCTTGGGGACTGCAACCACGTAATTGTGCGACCCATGTAGTCGTCGCGCGGGCGTAACATTCCCCAGTCGAGTCAGCGCTTTAGGTGGGCGGTCAGGTGGTCTGGCCCTCTTCGGAGATCCACTGGAGGACCTGGCGCAGCCGCTTGTGATTGATCGGCTTGACGAGGTGGTAGGCGAAGCCGGCTTCGTCGCTCTTGCGACGGTCGCTGGCGTCGTCGTAGCCGGTGACGGCCACCAGCGAGAGGCTGTTGGCCGAGGTGTGTTGGCGCAGTCGGTGAGCGACCTCGTAGCCGTCGTAGTCGGGCAGGGCGATGTCGAGCAGGACGACCTGCGGGGAGAAGCTTTCGGCGAGGTCGACGGCTTCGTCGCCGTCCTGGGCGACCTCGACCTGGTGGCCGTCGACACGCAGCAGCATCGCCAGGGACGCGGCGGCGTCGGTGTTGTCGTCGACGACCAGGACGCGCTGGGCGCGGCCGGTGGGTTCGTCGCCGGCGGTCTTGTCGAGCGGGGTCGAGGCCTCGCTGGCCAGGGGCAGGTGCACCACGAAGCGGCTGCCTCGTCCTTCGCCCTCGCTGCTGGCTTGGACCGTGCCGTCGTGCATCTCGACGAGCTTTTTGACGAGGGTGAGCCCCAGCCCCAGGCCGCCCTGAGAGCGGTCGATGGAGACCTCGGCCTGGCGGAACATGTCGAAGACGTGGGGCAAAAGCTCGGCGTCGATGCCCTTGCCGTTGTCGGTGACCTCGACGAAGAGGAGGCCGTTCTCGACGCCGGCGCCCACCGCGATGTGGCCGCCCTTGGGGGTGTATTTGGAGGCGTTGTTCAGCAGGTTGGAGACGACCTGCGTCAAGCGCGTCGTGTCGCCGATGACGGTGGCGGGCTCGTCGCTCAGGAAGATGTCGAGCGACTGGTTGCGCTTGTTAATTAGGGGGCGGGCGATTTCGAGGGCGCCGCGGACGATCTCGTTGATCTGGACCGGCTCGCGCTGCAGCTCGATGCGCCCCTCGTTGATGCGCGCGACGTCGAGCAGGTCGTTGACCAGGCGCGACAGGTGCTTCAACTGGCGCTCGATGATGTCGAGCCCCCAGTCGAGGCGCTCGTTGGGAGCCTGCTGGTCGCGCGCATCCTTGAGCACGTAGGTCGCCGTGGAGATGGCCGCCATCGGGTTGCGAAGCTCGTGGCCGAGCATGGCCAAAAACTGGTCCTTGTTGCGGCTCTCGCGCCGGGCCAGCTCGGCCATCTCTTCGAGGCGTCGATTCTTGCGCTGAATCTCCTGGCTGCGATCGTAGAGCTCGGCCTCCATCTCGGTGACGCTCGACTCGAGGGAGTTCTCCTTCTCTTTGAGCCGCATCAACTCGGTGACGTCCTCGACGCGGTGGATGATCTCGCACAGCTCGCCGTCGTCGTCGAAGACCGGCGAGTTGCGCGGGCTCCAGTAGCGCGTCTCGAAGGAGCCGTCGGGGCGGCGGATATCGTATTTTTGCACGGCCACCGTGTCGGCGACCTTGTCGCGGCGCACCGTCTCGAGGGAGGCGCGAAGGTTGGCCACGCCCGTCGCCTCGGGGTCGTCGGGGTTGTCGGGAAAGACGTCGAATATGTGCCGGCCGACGATGGCGTCACGCTCGGTCAGCGTGGCCTCGAGGTAGGCGTCATTGACCGCCACGATGGTGAAGTCGGGGTCGAGCACCAGGTAGGGCTCGGGCGCCGACTCGAAGAGCCGACGAAAGTTCAGTGGATGCTGTGATTTGGACGGGGTCATAGAGGACACGGAAATGGGTCGTGGTCGTCGAATGCGCCCCCGGAGCGAGGTTCGATGAAAGGTAGAACACTGAGGCACAGGTGCAAGTAAACATTTTGGTGGGGGTACGGGGACGGACACGGGTACGGCTACGGACACGGACACGGACACGGACACGGACACGGACACGGACACGGGTGTGGTCGCGGACACGGACACGGGTGCGGTCGCGGGGCTGGGGCTGGGGCTGGGGTTTGGGCTCGCGCCGCGGCGGTATTGATGTAGTATGGAGGACCAGTGAATCAGAGCGTGGTTTGTCGTCCGTGCAACGTGAGGAACCCTTGGTGAAGTCGAAGCAGTCGAGCAGTTGGAGCCGTATCGGCGTGTGGCTCGTGGTCCTCGTGGGGTGGGGGCTGGTCGCGCCGGGGTGTTCGAGCGACCTGGGCATCGAGCGTGTCCAGTTTCAGTGTGCGGAGGACGCCGATTGCGGCGACGGGCTGACGTGTCGGGCCGGGCTGTGTGCGGACGAGGCGCAGGTCGAGCAGCAGTGCTCGGACTATTGCGACACCTTTTTGCAGCGATGTGCGTCGAGCCAGATCGAGGCGCTGTTCACCTTCCGCGACAAGCCCGAGTGCATGGAGGTGTGCCGGACCTACCCGACCAACGGTGAGGAGGGCGACACCACCGGCAACACCCTGCAGTGTCGCGCCTATCACCTCGAGGCGGCCGCCAGCGACGCCTCCACGCATTGCCCGCACGCCTCGGCGCGCGGCGTGCAGTTCTGCGGTGACACCGACCGCAAATGCCTCTCCTATTGCTTCCAGTTGATGGACACCTGCACGGGCGGGAACCGGCAATTTGACACCCCGCAGGACTGTCTCGACGCCTGTGACGGGTATCCCAAAGGCACCGTTGCAGGCGAGCAGTTCGACACGCTCGAGTGCCGCCTCGGCCACCTCGCCGACGCCATCGAAGGCGTCGAGGTCGAGCTCAACTGCGACAACGCCGGCGCCCAGAGTCCTGCTTGCACCCGCTAGCCAGCCCCCGCGACGAGAAGGAACCCCATGTATCGTGTCGAACGAGTCAAAAACACCGCCCTCGCCATTGCGCTGGTCGCGGCCGGCGTGGGCCTGCCGCGCGCGTCTTTCGCGCAGCAGCCCATCGAGAAATATGCCCAGGCCAACCCGAGTGACGACCAGGTCAAGCTCAACCAGTCGGCCGTCGAGGCGATTCTGGCCGAGGACTACGAGAAGGCGGCCGGTCTGCTGGAGGCGTCGCTGGAGCTGGGACAGCTCAACGTGACGTGGCTCAACCTGGGGCGTGCGTACCAGAAGCTGGGGAGGTGCGACGAGGCGCGCAAAGCCTACCTGTCGGTGGTGACGGCCCCGGCGGTCGACGAGCCGCCTGCGAAGCTCATCAATGCGAAGGCGGAGCAGTATCTCGAGGAGTTGGAGGGGGAGTGTGAGGAGAAGGGTGAGGAAGTAGGGGAGGCAGAGGGGGAGGGGAAAGAGCAGGAGGTCGTTCAGCCGGTGGAGCCGCCCGAGTCGGGGATGTCGCCCGTGGTCGGGTGGAGCACGACGGCCGGCGGCGTGGTGTTGTTGGGGGCGAGCGCGGGGCTCTGGTTGTTGGCCGAGGAGGAGTACGATGCGGTCGAGCAGGGGCTCGACGAGTCGAAGCGTGCGTCGGATGGGTCGGTGAGCGCGATCACTCGCCAGGAGGCGCTCGACCGGCGTGACCGCGGCGACACGTTGAATACCGTGGCGTTGTCGTCGGCCATTCTGGGCACGGCGGTCACGGGCCTGGGCATCTATTGGCTCGTGTCGAGCGGGAGCGACAGCGATGCCCAGGTGAGCGTGAGCGCCGACGGGGAAGGATGGAGCGTCGGGTTTCGCTCGCGGTTCTGATCAATCAACCCTACACAATTTGGCGTATTGCTCGCGCAGCGCGGCGTCGTCGGCGACATGTTGGGTCGCCGAGGCGATGAGGCGTCCGACCTCGTCGCGGCTGATCTTGACCGGTGCGTCGGCGACGAACATCGCTTCGTTGCCGTCGGCGACGGCCAGGGTGCGCACGGCCATCCACAAGGGGAGCAGGCAGAAGAGGCGGATGCCGGTCTGCTCGGCGGGGATGGCGAGTGTGTACTCGAGGGCGGCGTCGAGGTGCTCGCGGGCGGTGTCGAAGACGGGCGCTACGGCGGCCCGGGCGTCGTCGTGACGGGTCTCGTCGAGCATGTCGGCTGGGGTCAGCCCGTGGGCGCGCCACAGCGTCTGCGGGATGAAGCACCAGCCTCGGGTCAAGTCGTCGGTCTGGTCCTTGAGGATATTGACCATCTGCAGGCCGAGGCCGAAGCTCTCGGCGTATTGGTGCATGCGGGTGAAGCGCTCGTGGCTCAAGTCGTCGATGGCGTGGCTGAAGAGGCCGGTCAAGAGCCGGCCGACGGTGCCGGCCACGAAGTAGCAGTAGCGCTCCAGGTCGGCCACGGTGTTGAGCGTGACGACGCCGTTGGCGCCGGGCTGGCGGTGGCCGTACAGGCTCATGCCGCGCACCATCTCGCCGGTCCACTGTACGCACACCCTTTGCATCGGCTCGGGGAGCTTCTCGAAGACGCGCAGGACGCGGTCGAGGTTCGTGGCGAGCTCGAATTCAGGCGCGTCGGCCTCCAGCGAGTGCGCCAGTTGGCAAAAACGCGCGGGGGACTCGCCGTCTTCGAGCACCGCGAGGAACGCGGTAAACAGCTCGTCGCGTGCGCTCTGCGACATGTTCGGGTCGTCCTCGACGGTGTCGGCGATGCGGCACAGCAGGTAGCCGCAGGTCGTCGCGGCGCGAAGCTCGGCAGGCAGAAGCTCGATGGGCTTGGAGAACGTGCGCGAGACCTGTACCAGGCTGTGCCAACAAAACGCCCAGGCCTCGTCCTCTTCGCGGAGGGCCGGCGGGGGCGGTGGGCTTTTCTGCAGGTTGGTGCTCGGCGCGGTGCTCATCATCTCCTCTCGTTTGCTCGGTAAGGTTATGGTCTGGTTAACCTAGGGGCTATGCGATGCGCCGTCTATTCTCCACGTGTTGGAATAAGGCTGGGCGCGTAAACAGTCGCCCAACCGCCCACTCCTTTGGCGCCCACCCCTTGAGCGAGCGCGCGGCTCGCTTACATTTCATCGAGAGCGTTCGAGCTACACAATCAACCACTTCCAATACCAGGGGGAAGGTATGTCGGGGGGATATGTCCGCGGTATGGCAGTCGTCTGTTTCGGGCTTGCGATAGCATCGTTGGGGGGATGCGATCGGTATGTCAGCCATCAAAATGAAGTCGACCCGTGTCAGCGCCTGCAGACCGCGCAGGCTGCCAATATTTGCGAGTTGCTGTCGACTGAGCTCGACAAGGCCGAGCAGCCCGCCAACGGCGAGGGCCTGGTG
This sequence comes from Persicimonas caeni, assembly GCF_006517175.1. Lineage (NCBI taxonomy): Bacteria > Deltaproteobacteria > Bradymonadales > Bradymonadaceae > Persicimonas > Persicimonas caeni. The sequence continues at coordinate 436,066 of NZ_CP041186.1, read as the reverse complement.
GTCTTTCGAAGCTATTGCGACGGCATCGAAGAGCGCAGCTCGATGGCCGGCGCCGAGGCCGAAGAGGCGCTCGCCAAGGCGGTCGCCCACCGCTTCAACATGGGCGCGCCCGACGACGATTGCGTCTACGCCGCCGAGTGGCTCACGCCGCGCGGGGACAAGGAGCCGTGGGCGGCGGTCGACGCCATGGATACCTACCGTCCGACCGTCGACGGACTGGTGATTCGCCGGGCGCCACACGAGGCGGTCACGCCGCTCGACTTCACCGGCGTTCGCCCCGGTGAGTCGGTGGAGGCGATTGCGCTGCTGCCGCACGTCTATCGGCGCCAGTCACGCGACGCCGACTATATGCGCGCCGAGACGCCGGTGCAGGTGCACGACGTGCGCGGCTTCGTGCTGCGCGACGGCGAGGTCTCCGAGTTTCGCTACCACCGCAAGCGCCACGCCAAGATCGACGAGGAGACGCTGACCGAGGGCGTGCACCGCGCCGCCAAGTGGTTCGAGACGATGCGCGACGAGGAGCAGAAGCGCTTTTATTACGAGTACAATCCCTACCGCGACAAGTACGTCGACGAGGAGTACAACCTGCTGCGCCACGCCGGCTCGAGCTGGTCGATCATGCAAGCCTACGGGCTGACCGGCGACGAGAAGCTGCGCGAGCTCGGCGAGTACGCGCTCGACTGGATCGTCGGCCACAGCCGCACCGAGAAGAAGCAGGGGCGCACGATTCGCTTCGTGGTCGAGCCGTGGAACAACAAGGCCAAGCTGGGCGGGGCGGGGCTGTGGCTGCTGGCCCTGGCCGAGCACGCCCGGCTGACCGGCGACACGAGCAACCTCGAGCTGATGCAGCAGATCGCCAACTATATCTACTTGGCCCAGGACCCGAAGACGGGCAAATTCGAGAGCTTCCACCAGAACGGCGAGGTCTTCGCCCCCGACTTCGACTCTGATTATTACCCCGGCGAAGCGATGTTCGCGCTGCACCGCGCGCGGCCCTTCCTCGAGGATATCCCGGTGTGCGACGTGAGCCGCAAGGGGCTCGAGTTCATGCTGCGCGACGAGCCGCGCAACATGCCGGCGACGGAGTACCGGTTCGTCAACCAGTGGAACGCCTACACGATTCGCGAGCACCGCCGCGACTGCGACAACAAGCAGTTCGACTGGGTCTGGCACCGCGACCTCGACCATATGCTGGCCACGTCGGCCACGCTCGACGACGACCCGGTGGTGGCCGGAGCCTACGAAGGCCGAGACGGCGATTTCTCCATCTCGCCGACGCGCCTCGAGGCGCTCACGACCATCTGCGCCGAGCTCGGCCGTGAGGACGAAGGGATCGCGCGCCGCTGCGCGCCCATCGTGCGCCGCACCGCCGCGCTGCAGCTCAGCTTCCAGCATCGCCCGTCGAATACCTGGCCGTGGCGCAACCCCGAAGCCGCCAACGGCGGGTTCGGCCGCGGACTCGACGACGAGTCGATTCGCATCGACTTCACCCAGCACCACCTGTCGGCGATGTACAACGCAGTCGACTTTTTACGCCATGTAGCTCCTCATAAAAACGCGGCGGATCGACTCGAGCTCGCCAACCGAGAGCGCAGCTTCCCATTCAACCTCGTGGGGGATGCGACGTGTGAAGGTGGCGGGTCTGGTAAGTGCCTGTAAAGGCTTGGTTATGTGACGGGGCGTGCAGGTGTTGCGTACGAGCGGCTCCGGCGCGCCCCTGTCGTTGTCGAATGGGCAAAGAGCTATAAAAAGGACCGCCGGGAAGTCCTAAAATCGCGCAAAATATGCGTTGGTGCCGTTGATCTGCTGGCCTGAACCTCCAATCCTGACTCTATTGTAGTTCATGATTCGGATGGTGGTTCGGATGTCGCAAGGGAACAGCGAAGGTCTGTCGGAGACTTTGAGTGAGGCCAGTGAGGCCGAAGTGCGCGATATTCTGGTCATCGACGATGATCCCGCCAACCTGACCGCAGTCGAGGTGGCGTTGGGCGACCTGGGGCGGCGGATCGTCAAGGCGCAGTCCGGGCGAGAGGCGCTTCGCCATCTGCTGGAGCAAGACTTTGCGCTGATCCTGCTCGACGTCCAGATGCCCGAGATGGACGGTTTCGAGACGGCCCGGTTGATTCGAAGCCGCGACCGCAGCGCCCATGTCCCCATCATCTTCATCACCGCCTACGAACGCGACGACGACGAGGTGTTGCGCGGCTACCGGCTGGGCGCGGTCGACTTCATGTTCAAGCCGATCGTGCCCGAGGTGCTGAGAGCCAAGGCGTCGGTCTTCGTCGCCCTCCAAGAGCGCACGGAAGAGGTGCGCAGCCACCAGGTCAGGCTCCGCGAGATGGAGCGCCGCGAACACGATCAGCAGCTGGCCGAAGAGCGCCGACGCTGGGAGACGGAGCAGCTTCGTCAAGAGAATCGGCGCAAAGACGAGTTTCTGGCCATTCTCAGCCACGAGCTTCGCAACCCGCTGGCGTCCATCGTGGCAGGCCTCGAGTTCATCGGCGCGCTCGACGTGCCCGACGATAGGTTTGCCGGGGCGCATACGCTGATGAATCGTCAGATCCATCATCTGACACGCTTGGTCGACGACCTGCTCGACATTTCGCGAATCTCGCAAGGCAAGATTGCCCTCGACAAGTGCCAAATGGACCTGCGCGAGGCGGTCGAACACGCCGTCGAGAGCGTGTGCTTGTCGACCTCCGATCGCGGCCATGCGGTCGAGATAAGCTCGCCGGAGTCACCGGTGTGGGTCCACGGCGACCGCGACCGGCTCATTCAAGTCGTCGCCAACCTCTTGAGCAACGCGGTGCGATACACCGAGGCCGACGGACACATCGAGGTCGAGCTGACCGCCGAGTCGACACAAACCCACCTGCGGGTCGCCGACAACGGGCGAGGCATCGAGCCGCAGGCCATCGACCACATCTTCGAGCTGTTCACCCAGGAGAAGACCGACGGCCAGGGGCTGGGCCTCGGGCTGACGCTCGTGCACCGGCTCGTGCAGATGCACGGCGGCACGGTCGACGTGCGCAGCGACGGACCCGGGACGGGGAGCGAATTCGTCGTGAGTCTACCGCTCGTGACCGAGGCATCGGCGGCCGAAGACGGCGGTCCGAGCGCGGAGAAGGAGGCGGTCGAGAGTCCGCAGTATGCTCCGCTCAGTATTGCGCTCGTCGACGATGACCAAGACGTGCGCGAACCGATGCGAATGCTTCTCGAGACGTGGGGGCACACGGTGACGGACGCGAAGAGCGGCGAAGAGGGCGTCGAGCTCGTCGTCGCGCAGCGTCCGGACGTCGTCCTCATGGATATCGGCATGCCCGGCGTCGACGGGTATGAGGCCGCACGCCAAGTGCGCCAGACCCTTCGCGAGTCGACCCCACGGCTCATCGCCATGACCGGATTTGGAAGCTCACGTGATCGTGAGCGCTCCCGGGCCGCCGGCTTCGACGCCCACATTGTCAAACCTGCTCGTCCAGACGAACTGAAGCGCATTCTTCGAGGAATCGATCATGACAACGAGCTCTGAGTCCACCCAAGCCGACGGCGGTCAAATGGCACCCACGTCCGACGCCACCATGCAAACCAGCGCCGATCAACTCGACAAAGCCGAGCTGCTGGCTGCGCTTCGACAGTTCCAACGCGGCGACTTTTCGGCGCGTCTGCCCGACCGGATGACCGGGCTCGACGGCGAGATCTGCACGGTGTTCAACGAGATCGCCCAGCATGCCGAGGGGTTGGTCGAAGAGATCGGTGAGGTGCGTGAGGAGGTCGGCGTCAAGGGGCGTACCGAGCGCCGTGTGCGCGGCAACGGATCGTCGGGCGACTGGTCGCGGCTGGTCTTCTCGGTCAACGAGACGATCGACGATCTGACGTCTCACAGCGACGAGATTGCGCGAGTGGTGACCGCTGTCGCCAAGGGTGATCTGACTCAGACGGTCGATATCGACCACGCCGAGACGCACCTGCAGGGCGACTTTCTTCGCCACGCACGCGCCGTCAATGGGATGGTCGAGCAGCTGGCGACCTTCGGCTCCGAGGTCACGCGTGTGGCTCAAGAAGTGGGCATGGAGGGCAAGCTGGGCGCGCAGGCCAACGTGCCCGGAGTCAGCGGGGCGTGGAAGGAGTTGACCGACAGCGTCAACTTGATGGCCTCGAACCTGACCGCGCAGGTGCGCGAGATCGCTCGCGTGACCACAGCGGTTGCTCAGGGCGACCTCACCAAGACCGTCAACATGGAGGTTAAAGGTGAGATTCTCGAACTCAAAAACACCATCAACACCATGGTCGACCAGCTCGGCTCGTTTGCCGACGAGGTCACCCGTGTCGCGCGTGAGGTCGGTAGTGAGGGTATTCTGGGTGGTCAGGCGCGGGTCCGTGGGGTCTCGGGCGTCTGGAAGGAGCTGACCGACAACGTCAACCTGATGGCGTCGAACCTGACCAGTCAGGTCCGAAATATCGCCGAAGTCTCGACCGCGATTGCCGAAGGTGACCTCTCCAAGAAGATTACGGTCGAGGTCAAAGGCGAGATGCTCGAGCTCAAGAACACCATCAACAAGATGGTCGACCAGCTCAGCTCGTTCGCCGACGAGGTGACCAGGGTCTCTCGTGAGGTCGGTACCGAGGGTAAGCTGGGCGGACAGGCCGAGGTTAGCGGCGTGTCGGGCGTGTGGAGGGAGTTGACCGAAAACGTCAACTCGATGGCGCTCAACCTGACCAACCAGGTGCGAAATATCGCCGAGGTCATCACCGCGATTGCCGAGGGTGACCTGTCCAAAAAGATCACCGTCGACGCCCGCGGCGAGATCCAAGCCCTCAAAAACACGATCAACGACACGGTCGACAAGCTCAACCACTTCTCGGCGGAGGTGACGCGTGTGGCGCGCCTCGTCGGTACGGAGGGGACGCTGGGCGTCCAGGCGGAGGTCAAAGGCGTGTCGGGCATCTGGAAGGAGCTGACCGACAACGTCAACACGATGGGCCGCAATCTGACCGACCAGGTGCGTGACATCGCCGAGGTTACCACCGCTGTCGCCAACGGTGACCTGTCCAAGAAGATTACCGTCGAGGTGCGCGGCGAGATTTTGCAGCTCAAGAACACCATCAACGCGATGGTCGATTCGCTCAGCTCCTTTGCTGACGAGGTCAACCGAATGGCGCGCGAGGTCGGCACCGAGGGTGTGCTGGGCGGCCAGGCGCAGGTCCACGACGTGTCGGGCATCTGGAAGGAGCTGACCGACAACGTCAACTCGATGGCGTCCAACCTGACAAACCAGGTGCGAAATATCGCCGAGGTCGCCACCGCGGTCGCGAGTGGTGACCTGTCCAAAAAGATTACGGTCGACGCGCGCGGCGAGGTCCAAGACCTCAAGGAGACCATCAACAACATGGTCGACCAGCTCAACGCGTTCGGCGCCGAGGTCACGCGTGTGGCGCGTGAGGTCGGCGTCGAAGGTAAGCTGGGCGGTCAGGCCGAAGTCGAAGGTGTTCGGGGGATCTGGAAGGAGCTGACCGACAACGTCAACCTGATGGCGTCGAACCTGACCAACCAGGTGCGTGACATCGCTGGGGTGACGACCGCGGTCGCCAACGGTGACCTGACCCGAAAGATTACGGTCGAGGCGCGAGGCGAGATTCTCGAGCTCAAGAACACCGTCAACACGATGGTCGACCAGCTCAGTTCGTTCGCCGCCGAGGTCACCCGACTGGCAAGTGAGGTCGGCGTCGAGGGTAAGCTGGGCGGACAGGCCGACGTTCGCGGGGTCAGCGGCACCTGGCGCGACCTCACTGACGCCGTCAACTCGATGGCGACCAACCTGACCGACCAGGTCCGTAATATCTCGCAGGTCGCCTCGGCGATTGCCGAAGGTGACCTTCGAAAGAAGATCGTCGTCGACGCGCGAGGCGAGATTCTCGAGCTCAAAAACACCATCAACACGATGGTCGACCAGCTCAACTCGTTTGCCGAGGAGGTCACCCGAGTCGCCCGTGAGGTCGGCACCGAGGGTAAACTGGGTGGCCAGGCCGAAGTCGAGGGCGCGCGCGGCATCTGGAAGGAGTTGACCGACAACGTCAACTTGATGGGCTCGAACCTGACCGCTCAGGTCCGCGACATCTCGCAGGTCGCCACGGCGATCGCGCAAGGTGACTTGGGCCGAAAGATTACCGTCGAGGTGCGCGGCGAACTCTTGGAGCTCAAGAACACCATCAACGGCATGGTCGACCAGCTCAGCTCCTTTGCCGACGAGGTGACCCGGGTCGCCCGCGACGTCGGTGTCGAGGGTAAGCTGGGCGGACAGGCCGAGGTGCGCGGTGCGTCCGGTATCTGGAAGGAGTTGACCGACAACGTCAACATGATGGCCTCGAACCTGACCGACCAGGTCCGCGATATCGCCCGCGTGACCACGGCGGTCGCAAACGGCGACCTGTCGCAAAAGATTACGGTCGAGGTCAAAGGCGAGATTCAGCAGCTCAAGAACACCATCAACACGATGGTCGACCAGCTGAGCTCGTTCGCCGACGAGGTGACGCGTGTGTCGCGCGAGGTCGGCCTCGAAGGTGAGCTGGGCGGCCAGGCCGAGGTCCGAGGGGTCAGCGGCACCTGGCGAGAGCTGACCGACAACGTCAACGTCATGGCGCGTAACCTCACCGAGCAGGTCCGCGGGATTGCTCGCATCGTGACCGCGGTCGCAAACGGTGACCTGAAGCAGCAGTTGCAGCTCGACGCGAAGGGCGAGATTTACGCGCTGGTCCAAACCATCAACGACATGATCGTCACGCTGTCGACCTTCGCCGACCAGGTCTCGGGCGTGGCGCGCGACGTCGGCGTCGAGGGTAAGCTGGGCGGTCAGGCCGACGTTCCGGGCGCTGCCGGCATCTGGCGAGACCTGACGAACAACGTCAACGAGCTGGCCGGTAACCTGACCCGACAGGTTCGCGCGATTGGCGACGTCGCCACCGCGGTGACCAAAGGTGACCTGACGCGAACGATTGACGTCGAGGCGCGAGGCGAGGTCGCCGAGCTCAAGGACAATATCAACCAGATGATTCGCACGCTGGCCGAGACCACGCGGGTCAACGAGGAGCAGGACTGGCTCAAGACGAACCTGACCCGCTTTACCCGCATGCTCCAGGGCCAGCGCGACCTGATGACGGTCGCCCGCCAGGTCTTGGACGAGCTCGCCCAGACCGTCGAGGCCCAGCACGGCGCCTTTTACATGATGCAAACCGACGAGGATGACGAGCCGATTCTGAAGCTGTTTGCCTCCTACGCGTTCAACCGCCGAAAGCACTTGGCCAACGAGTATCGCTTGGGGGAGAGCATGGTCGGCCAGGCTGCGCTCGAGAAGCGGCGCATCCTCATTTCGAACGTGCCCGGCGACTACGTCGTCATTGGCTCGGCGCTCGGCGAGGCCGCGCCGCTCAATATCGTCGTGGTCCCGGTGCTGTTCGAGGGCGACGTCAAAGGCGTCATCGAGATGGCGTCTTTCGAGGACTTCACCGCCATTCAAATCGCCTTTATCGATCAGCTCATCGAGAGTTTGGGCATCGTCATCGCGACCATCGAGGCGACGATGCGTACCGACGAGCTGCTGCGCCAGTCACAGGCGATGGCGCAGGAACTGCAAGCTCAGCAGCAAGAGCTCCAGCAGACCAACGAGGAGCTCGAGCACAAGGCCCAGCAGCTCACCGCCCAGCGCGACGAGGTCGAGCGCAAAAACCGTGAGGTCGAGATGGCCAAGCAGGAGCTCGAGGAGAAGGCCGGCCAGCTGGCGTTGACCTCGAAGTACAAGTCTCAGTTCCTGGCGAATATGTCCCACGAGTTGCGCACGCCGCTCAACAGCCTGCTGATCTTGTCCAAAAAGCTCGCCGAGAACGTCGAGCACAACCTCGACAGCCGCCAGGTTCAGTACGCCACGACCATCCACCAGGCAGGCTCGGACCTGCTGGCGCTGATCAACGAAATCCTCGACTTGGCCAAGGTCGAATCGGGCACCATGACCGTGGAGGTTCGCGAGGTGCGCTTCGAAGACCTGTACGAGTACGTCGACGGCAGCTTCCGCCAACTGGCCAAAGAGCGCGGCTTGGAGCTCTTCGTCGACATCAAGCCCGAGCTTCCGGACGTGATGATTACCGACGATATGCGCCTTCGCCAGGTGCTGCGAAATCTGCTGTCGAACGCCATCAAGTTCACCGAGTCGGGCAGCGTGACGCTTCGAGCGCGCGAGGCGCGGCCCAAGGAGTGGGAGCACGGCAGCGAGTCGCTCGAGATGGCCGACCAGGTGATCTGCTTCGAGGTCGAGGATACCGGCATCGGCATTCCCGAGGAGAAGCAGCAGATCATCTTCGAGGCGTTCCAGCAGGCCGACGGGGGCACCAGCCGAAAATATGCGGGCACCGGGCTGGGGCTGTCGATCAGCCGAGAGCTCGTGCGCCTGCTCGGCGGCGAGTTGAGCGTCGAGAGTGAACCTGGCGTCGGCAGCACGTTTCGGCTCTACCTGCCGCGGCTGTACAGAAGCGCGCAGCGCACCGAGCGCTCCTCGACCCTCGACGAGGTGGCGCCCAGCAACCATTACGCCGGCGACCACATGAAGATGGCCGTCGATCTCGGCACGTCGCGGCCCCCGCGGGACGACCGCAACGATATCGGCGTGGGCGACCGCGTGGTGTTGATCGTGGCCTCCTATGAGTCGCTCTCGCGTCGCCTGGTCGAGGCGGGGCGGGCGGCGGGCTTTAAATGCGTACTCACCTCCGAGGGCTCGGACGCGCGGGCCATGATCTCGGAGGTCACGCCCGATGCGCTGCTCATCGACACGGCGCTCGCCGACATGGACGGGCGGGTCTTGCTCGACCAGTTCAAGCACGACCCTCGCATCCGTCATGTGCCCGCGTGCTTGGTCCTCAACGAGTCGAGCCTGCAGCCAAGGCCGAGCCTCCGCGCCTGGTCGACCGTGCAGCGCAGCGCCGATGACACAGAGCTCGAGCAGGTCGTCGAGCGACTCCGGAGCTTCGTCGACCGCGCAGAGCGTCGCCTGCTCGTCGTCGGCGCCGACTTCCAGGTGTTGCCCGACAAGTTTGGCAACGGCGACGTCGAGACGGTGCATGTGCCGACGCTCGCGCAGGCGGCATGCCAGCTCGAGGGAGAATCGTTCGATTGTGTCGCCGCCCCGGTCGAGCGGCTCACCGATGATGTCGATCGGTTCATCGCCGCGCTCTCCGCGCAGAACAGGTTGGATCGCCCGTCGATGGTCTTGTTCTGTGGCGATGAAGTCGAGCCGGCCGACTCCGGTGTGCTCCGCAGACTGGGCGAGCACGTCCTCTTGCGCCTGACGAACACGGCCGAGCACCTGTTCTACGAGGCCACGATGCTGTTGCATCGCGATGACCAGTGGCTGACCAAGGCGGGGGCGAGGGTTATCAAAGAGACGTCGCGAGGGGGGCCGGAGTTCCACGGAAAGCGCGTCTTGGTCGTCGATGACGACGTGCGAAATATCTTTGCCATCACCGCGCTCCTCGAAGAGCACGGCCTCGAGGTCATATTCGCCGAGAGCGGGGAGGAAGGGCTGTCCAAACTCGAAGGCGTCGATCTGGTCTTGATGGATATCATGATGCCGGGCATGGACGGCTACGAAACGACGCGTCGGATTCGCTCGCGCTCGGATTTCAGCAATCTTCCGATCATCGCGCTGACCGCCAAGGCGATGATGGGAGACCGCGAGAAGTGCTTGAACGCCGGGGCGACCGACTACATAACCAAACCCGTCGACGCCGAGCATTTGGTCGCGATGCTTCGGGTTCGTTTGGCGGAGTCGGAATGGACGGAGCAGGGGGAAGTGCGGTGAGCGCCTCGGGTTTAGGGCGCGGGCGGAGTGTGTGAGCGGTCGCGCCCCTCACAACAAATACACCGCCACGAGCGCCATGATGCCCGTAAGCCCGATATAGAGCGCGGCCGGGCCGATCAGGCGGCGCAAAATGGAGCCCTCTTCGCCGGCGATGCCCACCGTGGCACCGCCGGCGATAATTTTTGAGGGGGCGACGATGCTGCCGACGGCGGCGCCGACGTTTTGGGTGCCCAAGAGCGTCAATGCGGGCATCGACAAGCGGGTCGTCGTCGAGAGCTGGAACTCGCTGAACAAGATGTTGGAGGCGGTCGCCGAGCCGGTCACGAAGGTGCCGAGCATGCCGACCCACGGCGAGAAGAAGGGCCAGGCGCTGCCGGCGGCGACGGCGGTGAAGGCGGCCAGGGCTTCGATCATGCCCGAGTGGGCCATCACGCGCGACAGGCCGAGCATCGCGCCGAGCGCGAGGGCGACGGGCAGCAGTTGGCGCAGCGCCTCGAGGGTCGAGTCCTTGACCTCCTCGACGGTGGCGCGCTGGGCGACGGCGCCGATGAGGAAGCCGGCGATGAGGATCGTGCCCGGGTGCAAGATGGGCTGCATGCTCCCCTCGAAGCGCTCCCAGAGCGACCACGACCAGGTGACCGCGCCGAGGGTGTCGGCGATGGGAGCGACGAGGCGAGTGAGCAGGACGAGTGCGATGACGGCCAAGTAGGGCGCCGCCGCTCGCAGCACCGTGCCCGTCTCCATTTTGGCCGCGTCCATTTCATTGCCCTGTTCGGCCTCCTTCTTTCCTCCGAACCAACGATACAGGCCGACGAAGAGCAGCCCTCCGGCCAACGATCCACCTAGCGTAGGCAACTCGGGGCCGACGAATCGGGCGATGACGTACATCGGCACCAGATAACAAGCTGCCGCCACGGCCGCCCACCGCCAAATATGGGGCTTGGGATCTGTGTCGCTCTCTGACGGCTCGTCGTCGCCGGTGGCCACCCGCAGCATGGCCACGAGCATCACCCAGCCGATGAGGGCGTGGAAGGTGGCCGTGGGCACCGAGATGGCGTCGCCGTCGAACGGCACGAGCTCGGCCTGGGCCAGCGTGGGGATGCCGACTGCGCCAAACGACACGCCGATGCCGTGGCCGAGCATGGTGATGACGACCGCGTCGGCGGGGCGAAATCCGAAGCCGACCAAAAAGGGCGCCGACAGGGCGACCGCGGTGCCGAAGCCGGCGGCGCCCTCGCTAAAGAGCGCGAAGAACCAGGCGACCAAGATGACCACGATGCGCGGGTCGTCCGACAGGGAGCTCAGCGCCGAGCGGAGCTGCTCGAGGGCGTGGGTCTTTTGTTGGAGTTGGTAGATGCACAGCGCGCCGAAGATGATCCAGAGGATGGTCCCGGCGGTAAACGCCGCTTCGGCGCCGGCGCCGACGAGCGGGCGCACGAGGCCCGGGGCGGCGGCAGTGCCGGGGTCGAAGTAGGTCGCGGCGAGGACCACGCTGGTGAGCAGGCCGAAGGCGCCGGCCAGGGCGGCCGAGCGCTTGGCGAAGACCATCAGCGCGAGGACCACCAGGATGGGCAGGGCGGCGAGTAGGGCGTCCAGGAAGTTCATGGCAACAGCCGGCTGGGCTCAGTGGGTCGTCGATGCCATCTCGACCTGCTCGGGGAGTTCCTCCGAGCCCGTCCAGAGCGAGGCTGGGAACCCGCGAGCTTGTCGGTTGTAGTGAGCAGCAGCTTCGTTGAGGCGTTTGATCTCGACGCGCAGCCGGTTTTGAGCGCCGATGAGCTCGGCGTCCTTCTCCAGCGACGGCTCGCGACCTTCGAATTGGCGCTCGATGGCCGCCTTGCGGTCGCGCACGTTGTCGACCTGGGCGCGCTGCTGCTCGACGAGGGCATAAGCGTCGCGCAGCCCGCTCAGCGAGCTGTACGACCAGAGTCCGAAGATGGCGCCTGCGCTCAATATGACCGCGCCGGCGATGAGTGCAATCTTGGCGCGGCGTTTCTCGCGGCGCTTGGCGTCGCGCTCCTGTTTGGCGCGGCGCGCCTCGAGTTTTTGGCGCGCCTGCTCGACGTACTCGGCGGGGATGCCCAGCTCGGCGCCGATGTCGGCGAGTTCCTGGGGCGTCAGGTCGTCCTCGGCGTCTGCGCGCAGACGCTCGGCGGTGGCGATGATGTCGTCGACGTCCTCGTAGTCAATCTTGTCGGTCACGTGGGCTCCGTTTGGTTCTTCTCTATTTGGTTCGGTGCGACCCTCATGTGCGAGAGCAGGGATGCACTCGCTCCAAATGCGAGCCGTCGAGGCTGCTCACTTACCAGCTCGAGCCGGCGCCGCCGCCTCCGGAGCTTCCGCCTCCAAAGCCGCCGCCACCACCGCCACTACTGCTGCTGCTGCTCGAGGAGCTCGAGCGCGGCCGGCGCGGGATGGTCACGTAGCGAACCGCGTGGTGCGGGCAATGGGTGCAGTCTTCGGTGATGCGCTTGCGGCCGGTCGAATAGGTCGTCGCGTGCTCGACGGTCGTCGTGTCGACGTCCATCGTCTTGTAGCCACAGGAGCGACACCGCGTGTAGCCCGAGAACATCTTGGCCTTGCGCAAGATGCGGTCGAAGTCGCACTGCTCGCAGAAGAAGACGAGGTAGTCGACCGAGCCGATCGCCTCTTCTGTGTTCTGGCCGCGGTCGAGGTGCTCGTCGTCGTCGATGTCGGGGACCATCTGCATGCGGATATTGCAGTTGGGGCAGGTTCGGTTCTTTTTGTAGATGTATCTGCCGATGCCCGCGCCCGCCACGGCCACGATGCCGAGAGCGAGGAAGAAGGGCCACTGCCGTTTGGGCTCCGGGTTGGTCGGCGTGTAGTACCGGTCGTCGGTGTTCGAAGCTCCATAATCCGACGTAGGGCCACCGGCGGGCGACGGGTTGTTCAGACGCTCGCGTATTTGGTCGTCGCAGGCGCCCACCCCGACGAGCAGCCCCTCTCCATAATCTCCGCGCTTGAAGTAGGGGATCATCGTCTGGACCTGCATGCGTTTGAGCCAACTGTCGGTGAGCACCGACTCGAGGCCGTAGCCGGTCTCCATCTCGAGGCGGCGCTCGCCGCGGACGAGCAAGACGAGCAGGCCGTTATTGGTGTCGGCCTTGCCGATGCCCCAATAGTTGAACAGCTCGGTGGCGAAATCCTTGGGCGTGGGCGTGTCGACCTGCTCGACGGTGACCACCGCGATCTCGACGCCGGTCTCCTGCTCGAGGCGGCCGATCGTCTGGTTGATATGCGCTTCTTGGTCCGCGTCGATGATGTCGACGGTGTCGCTGACCCAGGAGTTCGCGTTGCGCGGGTTCGGCACGTCCTCGACCGACATCGCGACAGCCGGAGCAGCGAGGAGGGCTATGAGCGAGACGAAGGCGAGCTGGAGGGCGAGTCTCATGGGCGTTCACCGTGCGCGAGGTCCATCCGATTTGTGGAGGTAGAGCACGGGGAGGATACGACCAATCCTGCCGGGTCACAAGCGGGCCGGCGTACTCGCTTACAGAAGCCGCAGGGCGGCTTTGTCTTTCTCCTTGGCCTCGACCATCAGATCGAAGGGGGCGTCGCCGTCGACCTGGGCCATCAAGCCGACGAAAGTCTCGAAGTCCTCGGCCGAGATGTAGTCGGCGTGGGAGGTGCGGGTGCCCTCGCGCCCGGTCGAGATATGGCATTTGGGCGGGCGGTCCTGCCAGGTCGCCACGACTTCCTCGAGGCGGCCGACCAGGTCGTCGCGCCAGTCCTCGGTGGCCGGGTTGCATTGGTGGTGGAAGATGTCGAAGACCAGCGGGCGGCCGATGTCGGCGCACAGCTCGAGCACCTCGTCGACGTTGTAGACCGTGTCGTCGTTCTCGATGATGAGTTGGCGCTGCGAGGCTGTGGATAGGCGGGTGAAGTTGTCGGCGAAGCGCTGCCGCGACTTGTCTTTGTCGCCATAGGCGCCGCCCACGTGAATGATGATGTCGCCGCCGCGCGGGGTGACCGCGTCGAGGAAGCGCGCGTGATAATCGATCTCGGCGATGGCGCGCTCGACCACGTCGTTCTTCTTGGAGTTGAGCACGGTGTACTGGCCTGGGTGCATCGATAGGCGCAGCTCGTGCTGCTCGGCCATTTGCCGAATCTCGGCGAGCTCGTCGACGAAGTGCGCCCGCCAGTCGAGGGGGAACTCGGGGTGGGAGGCAAAGGGGATGACGCTCGAGCTGATGCGAAACATCTTCAGGTCGTGATCGACGTTCCACGCGAGGATCTCACGCAGGTTCGACAGGTTTTCGGTGATGATCTCGGCCACGTACTCCGCGGTGAGATTGCCGAGCCGGAGCGTGCGTCCAGTGGTCGAGTCGAGTGTGCGGTTGATGCACGCGTAGCCGATGTAGCGCAACTTCATGCGGGTCTCCTCATGGGTCGTCAATCCTCCTAACAAATGTGTGATGCAAGGAGTCGCAGACAAGGTGCGCTCGCTTGTCAGGTAGCGCCACACGTCTAACTTCGGGCCTGAAAGGGGGGATTTGTCACCAAAGCCATAAGGAGACAGCCATGAAGAAGACTTTGAAAGCGTTGATGATGCTGTTCGCGATGCTAGGAGCCCTCAGCTTCACCACCGCGTGTGAGCAGCCCGAGCAAGAGGAAGAAGGCGTCATGGAAGAAGAGGAAGTTGAGGAAGAGGGCGCCATCGAAGAGACCGAGCAAGAGCTCGAGGAAGCTGGAGAAGAGGTTGAACAGGAGACTGAGGAAGCCGGAGAGGCGGTCGAAGAGGAGGCCCAAGAGGCCGAAGAGGCCGTTGAAGAGGAGGCTGCCGAAGAGGAGTAAGCCGAGTAACCCGGTTTTCAACGCAGGTGGCGCGGTCGATTACGCCGGCGCCGCCTGCGTTTTTTTGTGTCGAGCTTTTCCCACCGATGTCGGCGCCCGCCGAAGCTCTTAGTTGTTGTTCGCTCGCAGTTGTTCACTCACAGACAACAGCCTGTTTCGTCTCGCGGTCTTGTCCGCCGGCGAGCATCGCGCCACATTGTTCGTGTGAACGATGCAATTCGATGTGGACGTGCCCGATGAGTGACCGAAAAGACGATAATGATTTCTCGCGGCGCCAAGTGCTGGCAGGCCTGATGGGCTTGGCGGGCGCTGCAGGCGTGGCGGGTGTGGTCGGTTGCGACCGCCCGACCGCGAAGATCCGGGGAGGACAGATGAGCCGTAAGAGCAGTGAGAAGACCGACGAAGCCGGCGCGAGGGCGTCCGGCAAGATGCCTGTAGGGTACGTGGGGCACGGCGCGCCCACGCTCGTGTTCGACAAGCAGAAGGGCGCCGACCTTCGCCGCTGGGCCGACGAGATGCCCCGGCCGCGCGCCATGCTGGTGATTTCGGCACACTGGCAAGATACGCCGGTGTCGATCGGGACGACCGAGCGGCGCGAGTTGATGTATGACTTCTACGGTTTTCCCAAAGAGCTCTACGAGGTCGAGTACGACGCGCCCGCGGCCCCTGAACTCGCAGACCGCGTGGCGGCGTTGCTCGGTGAGAAACAACCGGTCCAACGCGAGGACCGGGCCATGGACCACGGCGTGTGGGTGCCGATGGTCCACATGGCGCCGGCGGCCGATATCCCGATTCTGCAGATCTCACTGCCCAGCCAGGCCGGGCCGAAGGCGCTCTTCGAGTTGGGTCGGAAATTGGCGCCGCTTCGCGACGAGGGCATCTTCTTGCTCGGAAGCGGCTCGCTGGTGCACAACCTGCGCCGAATCGACTTCAGCGAGCGGTCTTCGCCGGAGAGTTGGGCCGTCGAGTTCGACCAGTGGGCGGCCGAGACCTTGGCGCAGCGCAACTTCGACGAACTCATCGACTATCGCAACCACGCGCCGGGCTTGCGCATCGCGCACCCCACCGTGGAGCACTTCGAGCCGATCCTCGTCGCCGCCGGCGCGGCCAGCGTCGACGAGGTGAGCACCAGCTTTCCGGTCGAGGGTTTCGAGTTCGGCAACCTGAGCCGACGGTGCGTGCAGTTCGGTTGAATGCGTGCAGGTCGGTCGAAGTGGCATGTCAGTCCCTGATCTTGTAGATCTTGTGGAAGGTCAATCTAAGCCAGATCAGGGGCTGAGAGAGCATGAGAATCTACACGCTGGTTTTGTTGGTTTGCTTTGTCGCTGCGTGTTCGGGGGCGCCCTCTGATGGCGCCCCCGGCGCCGGAGGGGCGGAGGACTCCAACGGCGCGCCCGACCTGGGGCCGTTCTACGATGTCGAACATGTCTGGATGAGCCCTGCCAAGCTGCGTCTGGCGGTCGGCGAGCAGGCCACCATCGAGGCTGACGCACGCGATGCGGCCATCGAAGAGGTCGACAATCCGGACATTTTATGGCGGAGCACCGACCCGGCGGTGGCTCGTGTCGACCAGCAAGGCGTGGTCGAGGCGGTCGGCGCAGGTCAGGCTGTCATCGAGGCGGTCGCCGACGGCGACACCGGTCGCTGTGAAGTCGAAGTGTACGAGCCCCTCGAGTCGGTCGCGATAGCCGGCGTCGACGATACCTTTCGACCCGGCGTGGTTGTCGAGCCGGTTCTCCAATTGACCGGCGTGCTCGGAAACGAGCTCGATCCGGACGATTGGGCGCCCAACTGGTCGAGCGACGACGACCAAGTCCTCGAGCACCTCGGCGACGGTCGCTTCGCTGCGTTGCGGCCGGGGGTGACCGAAATCGCGGTTGTCGTCGGGGGCAAGTCCGCCGCCGCACGGGTCGAGGTGGGCGGCTACGCCGACCTCCAGATCCGCCTCGACGCCGAGCGTTGGCGCGTACACCGCGGTGAGACGCTCGAGATCACGGCGAGCGTGCTCGGGCCCGGCGGAGAGATCGAACTCGACCACGTCGCCGTAAACTGGGAGAGCGAGGCCCCGTCGCTTCTCGAGGTCGATGCCGCTGGCCTGGCTACGGGTCTGGCGACCGGGAAAGCCCTCGGCACCGTCTCAGTGAGGGCGTCGGCGCACGGCGCAAGCGCCGAGCGTGATGTGTTGGTCGTCGGCGTCTACTCGAGTATCGACTCGGGGCGGCGTCACACGTGCGGGATATACGATATCTACACCGTGTGCTGGGGGCTGAACCTGAGAGGTCAGCTCGGCACCGGCGATCTCACGTCGCGCGCCGTGCCAACGTTGGTTGTCGGCGGTCACCGATTCACCAGCGTGTCGGCGGGCGGAGATTTCTCGTGCGGACTCGACGCCGATGGACGCGCATGGTGCTGGGGCGCCAACGAACACGGCCAGCTTGGTGACGGCACTCGCAGTCGCCACACCGAACCCACCGCGGTGCAAACTCATGTGAAGTTCGTCGCCATCACCGCGGGCTTCCAGCACGCCTGCGCCCTCGACCTCGCCGGTAACGCATGGTGTTGGGGCAGTGGGGCGGACGGACGGCTCGGGATTGGACACACCGATGATAGCGTGACCCCGTCGCCGGTCGTCGGCGGGCTGCGCTTCCGAGCGATCGATGCGGCCGAGCACACCTGTGCGATCACCACAGACGGCCAAGCGACATACTGTTGGGGCAACAATGACTATGGCGAGATTGGCGCGACCCCCAAATTCACCTTCGCCAGCACCGACTTGGCGTCGAGCGCCGAGCCGTGGGTGGTCACCCAAAGCCGCTCATTCGAGCAAGTGCGCGCCGGAGACGACTTTAGTTGTGCGCTCGCTGACGACGGAGAGATCTTTTGTTGGGGGAGTAACGTGGACTACCAACTCGGCCGGACCATCTATTCGAGCGGAGGGGACGTGATCACGAGCTTTCGCAGCGTTTCGTGGCCGGTGTCCCTGCACGAAGACCCGGTCAGCTACACGGCGGTGTCCGCCGGATATCATCCCTGTGCCATTCGAGACGGCAAACCGTATTGCTGGCGAGAGGACTTTCACGGCGACCCGACCAGCCCCGGGTTTGTACCCGTCACCGAACCGACGCGCCTGCGCGGCCTCGCCGAAGCGAGCGCAATCACCGGCGGCTACAAGTTCACGTGCGCGCTCGACGAAGAGGGCTACGCCTACTGCAGCGGATGGGGCGTCGACGGGGAACTCGGCAGCGGATCGATGCAAGAGTACGTGTGGGGCTCGTTCGTGCCGGTCGTGCTCCCGACGGTGGAATCAAGCCAGTAGGGCCGAACGGAAACGGAGCTCACCAGCTGCCGATGCCGCCCAGGTCGTAGACTTTGTCGACGCCCATATCTTCGAGGGCGTTGGCGGCGTGAGCGCTGCGGTTACCGCTGCGGCAGTAGACCACGAGCGGTTCGCCGAGTTCTTTGAGCTCGTCTTTTCGCTGTCCGAATTCTTGGATGGGGATATTGACCGCGCCGTCGATATGGCCCGACTGGTACTCGCCGGGCGTGCGCACGTCGAGGAGAACGGCGCCGTCTTCGACCAACTGGCGCGCCGTTTCGCCGTCGACCTTGCCAGGTTCGGGCGTGCCGGACTCGGGCGTGCCGGATTCTTCGACTGCCTGTTGCCCGGTGTTTTTCGTCGGCTCGGCGGCCGAGGCTTCCTTTTTGCTGGAGCAGCCAGACGCCGCCAAGAGGGCGATGCAGGCGAGTGTGGCGAGCCAACCGGATACGAAACGAATCTTCATTGTCATCTCTTACTGCTAGAAACTCTTACTGCCAGAAACCGTGTTGTCTTCGAGTAAACAATCGAGGGCCGAAGAAATTTCTCGAAGGTCTACTCTAGAGCTTCAGTTTAGGGCACCACCCACTCGCCGCAGAACACCTGGCCATCCCACTGGTAGAATGCCTGCCGCTCCTCCTCGGGGTCACGGCCCACGTAGAGCCACTTGATCTCGTCGACGACGGTGCGCACGACCGCATAGTTTCGGCGCGCCTCGGCTTCGTCGATGGCGCCGGGTTGGATCCCCGAGCCGGGGGCCTCGGCGGGCGTGCCGGGGGCTTTCGGCTTGAAGTAAAACGCAAGCTCGTCGTCCGGAAGTGACGCCCACATGGTCGCGGCGACTTCGTCGCTTCGGTGGATGGTGGTGCGGCCTCTGAGCTGGAATTGCTCGCTGCTGTCGGC
Organism: Persicimonas caeni; assembly: GCF_006517175.1. Taxonomy (NCBI): domain Bacteria; class Deltaproteobacteria; order Bradymonadales; family Bradymonadaceae; genus Persicimonas; species Persicimonas caeni. Next base: position 417,190 of record NZ_CP041186.1, on the reverse strand, counting down.
GTCCCAGCCCATCCAGACCGCGCTCGGCGTCTCCTCGAGCTCACTGATCTTATTCGAGCGCGCGTCGGTGTGGAAGATGAGCGCTCGGCTGCCGCGATTGGCCCGGCGCAGCGCGACGGTGCGCACGTTCGGGCCCTCGGGACCCGCAGTCGCAAACGCCGGCGTGGTCATCGCGTTGGCGCGATCGATGACCCCCGATTCGATATAGTTCCAGATATGCTCGAGCAGTCCGTCGAGGTCGTCGTAACGCATGGCAAACTCGCTGTTTTATGTTCATTCGACACGCCCAAAGTGCGCGCCGAGAGGCGATTGTCAACGGCGCGGCGCGCCTGTGCCCTCGTGAGAGGCATCGTCGCGCTCGAGCGTCGGCACTTCGATGTGCCCGATGTCGGGGGGCCTCCTCTCGAAGGGCCTGTTGGCCTCGATGGGAGTGGGGACCGGTTCGAAGTCGAGCTTGGGCGGCGCAAAGGCATCCGAGGGCGGATCGGGCGTCCCCGACATGAGCAGCCAACCTGACAGAGCCATCCCGAGGACCATCAAAACGACGCCCAAGACGGCGAATAGGACGACCTTACGCCCCTGGCGACGCTCCCGATGCTCGACCGGTGAGGCCTTGGGCTGTGGTCGCGGCGCCTGGCGGGCGCGCTGGACCGTGCGAACGAGCGCATGGCCATCGCCGGGGCGCGCGCTCGGGTCGCCCGAGAGCATGTGCTCGAGCAGGTGGGTCAGCGCCGCAGACTGTTTTGTAAGCCCTTCCCAACGGAGTTGGTTCTGCGCGTCTAGCAGTTCGACGGGCGGTTTTCGCGTCAACAGGTGCAGTGCGCACGTCGCCAGCGCGTACACGTCGCTCGCCGGCGTCGCCAACCCGCGCAGCTGCTCGGGGGCCATGTAGCCGATGGTGCCGGCGATGGTGCTGCCGGCGTCTTCGGGCTCGAGCGCGTCGCGCACCGAGCCGAAGTCAATGAGGACCAGCGAGCCGTCCGCGCGGCGCATGACGTTCGACGGTTTGATATCGCGGTGGATGACTGGCGGCGACAGCGAGTGCAAGTAGCCGGTCACCTCGCCGAGCTCCTCGAGAATCGCCAGCACCTCTTCTTGGTCGAATTGGCGCTGCGAGAGCTCCTCTTCGAGAGAGTGTCCCTCGATGAACTCCATGACCAGATAGAAGCGGAGCGCCTTGCCTTCGCCGGCGGCGAAGTGGTCGAAGAACGACGGCACGCCCGGATGGTCGAGTCGACACAGCACCGCCGCCTCGCGCTCGAAGAGCTCGTGCGCCTTGAACGAGTCGACCCGGTGAAACGCCAGCTCCTTGATCGCGACGTCGACGGCGGCCTGGGTGTCTCGAGCCAAGTAGGTCGTGCCGGAGGCTCCCTCGCCGAGCACCTGCCGCAGTACGTAACGCTCCCGCAGCAGGGGAGACTGGCCACAGGACTCACAGGCGTCCTGGGCGTCCGAGTGTGCACCGCAATTTGCGCAAATCATCGACATGGCGTCCTCGAGAAGGCTGCGTGTGACGCCATTATAGATTGTCTGCGCGCAAATGCGACAGCCCGCGAGTGGGGTGACACCGAAGTGAGAATCAACCTTTCGGCGAGGATAGCGCCGCCAGATTCGGATGCGAACCCCGCAGGCGATGCAGCGCATCGTCGAGGAGTGAGCGCCGAAGCTGGTGGTGCTAGACTGGCGAAGGTGAATCGAATCTCGGTGTCACACCACTAGGGGGGGGAGTCCGGTTCAGTGTGCGTGACCGTGGTCGCCCTCAGCATGCTCGTGACCGTGGTCGTCACCCTCGCCGTGCTCGTGGCCGTGGTCTTCTTTGGCCTCGACCGCCTTCTCTTTTTGCTCGGCGAGCTTGCCCGGGTCGTGCTGCTTGAGCGCCATGTTGCATTCGGGGCATTTGCCGCCTTCGGGCTTCTCCATCGCCGCCCAGTGCACGGTGCCCATGTCGCAGTACCAGGCGCCGGCCGGAAGCTGCTCGGCCTGAATGGCAGGATCGAATTTCTGGCCGGCCTTGGCGACCTCGACCTGCTCGAGCTCTCCTTGTTTGGCTTCCTCTTGCTTAGCCTCTTCCTGTTTGGCTTCCTCCGGCTTTGCCTCTTCGTCGTCTCCAGCTTTCTGTTCAGCCGGCGCCTCGGCGTTCGCCTCGTCGTGGGCGTGGTTGTCGGCTCGCGCTTTGTCGCAACCGACCGCCACGAGGGTGAGTGCCAGGCAAAGAATGGTCAGGATACGTGCTTTCATGGTGACTCCTCTCGAGAAGCTGTCTCGGGTTGTTGGGGGAACGAATGCTTCTTGGCTGCGATGTCGCCAAAGCGCAGGTACAGCGCGGGGACGACGATCATGTTGAGGGCGGTCGACGAGACCAACCCAAAGAGAATGACGATGGCCATCGGGGCCTGAATCTCACTGCCGGGCTCACCGGCTTTGAGGGCCAGCGGGATGAGGCCCAACCCGCTGGCGAGCGCGGTCATCAAGATGGGCGCCAGTCGCTCCATGGCGCCCTGTTTGACCGCCTGCCACACGTCGCTCACGCCCTCTTCGAGGTGCAGGTGGCGGATGTGGGAGACCATCAGCAGGCCGTTTCGGGTGGCGATTCCAAAGAGGGTGATGAAGCCGATGAGGGAGGCGACCGACAAGACGCCGTCGAGCACGTAGACGCCCACCACGCCACCGATGAGCGCCAGCGGCAGGTTGGCCATCACGAGCAGGGCGTCGCGGCCCGAGCCCAGCGAGATGAACAAGAGCAAGAAGATGCCGACGATGACCACGCCGGTGAGCACCGTGAGCGTCTGCGAGGCCTGCGTGGCGCTCTCGAATTGGCCGCCGTACTCGATGTGGTAGCCGCTGGGCAGCTCGACCTGTTCGCCCACGCGGCTGCGAATCTGCTCGACGACGCCCACCAGATCAGCGCCGGCGACGTTGCTCGACACCACGATCTTGCGCTGGACGTTCTCGCGGCTGATGCGGTTGGGGCGTCGGTCGCGGCGAACCTCTGCGAGCGCGTGCAGCGGCACCTGGGCGCCGCCGGGCGTGGTGATGAGGGTTTGGCGGACCTCCTCGACGCTCCCTTTGGCGCTCTCGGGGTAGCGGACCAATAGGTCGAAGCCGCGCTGGCCTTCGATGACCCGCGAGACCTCGTGGCCGCGAAAGGCGGTCTCGATGGTCTCGGCGACCTCACTCACACGAAGCCCGTGGCGGGCGATCGCGTCGCGGTCGAAGTCGACGAGCAAAAACGGGATGTCCATCTGCTGCTCGACGTTCAGGTCGACCACGCCGTCGACCCCCTCCATCACCAGACTGACCTCCTGGGCCAGGCGGCGAAGCTCGTAGAGGTTCGAGCCGAAGATCTTCACCGCAATATTGGCGCGGGTGCCCGATAACATGTGGTCGATGCGGTGGCTGATGGGCTGGCCGATGGTGATATTCATCCCCGGCATCTGGCTCAGGTCTTGGCGCAGCGCGGCCAAAAAGTCTTCCTGGCTGCGCTCCTTCATCTGCAGGTTCACGTCGATCTCGGCCGCGTTGACGCCCTGGGCGTGCTCGTCGAGCTCGGCGCGCCCGGTGCGCCTGGAGGTCGACACGACCTCCGGATGCTCGAGCATGATCTTCTCGATGCGCTCGCCCATCTCGTCGGAGGTCTCCAGCGAGGTGCCCGGCAGCGTGACCGCGCTGACGGTGAGCGTGCCTTCGTTGAACTCCGGCAAAAAGGCTTGGCCGGAGCGCGCCAGCCCCCAACCTGCGAAGGCGAGCGCGACCACCGAGGCGGCCGTGATCATCTTCCAGCGGGGCAGGGCGATGTTCAGCAGGGGCTCGTAGCCGCGCTTGAGCGCGCGCATCACGCGGCTCTCCTCGTTCTGCTCGATCGCTTTGGTGCCCGGCAGCAAGTAGTAGCAGAGCGCGGGCGTCACCGTGAGCGCTACGACCAGCGACGCGGTCAGTGACACGACGTAGGCGATGCCGAGCGGCTCGAGCAGGCGTCCCTCGACGCCCGTGAGAAAGAAGAGCGGCAAGAAGACGAGCACGATGATCAACGTCGCGAAGACGATGGCGGGTCGAATCTCGACGCTCGATTCGTAGATGATGTCGAGGGTGGGGCGGCGTTGGTCGGGCGGGCGAGCTGCGTTTTCGCGCAGCCTTCGCACTGCGTTCTCGACGTCGATGATGGCGTCGTCGACGAGCGCACCCACGGCGATGGCCATGCCGCCCAGCGTCATCGTGTTGATGGAGCCGCCGAAGTAGTCGAGCACCATGACCGCAGCCAAAAGTGACAGCGGAATCGCCGTGATGGTGATCGCGGTCGCCCGGAGATTCGCCAAAAAGATCAGGATGATCAGCACCACCAGAATCGCGCCGTCGCGCAGGGCGTGGACCACGTTGTCGACGGCGATGTCGATGAAGTCGGCCTGGCGAAAGATGTGGCGGTGCAGCGTCATGCCCTCGGGAAGCGAGCCTTCGACCCCGTCGAGCACCCCGTCGAGGCGCTCGGTGAGCTCGAGGGTATTCGCGTCGGGCTGCTTTTGGATGCCGATGATGACGGCGTCCTGGCCGTTGAACGAGCCCTCGCCGCGTTTGAGCGCCGGGGCGATCCGGACCTCGCCAATATCGCCCACGGTGATGGGCTGGCCCTTGCGCACGGCGAGCTCGGTCTTCTCGATATCATCGAGGCGCTCGATGCGCCCGAGGCCGTAGATGAGATACTCGCGCCCGTTTTCGCGGTAGAAGCCCGCCGAGACGTTCTCGTTGGTCTCTCGAAGCGCGTCGGCGACTTCGTTGAGCCCGATGCCGTAGGCCGACAGCTTCGCCGGGTCGGCGTGGACTTGGTACTGCTTGACGCCGCCGCCCAGCGGGATGACCTGCGAGACTCCCGGCACGGCCAACAGCCGCCGGCGCACCACCCAGTCCGCCTCGGTGCGAAGCTCGATGGGCGTGTGCTCCTCGGAGGTGAGCGCGACGAACATGATCTCGCCCATGATCGACGAGATGGGGCCCATGGTGGGCGGGTCGACGTCGGGCGGCAGCTGGGAGCGCACCAGTTGCAGCTTCTCGCTGACGATCTGGCGGGCGCGGTAGATGTCGGTGCCCCAGTCGAACTCCGCGTAGATGACCGCGTTGCCGATGCCGGTATTCGAGCGCACCCGGCGCACGCCTGTGGCGCCGTTGAGGGCGGTCTCGATGGGGTAGGTGATCTGGCTTTCGACCTCTTCGGGCGCTTTGCCGTGCGCCTCGACGACGACGGTGACGCTGGGCGCGGTCAGGTTCGGGAAGACGTCGACGGGCATCGTCAGCGCCTGCCAGGAACCCCACACGAACAGCACCGCGGCGGCGAGCACCACAAAGAAGCGGTTCTGTAGCGACCATTTGATGATTCCGTCGATCATGGGTTGCTCAGTGGTCTTACTGAATGGAACGGCTCAGTGGGTGTGGCCGTGGCCGACCGCGCCGGTCGCGGTGCTGGCGAGTTTGACGTAGTAGGCGCCTTGGCTCACCACGTGCTCGCCCGGGGCGAGGCCGTCGAGGACCTCGACCCTGCCGCGGTCGTGTATGCCCAGGCGCACGGTGCGCCGCTCGAAGGACTCACCGCCGACCATCACGTAGACGACGTCGAGGCCCTTTTCGTCGAGCACCGCCGAGGACGGGATGGCGACGACCTCCTTGGGCTTTCCGCTGAAGATGTGGGCGCGCACGAAGCTGCCGATGCGCAGGTTCGGGCGGGCGTCGGCCTCGGCGAGCGCGAAGATAAGCGGCGCGGTGCGCGTCTGCGGGTCGATGACCTCGCCGAAGCTTACGAGTTCGCCGCCGTCGTCGATGTCGACCTCGACGGGGGCTTGGTCGTCGGCCGGCTCGAACCAGGCGCCGGTGGGCGCCGAGATGCGAGGAAGGTCGGCCTCGGGGACGTGCGCCTCGAGCCACAGCTGCGAGCGATCGACTACGCGCAGGAGCTCGTCTCCGCTCGAGACGAACCCGCCGTCGACGACGTTGCGCTGGGCGATGGTCCCGTCGATGGGGCTTCGGATGGCGATGCGGCCGTTGGCGCCGCCGCCACGAGATTCGAGGTTTCGGTATTGTCGAAGGCGCTGCTGGGCCTGCTCGACCTCGGCCTTCGCGAGCGCCTTGGCGCTCTCGGCGTCGGTCAGCCGCTTTTGGGGCAGCGCGCCGCTGTCGACGAGGCCTGAGATGCGCGCAAGTTCGCGCTCGGCGCGGCCGAGCTCGACCTTTGCCTTGCGGAGCTCGGAGCGAAGCTGCGAAATCTCACCGGCGCCCAGGCTCGGCACCACGTAGGCGACGATCTGGCCGGCCTCGACCGGCTGGCCCACCTGCGGGATGCCTTCTTTGGGGGCGCCGAGCCGACCGTCGAAGGGGGCGGTGACGACCGCCTCACCGTCGGCCGACGGCCGGATCGTGGCGTTGACCGGCACCGACGGGCGCATCTTGCGGCGAGCGACGGGCGCGACGTTGAAGTCGACCTTCCACTGCTGCTCTTTGAGAAACGAGATATCGCCTTCGGGGTTGTCGATGTCGACCTCGCGGGCCGCTTCCTTGGCGTCAAAGACCTGCAGCTCACCCAGGTCGAAGCGCTCGGTGAACTCGTCGGTCTGCAGTACGAGCAAGAGCTTGCGCTCGCCCACGTACTTGGGCGTCGCCGTGGGCGTGAAGATGCCGGGGCGTGCGGGCTCGGTGGCCTCCCAGCGCTCGCCGGGTGACCCCTCACTGGTCAACACCACCGACAGCTTGCCTTCGCGCACCGGCTGGTAGTCGTCGAGGGTCGTAAAGTGGGCCGCAAACTCCGAGCCGTGGCCGGCGACGAAGGCGGGAAACTCGACGAACAGCTCGGTGTGCTCGCCAAAAAGCGTGACCACGTGCGTCGGCCGGTCGCTCTCGCCGTGGCCGTGACCGTGTTCGTCCTCGTGACCGTGGTCGTCTCCGTGGCCGTGTTCGTCTCCGTGGCCGTGACCGGCTTCGTCCCCGTGCTCGTGGCCGTGATCGTCCTCACAGCCAGCCAACGCTAACGCGATGAGCAACGCAGCACATACCGCGACAAATTGATTCGTTCGTATCTGCATTCGACTACTCGTCCTCGCTCGTGGAGGGATGAGCCGTGATGGATTCGGCAATCTGTTGCCATTCGATTTTGCTGGCGCGAGCGCCGGCTTCGAGCTCGAGGAGCCGAAGTTGTGAGTCGACTGCGCGTCGGTAAGCGTTCATGAGCGCGTCGATGTCGATTTCGCCGGCGTCGTAAGCTTGCCGGGCGAGGTCTAGCAACTCTTCGGAGCGCTCGACGCCGTCTTCGCGGTAGCTCTCGGCCGTCTCGGAGAGCTTGCGCGTTTTGGCGGCGATGCCTGCAAGCTCGGCCAGAAGGCGTTGCTCGAGGAGCTCCTGGCGGCTCTTGGCGCGCACGAGCGCGGCTTCGGCGGCCATCTGCTCCCCCTCGAGCTGGTTGAAGACCGGCAGGGCGAGCCCGATGCCGAGCACGAAGCCGTGGAATTGGGCGTCGCCGAGGGTTTCGCCTTTGTACCCGCCGACGAGTGTGGGCTCGGGCACCCACCAGCGGGAGGCGGCCCGGGTGCGAAGCTCGGCGGCCTCGACTTGCTTTCGGGCGGCGGCGACCTCCGGTACGCGCTCGACGCTCTGGCGCACGGTGCTCTGATTGGGGAGCCGTTTGGGGGCGAGGTTGCCGGTCACCTGCACGTCGACCTCACCGGGACCGCGGCCGAGCAAGGCAGCCAGCGCCGCGCGCCGGCGTGCCAGCGCGGCTTCGTCGACCGAGTTGGACGCCTGCACCTGGGCGATCTCGGCCCGAAGGCGCTGCAGGTCGAACGGCGCGTTCTCGCCGGCCTCGACGCGCTGGATCATTTGGTCTTCGAACGTGGCCATGCGCTCCAACCACTCGGCACGCACCTTCGTTCGCCGCTGCAGCTCGAGGACCCGATAAAACGCCCGTCGCACGTGAGCTTCGATTAGACGTCTGTGGGCGCGCGTCTCGAGTTGGGTGGCTCGGGCGCGTGTCTTGGCAGCCTCGGCGAGCAGGCCTCGCCGCCCAGACAAGGGCAGGGTCTGCTCCAGCACGATGACGTTCTCCGAGACGGTCTCCGCATCCTCGAAGACTTGCTCGCGCGTGTAGGCGACCTCCGGGTTGGGCCAGGCTCCTTCAGTGAGCGCGGCAGCCTCTGCGTCGGCGACCTGGGCCTCCCACGAATCGGACAGGGCAGGGCGCTCGAGTGCGAGGCGAATGGCCTGTTCCTCGGTGAGCGAGGGCGCTTCGGTCGACTCTTGGGCTGTGGCGGTCGGAGCCGCACAGACGAGCACCGCGAGTACGGTGACGGCAAAAGACCGAGCGGCGATCGGTTTTACGGGCGCGTCTTGCCGAAGCAGGGCTTGAATGGAGAACGGAGACATATTTGTGACGGCGGGAAGGCTAGAATACCAGCGCGAGAAGGCTCTCGATGGTGTGGTGGAGTAGGTCGTAAGACGTCAGAAGCAACCCTGCTCCGAGCAAGCCGAAAACAGTGAGGGACAGCCACGAGGGGCGCCGCCAGTTGCCTTCGAGCATGGCGCGGACGCGTCGCTCGAGGGGCTTGGCGCCGAAGGCCAGGGCGGAGGCCGGCGGAGGCGTGCCCTCGAAGGAGCGCTCGACGGTCAGGATCGCCTCGGCGACGGTCAATCGGTCGCCCACGGCTTCCGCGGCGGCTTCGTCGCAGGCCTGCTCACTCGCGAGATCGAGCTCGGAGAGCAGGCGCTGGCGAACAAAAGGGAAGTGCAATCGGGCGCTCATGCGCGCCACGAGTTTGACGAGCGAGTCGAATCGTTTGGCGTGGGCGCGCTCGTGTGCCAAGACGGCCTCGAACTGCGCAGGCGAGAGCACCTCTCGCAGACGCTCGGAGACGCAGATTCTCGGCTCGAGAAGCCCGTAAGTGACGGCGACAGGTCGCTCGCTGGCGACCGTCCATCCGTCGATATCATCATCGTAGTGGCCGAGTTGGAGCAGCCGCTCACCCCAGGCGCGCGTCGCACGCACCAGTTCGAGCTCTTCACTCCAGCCGGCAAAAAACCACAACGAGATCACGAGCGCCGCGCCGAGGACGAGCGGCGAGGCGGCCGGCGGGTGACCGTGGATAAAGCACAGATGGAAGGCGTGTCCGCCATGGTGGCCGCAGTGATCGGCGACGAGCCCCAGCGCGTCGAGCACCGAGGGCGCAAACGAGACGCCCAGCGCCAGGGCGCCGAGCGCAGCAGGCATGAGCGCCAGTGCCGTCAGCAGGGCGAATCGAGGGCGTGGGGCGACCTTTTCGAGGCGCGCGAACCATCGGTTCGAAGCCAGGCCTCCCAGGGCCGCTCCCAGCAAGGCGCCGGCCGCGACGATGATGAGCGCGAGTTGTAACCATCCCAAATACACCATGGCTCTTACTCGTCTCGCTCGTTTTGAGCCTGACGGCGCGCGGCGACGAGCGCCTCGAGTGCCTCGAGGGTCTCCTCTCCGGCGCGGTCGGCCAGGTTGACGAACGCCTCGAGCGCCACGTTCATCTCGGCGCCCGCGACCTGGTCGACGAGGTCACCGACCATCATCTCGGTCAACTCACGCCGGTTCACGCGCGGGGCATAGATGTAGGCGTGTCCATCTTTGTGGCGGCGCAACAGGCCTTTCTCCCACAGCCTCTTGAACGTCGACTGCACGGTATTGTGGGTGATGCCGCGAGCTTCGCCGATGGCGCGATGCGCCGTCTTGACGTCGCTCTCTTTGTGCTCCCACACGTACTCGAGCACGGCCATTTCGAGTTCACCCAGGTTGGATATGTCGGCGTTCATTGTAGCTCCACAAGTGCGTCCAAGCGGGATTGAGACGGTATGGAGCCAAGAACCGATTGTCAATCGGTTTTGGCTCGTGGTACTTCGAACGGGCTGGTTCCATGTGCCCTCGAGGCGACGACGAATCCGGGGTTTCGATGACCGACGACCACGCGACCCAAGGCGCGATCACACGGATGGAGCGGAATATCCGCCTCTACCCGTGGTACGCCGCGTTCTTCAACGCGTTCTTCTGGATGCCGGTCTTCTTCTTGTACTTCGGCGCCCACCTGCCGCTGTCGCGTGTCCTGCAACTCGAGGGGGTTTACTATGCCGCGGTGGTGCTCTTGGAGGTGCCGTCTGGCTATTTCTCCGACCGAGTGGGCCGGCGCACCACGCTTCTGACTTCCTCGGTTTTGCTGATCGCGGCGTATCTGCTCTTCTTTTTCGGGGCGGGATTTGCGGCGTTTGCGCTCGCCCAGGTGCTCTTGGCCGCCGGTATCGCCTTCAACAGCGGCACGGACACGTCGTTTCACTACGATTCGCTGGCCACGCTCGGTCGCGCCGTCGAGTACGAGGAGCGCGAGGCGATCGTGGCCCGCAACTCGCTCGTGGCGACGGGCGCGGCTGCGCTCTTGGGCGGGGCGGTCGCCTCCGTCGACTTGAGCTACGCCTACGGCGCGAGCGCGCTGACGGCCGTCGTGGCCCTGGGGCTTGTCTTCTCCTTTGCAGAGCCCGAGCACAGAGAGGCAGAAGCCAGCGACTTCGTCCACCAGATCGCCCACTGCCTGGCCCACCTCAAACAGCCGCAGCTCGCCTGGCTCTTCGGCTTTGCCGTGCTCGCGGTCGTCATCAACCATGTGCCCTACGAGTTCTATCAGCCCTATCTGGACGTGCTCGGCACGCAAGTGGGACTGGGCGAGCACACTGCGCTGGCGGCCGGCGCGCATATGGCGGTGGCCACGCTCATCGGTGCATGGTTTGCGCGTCGGAGCGCGCGCATCGACAAGCGTCTCGGCACGGGGCGCACGCTCCTGTTGGCGGCCGTGATTCAGCTGGCCATCATCGGCTCGATGGCCCTGGTGCTGCACGCTGCGGTGGTCGTTTTGATCCTGCTTCGCGGGGTGCCCAGCGGTCTGTACAAGGCGCCGCTCAACGCGGCGGTGACGCCGCGCATCCCCCAGGAGGAGCGCGCCACCTACCTGTCTATCCAGAGTTTGGCCGGACGACTCGGCTTTACCGGCCTTTTGGCCGGCTTGTCCCTGGTCGCCGGTGACGCCGGCGTCGATCACTGGCCGGTGCTCTCGGAGCTCCTGGTGGTCGCGGTGGTCGTCGGCGGGGCAGGCTGGCTGGTGCTCGCGGGCTTGCTGCCGCTGGTCGAGCTGAACGGCAAACGCACTCAGAACTGATTGCGCATATGGTCGGCGACACGGCCGATCGACACGTCGATATAACGGCGCAGGTCTTCGTCCTCGACCGTCTCCTCGAGCGCGCGGCTCATGCACAGCATCCATTGGTCGCGCGCCTCTTGGTCGATGGCGAACGGCATATGCCGCCCGCGCAGCATGGGATGGCCGTACTTTTCGACGTACAGCGCCGGGCCACCGAGCCAGCCGGACATGAACATGAACAGCTTCTCGCGCGAGACCTTCAGGCTCTTGGCGTGCATGTCGCGCAGCGCGGTGACTTCGTCGAGCTCGTCCATCAAGTCGTAAAAGCGGTCGACCAGGCGCCGCACGCCTTCTTCGCCGCCGATGAGGTCGTAGGGGGTCGGTTCTTCGGGAGTCATCGGTACATCGGTCCTTGCTGAAGTCTCGTGCTGACAGCGCCAAAAAATCACACTCGAAAGATCTCGTCAAAGCAAAGCGCCCGAATGGATTGTCGCTCGACGTCATGCGCGTACTTTGCCCCTCGAAGATAACTTTTTCGAGGAGAACTGCCATGACACCGTACGAACCCACTTCGAGCCCTTGGGAGATCGACGCCGAAGCGTTTCCCGTCGATCGACCCTTGGAAGACAAACTTCGGTTTCTGCTCGGTTATGCCGCGCTCGCTCCGTCGAGCCACAACTCCGAGCCGTGGAAATTCGCCGTCGAGGGGAATCGAGTGCGTCTTTTCGCCGACACCAGCCGATGGCTGAAGGTGGCCGACGCCGACAAACGTGAGCTGTACGTCAGCTTGGGCTGCGCCCTGGAAAACTTGTTGGTCGCCGCCGAGCACTTCGGTTTGGGGCATACCACCCGGTACATGCCCGAGTCGTCCGACGAGACACTTGCTGCGGTCGTCGAGTTTTCGGCATCCGGCGAGTCTTCCGACGTTCGGTCGGCCGAACACTTCGAGGCCATCAAGGTTCGCCAGACCAACCACCAACCCTACGATCGCACACCGGTCACTGACGAGGAGGTCGTCGCGCTCGCCGCCTGTGTGGCCGAGGATGACGTCGAGCTGCGCCTCTTCGCCGACGAAGCCAAGCGTCAGCGCATCGAAGAGCTGACGCTGCGCGCCGATGCGCTCCAATTCGCCGACCCCGAGTGGCGCCGAGAGCTGGGTCACTGGATCGGGGAAGGGGCGTTCGGCAACTCATGGCTGATGGCCAAGATCAGCAAGTTCGCGGTGACATATCTCGACATGGGTAAGGGCACGGCCAAGACCGACGCGCGTGCTTTCGAGAGTGCGCCCATCTTTGCGTTCATCTGTTCGAACGACCATGACCGGCGCGCGCAGATTCGCTGCGGGCAAGTATTCGAGCGTATCTGGCTCGAAGCCGCGGCGCTCGGTCTGGCGATGCAGCCGATGAACCAAGTCTTGCAGCTTCCCGAGCTCAAAGAGGAGCTCATCTCGTCGCTCGAGTTTACGGACCAGGTGCCGCAGGTAGCCTTCCGACTTGGCCACGCCGAGCGTGAAGAGAAGCGCTCGCCGCGGCGTCCCGTCTCCGAGGTGTTGATCGCCAGCAACCAATGATTGTTCGAGGTGCGGGAATGACTTCTTCTACTCGTCCGTTTACTTCGAGAAACAACGAAAAGAAGGAGTTTTTGCGATGAGTGAGAGCACGCTGAAGGTTAATTGGGATTCGTACGAAGATCAGCTCGCCGAAGGCAAGCGCAATATCAAGATGGGCATCGGCGTCGGTGTCTTCGGCGCTGGCTCGCTGGCGCTCATCGGCGCGACGTGTCCGCTGTGCTTTTTCGTCGCGCCGGCGATGGTCGGCGTCGGCATGTGGAAGTCGCGCAAGGCCAAGGAGAAGTTGGCCGAGCGCGGTGAATGCGCCGACGGTGAAGACGGCTCGCTGTAGACGATTTCAGTGGCTACCTGTGGCTGAGCACGTCGTGGTAGAGCCGTTGCACCACGTCGGCCATGCCGACCGTCGACAGAAACATCGCCAGCGTGCGCCCGAGCTTGCGGTTGGCCAAGTAGGTGCCGAAGACCGCCGTCGCCGCCCACGTTGTGGTGCAGTACGGGCAGCACAGCAGCTCGCCGATTGCCTGGACTAGCGGGCCTCGGTCGCGGCGTGCGCTCTCGCTCGCCTCGCCGGGCAGCGCGCCGTCGGTGCCGTCGTATTCGGTAAAGGGCTGACGAATGAGCGTACCCACACGATCCTTGCTCGCCATTCGCGCGAGCTTCTGACTTCCCATCGCCAAAACGACGAGGTCTGCATAGGAGACCTTGTCGAGCGTGCGCTCGTTGCGCACCGCCCAGCTAAAGATGCTGGTGACTCCGGTGCCGTAGATGGAGAGCAGGGCGGCGTAGCCCTTTAGCGGCAGGGGCTCTCGTCCGAGTTCCCCTGTCCACTCCGGGTTTCTCTTCTGCTCGCGATTGGCTTGGTTTCGGTTGTCGAGGGTTCCGGACTCGTGCGCTCGAGTGGTCATAGACGGTTCCACAGGCTGTCGATGGAGCTTTGTGTGGCGGAGATTTCCGCGGATCGAGTGCGTCAATGCAAAGCTAAACACCGACTCGGGGGGCGCGCAGGTCTTCTGCAGTTTGCCGGGGAGGTGGCGGCTTGGTACATTTCCTCCAAGACATTGCCACACCAATCAGCTGTTTCCGCGCCTTCGATGAGGAGCGTCCCGTGAAGTCACTCCGGATTGTCGTCTTATTCGTTGTCTCGATGGTATGGACGCTTGGCGCGAGCGCGTGTGCCTCGGGTGATATCGGTCCGCAGAATGCTGCCCAGACTGAGGAGGATGCGCGGGATGACGACGAGCAGACCGGCCGCGACACTTGGAGCGGGGCTTCCGACGCTTCCGACGGCGGCGTAGACGTCAGCCTCGACACGACCGACACGGCCACTGACACGCGTTTGGACGCCGCCCTGCTCGACACGGGGGCGGATTCAGGCCCCTCGGGTTCGGACTCCGGACAGCAAGATAGCGGCGCATCAGACGCCGATAGCGGTTCTACGGACCCTTGCGCCAGCGTCGACTGCGCCGACGGGGTCTGCGACCCGAGCACCGGACAGTGTGTCGGCTGCCTCTCCGACAATGATTGTGCCAATGGCGGGCGGTGCCACGACCGGGAACCTGTGTGCGTGCCCGCATGCTGCAACAGCGTCACCCAGCAAGACAGCTTCTCGAGCGTCTCGTACAGCCACAACCGCTTCGACATCGCGGTCGACTCCACCGGCGCGCCGGCGATCGCGTTTGTGGACGGAGACACCGACAAGATCGAATTCGCACAGTCGATCAACGGGCAGTGGTTGAGCCAAGAAGTGGGATCGGTCTCCAACAGCTTGTCGACGAATATCCGGATGGCCTACGCGCCTGACGACACACCTCATATCATCGTGGGGCGCTACCAGATGCTGACTCATTTTTGGCGAGATCAGTCGGGATGGCAGTCGCACAGCCTGTTGGCGAGTCCGGGATCGGTGGGCTATGTCGACATTGTGGCGGACGATCAGGGGACCATCCACATGGTCGCGTTGATCGATTACGGCGCCGAGGTGCTCTACGCCACCCACAACGCGCAGGGGCAGCGCAGCGACGAGTACCTAACGCTTCCCGCGCAGAATCCGCCCGTGTGGGTCAACCTCGACGCGACCAGCGACGGTCGACCCGTCGCCTCGTTCCATATTGGTCTCGACAAGACAGTGGTCTTGGCCGAGCGCAACGCGGGAACTTGGGCGTACGAAACCGTGGGGCAGGGCGTCTCTCAGGTGCACGGGATGGCCGTGGACGCAGCCAACCAGCCGGTCGTGGCCTACCACAAGGAGACCAACGACGGGCTGCGCCTGCTTCGACGCGAGGCCCAAACCTGGCGAGACGATCTCATCGTCGCCGATCCCGCCCACGGCTACTCGCCGGATGTGGCGGTCGACTCCCTCGGCGACCCTCACGTCGTCTACATGGCACAGGGTGCCACCCAGACCGACAACCCGTTGTACTACGCACGCTGGAACGGCGCGCAGTGGGAGCACCACCAGCTTCCCGGCGTCGACCGCGCGTTCTACCCGCGCATCGCGCTCGACGCGACGCGTACCCCGCACGTGGCGGTGTACGATCCGAGCCGGGATGCGATCGCATACCTGTTGGTCCAATAACGGGCGTCAGTCTGTGGAACTCGCTCAACCGAGCACGTCGCGTCGAAGCGTGACGCTCAGCGGACAGTGGTCCGAGCCCATCACGTCGTGGTGGATGTCGGCGTCGACGACGAACTCCATCGCAGCCGGCGAGGCGAGCGCATAGTCGATGCGCCAGCCGACGTTTCGCTCGCGGCAGTTGCCCCGGTAGGTCCACCAGGTGTAGCGCTCGGGCTCGTCACAGAAATGACGGAACGTGTCGGTCCAGCCGGCGTCGAGCCAATCTTCGAACGCCTCGCGCTCCTCGGGCCGGAATCCGCTCGTCTCGGTGTTGTCCTTGGGCCGCGCCAGGTCGATCTCTTTGTGGGCGGTGTTGAAATCTCCCATCACGATGATGCGCTCGCCGCGGTCGACCGCCGGCTGGAGCATGTCGAGCAGGTGGTTGTAGAAGTCGAGCTTGTAGGGGATGCGGCTCAGGTCGCGATTCTTGCCGCTTCCGTTGGGGAAGTAGACGTTGAGGACCTTCAGTTTGCCGTACTGGGCGATCTGGACGCGGCCTTCACGATCGAAGCGCTCCTCGTCGACCGAGGTGAGCACCTGATCGGGCTCGACCGTCGAGAAGAGCCCCACGCCGCTATAGCCCTTCTTGGAGGCCGCCGGAAAGAAGTGGGTGTGCCAGTTCTCGGGCTCACGCACCTTCTTGGGGAGTTGCTCTTCGAGCGCGCGGATCTCCTGGACCCCCACGATGTGGGCGTCGGAGCCGTGCAGCCAGTCGACAAATCCCTTGCGGGTGCAGGCGCGAAGGCCGTTGACGTTCCACGAGTAGATATTCAGCAGGTCGTTCGACTTCGTCATTTCGGTACAGCGGGTGCGGGGAATGTGAGCGGCGCGAGGTTGGTCGTTTTGGACTTCGGCGTCAAGGGGGCGCTAAGCCAGGTGGGGGCGCCAGACAAGGTGGCCGTGAGATGCCATCCAGGCATCGGCCACGGCGTCTTCGCGACACGAAGCGAGGCGCTCGACGCTCGCCTCGAACGCCTGCACGGGCTGGCGGATTCCCTCGGCGCGCACCTCGTCGAATACCTCGGTCCAAGTGTCCAAAAAGTCGCGGATCGCGGTGCCGGGTTGCGCCTTTCGACGGATATCGCGAGGCAGCCAGTCGCGGAACATCATCGGCGCGAACCCGCGCTCGAAGTCGGTGGCGAAGACGAGCGCCTCGCGCTCGGCCTCCTCGCCGCGTCGGCGGAAGAGCCAGGCGGTCAGGATATGGCCGTGCTTGTCGGAGGTTCCCTCGACGAGCAGACCTCCGCCGCAAAGCACCTGCGACCAGCGCCTGCGCGCGTCGTCGACCTCGTCGAACGGGTATTGACGAAGCACGTTCATCGCGCGCACCAGGCGGGCAGGGCGTTCGATGGTGTCGGCGAGCTCGAAGCCCGCTAGAACAAACCGCGTATCGGCGTCGGCATATTCTCGGGCGTTCTCGACGCGGCGCGCGTCGTTTTCGACCCCGACGACGGCAAGCTCGGGGTTGAGCTCGCGAAACGCCCTGGCAGCCTCGAGCGTCGTCCACGGATACTCGCCAAACCCGACGTCGACGAAGACTGCATCGTCAGGCTTCGCGAGAAGGTCGCGCTCGTAGCGCGCCAGGTAGTCGTCGAGCAGACGAAGCCGCCCCTGCGCAGTCTTTCCTCGAGTCTCTTTGGCCTTCACGTGAACCTCGCTTGTCTCCTGCGAACTCGCGCACTATTTGAAGAGTAACCGCCGCCCGCCCGGGCGATCACTTTGCGACCGGAGGAGTCAGTGAGCCCGCAGTACCACAAAGACCTGTATATCTCTTGGGAGGAGTTTCACCGAGACGCGCGTCGGCTCTGTGAGGAGTTGCTCGACCGCGACGCCTACAAGGGCATCGTGGCGGTGACGCGCGGCGGGCTCATCCCGGCGTCCATCGTCGCCCGCGAACTCGGCATTCGTCTGGTCGATACGATCTGCGTGGTGAGCTACCACGGCGAGCAGGGCCAGCAACAGACGGAGCAGGCCAAGGTGCTCAAGGCGCCCGAAGGCGACGGGGAGGGGATGCTCCTCATCGACGACCTGGTCGATACGGGCAAGACCGCTCGCACCGTGCGCGAGTGCCTGCCGAAGGCGACCTTCGCCACCGTATACGCCAAACCCAAAGGTCGACCGCTGGTCGACACCTGCGTGCGGGAGGTTTCACAAGATACCTGGATTCGCTTCCCCTGGGACACCGAGCTGCACTTTGCGGTGCCGCTCGCGGACAAGGCCCGCAAAGGTTCGCAAGACGAGAGCGATTGAGCCGTGGCAGGTTCGGGAGACGCCGTCCATCTGGAACGGAGCGTCCCACGCGCGAATCAGCGCAGAAATGGGCGGTTCTCGGTGGGTTTCGCCGCCAGCGGACGTCGGTCCACCGGTAGAGAGACGCGCGCCGAGGTCCCGTAGCCGTTGCACGTCTCGATGGTGATCTCGCCGCCCAGCGAGTCGACGATGCTGTGGGCAATCGCCAGCCCCAGCCCGGTTCCCTTGCCGGGCGACTTGGTGGTGAAGAACGGGTTGAAGATCTGGGCGCTCTGCTCGGCGCCCAGTCCCGGGCCCGTGTCGCTGATTTCGATGAGCACTCGATCCAGACCCTGAGTGCGGCTCTTGACGGAAATGGAGTGCCCCCCGGGGCGCGGCGGGCTCGACTCGACCGCGTCGATGGCGTTGACCAACAAGCTGACGAAAACCTGCGTGAGCGTGCTCGCCCGACCGCGTACGGTGGGCGTTTGCTCCAGGTCGGCGTGCAGCGCGCAGTCCGGGGGGACCTCGGACTGGACCAGGTGTACGACCGACTCGAGCACTGCGCGCGGGTCGGTGCGCTCTTCACCCGTCTCTTCGGGGCGGCTCAACTCCAGCATCGCGTCGACCACGTGCTCGACGCGCTCGGCGCCGCGCTGGGCCATGCTGATGAGCTTGTCGACGTACTCGCGGTCTTTTTCGGTCACCCATTCGCGGTTTCGCTTGTACCAGGTGGCCAGCAGATACAGATTGGTCGAGATGACCGACAGCGGATTGTTGATCTCGTGGGCCACCCCGGCGCCCAGCCGGCTCAGAGCGTGCAATCGGTCGGCGCGAAGCGCCTGGTTTCTGAGCCTCTCGGTATCTGTGACGTCGCGGGCGGTGCCGATGATCAATTGCGGGTCGTCAGGTGAGTAGTCGGCGCTGACCTCCACCCAATAGACCTCGTCGTGCAGCACGATGCGAAAGGTCGCCGAAATCGGCACACGCTCGTGTCTCAGCTCGATGAACAGCCGACGGATACGAGCGCGGTCGTGGCCATGGACCAACTCGAGGAAGTCCTCCGGGGCCTCGTGCAGCCCGATACTCACGGGGTGGTCGTGGCGGGTGAGCAGCGACGCGATCGTGTTGGGTAACTCGAAGTCGTCGGAGCTTGTATCCCACATCCAATGGCCCATGCCCGCATTGGTCATGGCGAATTGTAGCTTCTGCTTCTCAGAGCGCAGACGTGCTTGCAGCAGGCGCAATTCGACCTGATCCATGACCAGCTTCGCGAGCTTGGTGAGGCGGTCGAGTTGCTCGGTGCCAAAATTGTGGCGTGGCCGTACGTCTCCGACCCCCAATGACCCGACGGCATATCCGTCGGCCGACACCAGCGGCACTCCGCCGTAGAACCGCAAGAACGGCGCCCCTGAGACGAACGGATTGTACCGAAACCGCGGGTCGTCGAGGGTGTCGGGCACGATGAAGCCGTTCGACTCCAAGATGGTGGAGGCGCAGAACGCAATACGCCGCTCGCTGCTCGTCAGATTGATGCCGCGCCTGGCCTTGAACCATTGACGGCTCTCGTCGAGGAAAGTGATGAGTCCGATGGGCGCATCGAACATGATCGTGGTGACCTCCACGATATTGTCGAACGCTTCCTCAGGGGCGGTGTCGAGGATCTTGTAGCGCTCGAGGGCCTGCAGCCGCGCCTTCTCGTTGGCCGGCTGCGGGGGTGTATAGGCTGGAACGAGTGCAGTGGTGTCCATAAGCGAGCAGGGCGCCGGTCAGTGAGCAATTCTGGTCGCTCCCGCGGGGAGGGTTCCCCGCGGGAGTCAACCGTTGAATTGTCGGCACGCTCGCTTAGAGACCAAGGTTGGGTCGGCTCTCGAGGAGCTGGCTCAACGGCGGCGGCGAAGCCGCGCGCCGGCCAGCCCGAGGACGACCAGGCCGAGGTAGACCGCGTTGCCGGGAGCGGGAGAGTCAGAGGTCGACGAGCAACCGCAACCTTCGTCGGCCGCGCCTGCGTTTTGGTCGACGTTGCCGGTGCCGTCGCCGACGTCGCCGCCGGTGCCTGCATCGGCGCCGCCGGCGTCGCTGTCGATGCCTGCGTCGCCGCCGGTGCCCGCGTCGGCTCCGGTGCCGGCGTCGCCGCCGGTGCCCACGTCGTCGCCGGCTTCCACGACACATGCGCTGCTGCACCCGTCGCCGTTGTCCGTGTTGCCGTCATCGCACTCCTCGACGTCGGCCTCTAGGTAGCCGTCGCCGCACGTAGCGGCTTCACAGGTGACCAGGCAACTGTCGGTGTTCGAGCCGTTGCCGTCGTCGCACTCCTCGACGCCGTCGTGGACGATGCCGTCGCCGCAGGCGGCGTTACGGCAGGTCGACAGACACGCGTCGTTGTCGGCGTCGTTGCCGTCATCACACGCCTCGCCGGGCTGCTGGTGGCCGTCGCCACAGCTCGAGCGCACGCAGGTGTTCAGGCAGTTGTCCAGGTTGCTCGAGTTGCCGTCGTCGCACTCTTCGCCGGGTTGGACTTGGCCGTCGCCGCAGCTGACCAGGGTGCATCCATCGGTGCAGCCGTCGGTATTGTCGTCGTTACCGTCATCGCATCCCTCCACTCCCTGGTGCACGTAGCTGTCGCCGCATACCGCGGCCACGCAGCCCTCGACACACGCGTCGGTATTGTCGTTGTTGGCGTCGTCGCACTCTTCGACCTCGGCGTGCACGTAGCCGTCACCGCAGGTGGGCGCCTCGCAGGTGTTCAGGCAGTCGTCGGTGTTGCTCAGGTTACCGTCGTCGCAAGCCTCGTTGCCGTTGACGGTGCCGTCGCCGCAGCTCGGCCCGGGGCCCGAGCAGTCGGCGGCGCAGTAGCCGTATTGGCCGTTGTTGGCGCCGTCGTCGCACGCCTCGCCCGATTGGACCTGGCCGTCACCACACGAGGCGACTTGGCCGGTGCAGTTGGCATTGCAGTAGCCGGGGCTGCCGTTATTCGAGCCGTCGTCGCAGGTCTCGTTGCCGTTGATCGTGTCGTCGCCGCAATACGGGCCCATGTCGGAGCAGTCGCCCAGGCAGTAGCCGTACGAGCCGTTATTCGAGCCGTCGTCACAGGTCTCGTTGCCGTTGACGGTGCCGTCGCCGCAGTAGGCGGCCTGGCCGTCACATGTGTTGTTGCAGAAGCCATACGAGCCGTTGTCGGCGCCGTCGTCGCAGGTTTCGTGGCTCGACTGCACCGTGCCGTCGCCGCAGCGCGCGCCCAGCCCCGAGCAATCGCTCAGGCAATAGCCGTACGATCCGTTGTTGGCGCCGTCGTCGCACACCTCACCGGGGCCCGTGTTGCCGTCGCCACACTGGCTGGCCGCGCCGTACTCGTAGGCGCCGATATCATAGGCGGCTCCGTTGACGCCGTCGCCGTCGGCCGGGCGAGCGTTGCCCAGGGCGTCGTGGTCGGGGGCGGTGGCGCCGTCACCGGCGTCGATGCACACGCTGCCCATCATCAAGCTGTAGTCGAGGTTGGCCGTGTCGGTATAAAACGGGTTGGCGCTGATGCAGCCGGTGCCGGCCGATGTGTCGTCGTAGTCGTCGCCGTTACTCCACACGTTGCTGTAGGTGATGTCGACTGACGAGTCCGAGTAATAGTACTTCTCGATGCCGTCCAACCCGTTATTCGTAACATTCGAGTTGATGATCTTCAGGCTTCGCGAATAGGAGCCGCTGCCGCCCAGGTAGACGCCGTCACCCGAGTTGCCGTCGATCGTCGAGCTGTGGATGGTCGACGATTGTGGCGTGCTGCTGGTCTGCGTAACTTGCACGCCGTTTTGGTTCTGGGCCAACACCATGTTGGTCGCTTCGAACCAAGCTGCCGAATCGACCTGCAGGCCTTTGGAGTTGCGGTAGCTCTTGACCCCATCGAGCATGGCACTTCCCCGCGAGAGGTCGATGCCTGCTCCGGAGCCGTCGTGGATGTCGGTATACGACAGTTGGAGCGTGGTCGAGGAGTTGTGGCTCACGCCGTTGACCGCGTTGGCGATATCGGCGCCGCTGATATTGGCCGTGCCGCCTTCTCGCACGTCGATACCCCACCAGGCGCCCGACGAGGTGCTCGCGCCGCGCAGCACCGCCGGCGTCGACAGCGTGCCCTGGACGACCAGAGTTCCGTCGACTTTGAGCTCGCCGAGGCTGCTGTCGCGGCCACACTGCATCGTGTCGCCCGCGTTGAAGCGAAGCTCGGCGCCGCTCTCGATGGTAAGCGTGTAGCCTTCTCCGACGGCCAGGTCACCGTCGATGGTGTACGGGCTGCCTGCCGCGTCCAACACCGTGTCCTCCCACAACGTGCCGTAGAGTCCCGGAGTGGGAGCTCCCGCGTAGGCCAGCGCTCCCAGGTCGGTCCCCACATCGCTGCTTTTGCGCGCCGGGCTTCGCTCGGTCAGCGTGGCGTCGGTCGGCGAGACGAAGAGCGGGTTGCACCCAAAGCTGCCGGTGCCCGGAGAGGTGTCGTCGTAATCGTCGCCGTTCCCCCACACGTTGCTGTAGGTGATGTCGACCGACGAGTCCGAGTAATAATACTTCTCGATGCCGTCCAAGCCGTTTTCGACCACGATGCTATTGCGCACCTTGACCGACCGGCTGTAGCTGCCCGAGCCGCCCAGGTAGACCCCGTCGCCGCTGTTGCTCCAGACGGTCGCGTAGTCGAGGACGGTGTCTTGGGGCGTCGCCGACGTCTGGGTGATGCTGATGCCATTCGAGTTACCTCTAGAGCGAAGGCGGGTCAGAGTCGCCGCAGCAGAGGAGGCGATGGTGACGCCCTTGGCCCCGTTGTTCAACGTGGCGACGTCGTTCAGCGACGGGGTACCCGCGTCGATGACCAGGCCGTCGGAGGAGTTGTTCTGCAAGATGAGGTGGTTGGCGGTAAACGTCGTGCCGGGAGCGTCGGTGGTCAGCCCGTCGACGCCGTGCTCGACACGTGCGTGGTCGAAGCTCGCAGAGGTCGTCGTCGACGTCAGGATAATGCCGTACCAGCTGCCGGCGTTGCTCCCCACGTTCGAGCGGAACACCACCGGCGAGTTGGCCGTGCCGTTGACGTCGATGCTGCCGGCGACGGTCAACTCCGGGCGGCTGGTGTCGCGCCCCGAGCCGAGGTTGTCGGAGGTCGAGAAGCGCACCTCGACGCCGGCTTCGATCGTCAAGGTCGCGCCCGCCTGCACGGTCGCGTCGCCTTGGATGATGTAGGGGCTATTCGACTGGGTCCAGGTCTGGTTGCCCAGGTTGCCGCCGGGGATGGTCGTCTGGGCCGAGGCGCTCGCCGAGACCAGCGTCAGGCCAGCCACGGCGGCGACTCCCGCCCACAATTTTCCTCTATTTACGACACGGTCGTCCATCGCTCTGCTCCGATATCTCTGTTTGTAAAAGACATCGGAAGGATGGCCGATTCGCCTGGCCAAAGCAACCCGCGACCCACGCCGCCAGGCGCCAAGGCTCCTCAGAAGAACCGCGCGCCCACGGTAAACCCGGGCCAGATGCCCACGTACGGCTCGTCGCCCTCGCCGTCGGCGAGTTCCCAGCCGCCGAGGAGCGCCAGGTCGTCGACGCTGGTATTCTGGGTGTCACCGTCGAGGAGCACCGTGGCGGTGGGGCCGCCGAACAGGGCGAGGCCGTCGACCAGGTCGACCGAGACCATCGGGCGAAGCTTGATGAGGCTGTAGTTGTCGTCCCAGTCGAAGTCTTCGCCGCCGCCGGTGACCGAAGCTCCCATCAGGTCGATGGAGAACTCGGCGCGGCTGCCAATCTCGGCGCGCCAGCCAAAGCCCAGACCCATCGCCAGCGGCAAGCCTTCATCTGCGAAGGGGCGGGTGCCCACGTAATAGACGTTGTAGAACGAGCCGCTGCCGTGGCGGATCCCGCCCATCATCAGCCCGTCGTCCGAGCCGAGCGCTTCGGCTTGCACATAGCCGTCGGTGTAGATGCCGATGATGCCCACACCGGCGTCGGCCGACTTGGCGATATTGATGACGCCGATCTGGGCGCCGGCGACATGGCCGCCGGCGATGTTGATGGGCGCAATCTGCACGCCGTCGACGCCTTCCCCGGCCAAGTTGAACCCGCCGGCGAGCTGGGCGCCGTCGATCGTGCCGCCGGTGACGTTGAAGCCGCCGCCGGCCTGCACGCCGTCGACGTCCCCGCCGGTGACGTTGAAGCCGCCTGCGGCCTGCACGCCGTTGATGTCGCCGCCGGTGACGTTGAAGCCGCCGCCGGCCTGTACCCCATCGACACTTCCTCCGACGACGTTGAAGCCGCCGGCAAACTGCGCGGCGCGCACGTCGGCGCCGTCGATGTTGAACCCGCCGGCGAGCTGCGCTCCGCGCACCTCACCGGTGGCGATATTGAAGCCCGCGGCGATTTCGAACGAGTTGATACCCCCGCTCAAGCCGCCGCCCAGGTTCAACGACACGTTGCGTCGTCGGTCGGGCGCGGCGCTCGAGGTGCCCACGTAGGGGAGCAGGTCGAAGCCGATGGCGATGGGCTCTTCTTCGGTGGTCGTTTTCTCCTCTTGTTCGGCAGATTCTTCGGCAACTTCTTCGGCAGACTCTTCGGCGAATGCGCTCGATACGTTGAAGGTGAGGAGGGCGAGGATGGTGCAAATCAAAAGACGTTTCATTACGTACTCCGGGGTATATATGAGACTCGGTTTACCTGGATATTTGTGTGGGCGACATATCGCCGCCCGTTCGAAAGGTGAAACACCGCAGCCCCAGATAGGCGTCACTTTTATTTGGAAATGATGGTTGTCTGAAAAAAGCAACCCCCTAACGCCCGCAGTTCAGGGCGCCCCAAGTAGCAGGTGTTGCTGGTCTGCAAGGCCACCGCCATGGCCAACCCTCAGAAGAACCGCAACCCCGCCGTAAACCCGGGCCACAGCGCCACTCGATTGGCCGCATCGCTGTCGGTGAGCTCCCAAGCGACCGTGGGCGCCCAAGTCGTCGGGTCGCGGTCCGCGTCGCCGGTGGACAGCATCAGATTGGCCGTCGGGCCGCCGAAGACCGTCACCCCATCGAAAACCGCGTACGACAACGTGGGCCGGAGGCTCGCGAGGCTCCCTTGAGCCCTCCAATCGCCCCCTTCGCCGAGCACGTTGCCAAACGTCAGGTCGGTCGCGAACTCGAAGCGCTCGCCGAGTTGAGTGTGCCAGCCGAAGCCGAGCGCGTAGGCGAGCGGCCCGCCGCCGTCGACCAGCGCGCGGGTGCCGACGTAGTAGACGTTGTAGAACGGCCCGCCGCCGTGGCGGATGCCCGTGAACATGATGCCCTCGGAGTTGCCCACCGCTTCGGGCTGGACGAAGCCGTCCCAGTAGATCCCCAGTAGGCCTACGCCGGCGTCGGCGGTCGGCGCGATGTTGATGACGCCGAGTTGCAGCCCGTCGACGTGGCCCTCGGAGATGTTGAGCACGCCGAGTTGCAGCCCGTCGAGCTTGCGGGCGAAATTCGCCGGGGCGACTTGCACGCCGGCCACGTCGCCCGTCGCCAGGTTGAGTCCCCCGGCGAATTGCACGCCGGCGAAGTCGGGCACGACGTTGACGCCGCCGGCGAACTGCACGCCGCGGGTCGTGCCGCGGTTCAAGTTCAGACCACCGGCGACTTGCACGCCGTTGACTTCGTCGGTGTCCAAGTTCAACGCGCCGGCGATCTGTACGCCGCTGACCGGGCCGTTGTCGATGTTGAGCGCCGGGGCGAGCTCGAACCACTCGGTGCCGCCGCTCATGCCGCCGACGATATTGAACGAGATCTTGCGCGGTCGATCGGGGGCGACGGACGAGGTGCCCACGCCGGGAGCGAAGTCGATGCCGAAGAAGATGGGCTCGGGGCGCGCCGGTGAGACGTCGCCGCGAAGCACCGTCTCCTCGGTGCCGATCATCTCGAAGGCGTCGGCGCCGACGGTCGCCTTTTTGCCCTTCGTCAGGCTCACGTCGGCCGCGTAGGCTTTGCCGTGGGCGGCCAGTTGCACCTTGTAGGCGCCGCTGGCCAACCCCAACTCGAGCGCACGCCCGGCGTGCTTGGTAACCTCGGCGACCAATCGGTTGTCCCGAGTGCGCACCCACACGCGCCCGGTGAGCTTCTCGTCGATGACGAGCGTGGCGTTGGTCTTCTGAAGCTCGGTGAGCACGAGGTCGCCGTGGCCGGTCATCTGGATGTCGTAGGCCGCGTGCTGGGCGCCGCCGCGGGTGTTCTGGGTGCGCGCCAGGGTCTCGTCGAAGGCGTAGCGGTACGCCTCGTTGAGGGTGACGCGCCGGTCGCCGCTGGCGTCGGCCGCGCCGCGAAGCCCCGAGACCAAGAAGTGGGTGAAGAACGACGCGCCGATGGCGTCGGACTCCTGGGCGGCCTCGTCTTGAGAGCTCGACGTCAAAATGGCGTGGCCTTTGACCTCACTCGCCTGGTCGGTCAGGAAAGCGGGCGCGCGCTTGCCGCCTTTGGTGCGCGTGAGCGCTCCCGAGGAGCACGAGTCCAAGATGATCAGGCGCACGTCGGCCGGGATCTTGTCGAGCTTGCGGCG
The DNA here is from genome assembly GCF_006517175.1 of Persicimonas caeni. Lineage (NCBI taxonomy): Bacteria > Deltaproteobacteria > Bradymonadales > Bradymonadaceae > Persicimonas > Persicimonas caeni. The sequence goes on along the minus strand of NZ_CP041186.1, from coordinate 391,083 downwards.
CAAGCTGCGGTAGCCGTAGCGGTTCTCACCCAGCAGTAGGCCGCGTTCGTCGGAGTGGCCCGAGTAGTAGAAGAGCAGCTCGGTGCGCCGTCCCTTGGCGTTTTGGGCGGCGATCTTCTTTTCGAGCTTGGCGATCGCGTCGGTGAGCTCGCTCGGCGACGGCTCGGCGACAAGCTCGGTGTTACCTTCGGGCACGCCGCCCATCTGCACGAGCACCTCGCCGAGCGCCTGGGCGTCGGTGGCCGCGTAGCGCAATTTGACGCGCTCCTTGCCGCCGTCGTTGGCTGCGACCAGCAGTACGTAGCGCTGGGTGGGTTCATCCCCGGCGGCGAGGGCCGGAGCGGCTCCACACACGAGGCCGCCACACACGAGGGCAAGTCGGACGAAGAGGTTCATAGTCAGGCAAGTAGACCGCGACATTATTGCTTCTCCACGGCGAAATCAGTGTGCTGGGTGCCTTCGGGCAGTTCGGGCAGCCCCGCGCGTGCTTTTCCGGAGGCGACGAGTGCGTCGAGCGCCCCGGTCACCCGGGCGACGTCGACGGGCTCGTTCGAGGTGACGAAGAAGAACCGCTCGAAGTCGGGCGCGTCGTCGAGCTCGTAGCTGTGGCCGAGGGCGACGACCCCGTCGTCGAGCTTCGTGCTGCCGTCTGCAGCCGCCGGGTAGTGCAGGGTGACCACGCCGCGGCCGTCGATGGAGGCGATGACGCCGTGGGCGGCGCCGGCGGCGTTGTACTCGAGCTGGAGCACGTCGCCTTCGCCGGCGGTCGCGCCGGCTCTCAGGCGCTCGGGCTCCTCGCCCGACTTGCGCCACACGATGAGCTTGGGCTCGGCGCCTTTGAGGCGCACCGTCTCACCGTTTCGGTCCGTGTACTGGTCGCCTGCGACGACCGGTCCCGTGTTCTGCTCTCCTGGCAGATTCAGCACGAAGAACGCCGCCACCGCCGCGGTCGCCAACACGCCCAGGCCCGCATACCAGCCGCCGCGGCTAGGCCGTCGCGCCTCGCGCTCCTTGGCCTTGCGTCGCTCGTCGAGGCGCGCGTCGATACGCGCAGCCATCATCTCGGCGGGATACTCCGCCAAGATCTCCTCATCGGAGGAGCGCAGCGCGGCCAGACGCTCGTCGAGGTCTTCGCCGCGCTCGGCCAGCTTGGCCTGCAACGCGCGTCGCTCCTCGTCGGTCGCCTCGCCCAGCGCCACGCGCTCGAGCAGCAGGTCGGGGCCTGCTCCGGCCTCTTTGTGGTCGTCGTCACTCATCGTCGATCTACCCTCGTAGCTCCAGTCCCTGACGCTCCAGCGATTGCCTCAACTGCCGCAGGCGCTTTCGCACCCCGGAGACCGACATGCCGACCTCGTCGGCGACCTCTTGATAGGTGCGGTCTTCGAGCCAATAGAGCGCGGCGATTTGGCGCGTCGATGCCTTCTCGCGCCGGAAGATCCGGTGCAGGAAGTTCCGCGCCTCGGTGCGCCCGCCGGCGTCGCCCAGTTGAGCGATCTCGTAGACCAGCTCGTTGGCGGCCACCTCCGGGCGCCGCGACGCCGCGCGGATGCGATTCAGACACACGTTCGTCGCCATGCGGTACAACAGGCTCGACGGAGCGTCGTCCGACAGGCGCTCTTCGTTCTCGAGCACCTTGACGAACGTCTCTTGCATCGCATCGAGCGCATCGTCCTCGTTGCGCAACAGCGCGCGGCAACGACGCAGGACCATCGGACCGTAGCGTTCGTAATAGTCTTTCGTGTCAATCGCCATCGGGAGTACTTCTTGGCTCTCTTCGCGGCTCTCACAAGGTCAAACACCGGAGGCCGGCAAAGGTGTTACTTTTTCTTCGAAGGAAGTGTGGGAGCGCTTCCAAGGGAGGGATTAAATACGTTAAGTTGCGCAGCAACGCACGTGACAATCTTGTGCGTTTCGTTCGTTTGCTCATTGGTTTAGCCGATCTCGGCTCGGCTCTTGATGCGCGCGGGCGTGTCCGCTTGAATGGAGTGGTTCGGAGTCCACTGTTGGAGCGAGTCTTCCGGAGGTTTGTCATGAGATCACGAACCTGGCGCATCATTTTGGGGATAGGTGTCGTGATCGCGACTGCCGTCGGGCCGTTCGGCTGCGCGACTACCGAGCCCGAGATGATTCCCGTCGAGCGCGTGGTGAACTACTCGGAGACCGCGGACTACAGCCCGATGGCCACCGGGGTGGGCTACGGCCCCCTCTTGCCGGCGACCGCCGCGGAGTGTCGCGAGTACCGCGAGACCCTGGAGAAATACGAGAAAGTCTACCTCGCCTCGGTCGGCGTCGGCGTTGTAAGTCTTGTCGTCGGCCTGCTCTCGGATGACGACGACGTCAAAGACGTCGCGGGCGTTGCCGCGGCCACCTCCACGCTCGCCCAGGCCGGCACCTCGACCGCTTACCAGGTTGTCGCCCAGGAAGCCCAAGAGCGCGGTTGTAATTTGAACTGAGAGAACCGAACAGAGAGCGTCGTGATCCAGGTCGGACAGCAGTTGGTCGGGGGGCGCTTCGAAGTCGTGCGCAAGATCGGCGAGGGCGGCATGGGGATGGTCTTCGAGGCCATCGACCGTCGCGGCGGCGCGCGCGTCGCCCTCAAGACGCTGCATCACCTCAGCGGGCGCAAGCTCTACCAGTTCAAGCAGGAGTTTCGGGCGCTCGAGCATATCCAGCACCCCAATCTGATCCACCTGCGCGAGCTACACAGCGAGGGGGAGTTGTGGTTCTTCACCATGGATCTCGTCGAGGGGGCGGACTTTCGACGTTATGTGCGCGGCAGCCGCGACAGCATCGACTTGTTGGACACCGGTCAACTCCTCACCACGCTCGACTCCGACGCGGCCGTCTTCGACACCGGCTCGCCGATCAACGTGGAGAGTCGCTGGCATGGGCCCGCCGACGGTTCCCTCGATGAAGCGCGGCTCCGCGACGTGCTCGCTCAACTCGTGCGCGGCCTCGACGCGCTCCACAAGGCTGGGCGGGTTCACCGCGACGTCAAGCCGTCGAACGTGCTCGTCACCGCCGAGGGGCGGGTGGTGGTGCTCGACTTCGGCTTGATCGCCGAGCTCGATGGGCTGCGCTTCCGACCCGCCGAGCAGGGTGGGTTCAGCGGCACCGTTCCGTACATGTCTCCGGAGCAGGCGCTCGAGAAGGAGCTGGGGCCGGCCTCCGATCTGTATGCCGTGGGCGTGATGCTCTACGAGGTGTTGTGCGGCGAGTTACCGTTCACCGGCCATCTGCTCCAGGTCATCCAGGCCAAGCATCGAGGAGTCTTCGAGTCCGCCGTGGAGGCGTCGTCGCAGACCCCGGAGTTGAGCCGTTTGTGCGACCGCCTGCTGTCGCCTCAACCCGAGGCGCGGCCGTCGGCTGACGAGATCTTGGGCATCCTTCTGGGCGCAGATGCGCCCGCGACAAGCGCCGCCGGACCGCCACGGCGCTCGGCGCTCTTCGTGGGGCGCGAGTCCGAGTTGGGCGTGCTCGAGCGGGCCTGGCAGGGTGTCTGCGAGGGGACTGCGGCCAATGTGATGGTCGTCGGCGAGGCCGGGGTGGGCAAGAGCGCGCTCGTCCGTCGCTTCGTCGACCTGCGCGAGGCATCCAACGACGACCTGTTGCTCCTGTACGGTCGCTGCTACGAGCGCGAGATGGTGCCCTACAAGGGCGTCGATCGCGTCGTCGACGATCTCAGCCACTTTTTGCAGCGCGTCGACGGGGTTGATGACTTGCTCACCGATGACGTGGCCGCCTTGGCGCGGCTCTTCCCGGTGCTCGAACAGGTCCACGAGGTGCGCGCGCTCCTCGAGTCGGCGCATCGCATTCGCAACCCGCGCGAGCTTCGCCGCCGCGGCTTTGCGGCGCTCAAGGGGCTGCTCGCACGCGTCGCCCGCCAGCGCCGGCTGATGGTCGTCATCGACGACTTGCAGTGGGCCGACGCCGACAGCTTGGCGCTGCTCGGCGAATTGATGTCGCCGCCCGACGCGCCGCCGATGTTGCTCTTGATGACGCGGCGTCCCAGCCGCACGCTCGACAAGTACGGCTTCGCCGACCACCTGCTCGAGCTTCGCCTCGAGAACTTGAGCGACGACGAGGTCGCCGAATTCGCCAGCTCGCTAGGCGTGGGCGAGGGCTCGGAGATCGACAAACTCGTGCGCGAGACCCAGGGCCACCCGCTCTTCGTCCACCAACTCGTCCAACACGGCGGCCGCGACGAAGTCAGCGGCGAGATCGCCCTCGAAAAAATGCTCCTCGAGCGCGTGCACACGGTCCCTGGTGCCGTGCGCGGGCTTATCGAGCTCGTCTCCCTGGCTGGTGTGCCGCTCGAAATCGACGTCTTGGCGCATGCGCTGGGCGTAGGCTTTGCCGACGGCCTCGAAGCTGCCCGTCACGCCCAGCTCGAGATGCTGCTGCGCCTCGAAAACCGCGCCGGCCAGTCGCTCGTCGAGGCCTATCACGACCGCATCCGCGAGGCGGTCGCCGCGCACCTCGACCCGGGCGCGCGCCCCTCGCTGCACAAAAGGTTGGCCGACGCCCTCGAGGCGACGGGGCAGGCCGCCGAGCGGCCCCACCTGATGGTGCGCCACCTGGACGGGGCCGGCGAGTCCCGCCGCGCCGCCGACTTTGCGGCCCAAGCCGCGCAGAGGGCCTCGCAGGCGATGGCCTTCGAGCGCGCCGCCGAGCTCTATCGCACCGCGCTCGACATCGCCGAGCACGCCCCCGCCGACGCGCGTCGCCTTCGCCTGGCGCTCGCCGACGCCCTGAGCAACGCCGGCCACGGCATCGAGGCCGCCGAGCTCTACCTCGACGCGCTCGACGACGTCCCGCCGGACCGTCGCCTCGAGCTTCGGCATCGGGCAGCCGCCGAGTTCATCACCAACGGTGACGTCGACCGGGGGCTGAAGCTCGTCGACGAGGTGCTCCAGAGCGTGGGCGTGGCTCCGCTGGGGAGCACGCTCACCACGATGGCGCGCATCGGGTTGAACCGCCTTCGTTTCTCGCTCTTCGGGCTGCGCCGCCGTCGCCACGAAGGACCCGACGCCGAGCCGATGCTGCGGCGCCTCGAGATCTTCTCGACGCTCGCCCGGCGCCTGGCACCGATCGATACGCTGCGCGGCTTCGACTTCCAGAACCGTGAGCTTCGCCTGGCGCTTCGCTACGGCGACGACCGTCAGTTGGCCTGCGCGCTGGCCACCGAGGCGAGTTATCGGTCGAGCGCATCGACTACGCGTGCAATCACGGAGGCCGAAGAGCTGTTGACTCGCGCGCGCCGCCTCGCTGAGGGGCTCGACGACCCCTGGGTCGACCACTATCTGGCAGTCCAGTGGGGCATCATCTGCTTCTTTGCCGATCGATTCTGCGCGGCCGTCGACGTGCTCGAGGAGGCGATTGGGTGGTTCGTCGAGGAGTCGGCGGGCGACCAGTATATCGTCAACTCGGCGCGGCTCTTCTTGATGTTCTCGTTTCGCCACCTGGGCGAGGTGCGCCGCGGCACACGCTACTTCGAGGAGATCACCCGAGACGCGCGCCGGCGCAACGACCGCCTCGTGCTGACGACGCTTGGCGCCTCGGCGCCGTCGTATTTTCTGTTCGTCGACGACCCGGGGCGTGCCCGCCACGAACTCGAGTCGGCGGCGTGGACGCCCTCAGCGGACACGGTGCACCTGCAGCACTGGTTCCACTTTGCCGCTCGTAGCAAGGTCGCCATCTACGAGGGGAGGGCAGAGGCGTTCTTGGCCGCCCACGAGGCAGAGATTCGCAAGTTTACCCGCAGCCCCATGCTGCGCGGCGCGCGCTCGACGCTCGGCTCGCACCTCTGGGAAGAGGGGCGGCTGGTCGCCGCGGCCGCCGACGAGGGACGCAGCCAGGGACCGTCTGTTCGCCGCCTGAGGCGGCTTGTGCGCAAGCTTCGCCGCGAGGACAGCCGGATGGTCCAACTGTGGGCCGGCATGCTCGAAGCTTGCGCCCACGCGGTGGCCGGCGAGGCGCGCGAGTGCATCGACACCCTCGAGATTCATATCGAGGCGGCCTCCGCGATTGACATGAAGCTGTGCGAGATCACCATGACCTCCCGGCTGGGCGAGCTGTTGTGTCACACCGGCGTCGACGAAGCGCGCGGCGCCGAGCTCGTCGAAGCGAGCCGGGCCTGGATGGAAGACCAGGGCATCGTCAGGCCGGCGCGGATCACCCAATTGTATATGCCGGGCTTCGCGCGCGTCCTGCACCGGGCAGAACTCGTATCGTTGTAGAGGATTGCAGGGGTGTTTCAGGTGGGACGTGCAGCCGGCGGGACGTTGTTCTCCGCCGGCTGCGGTGCTTCTTGCTGCTACATCGAGGTGAAGCCACCGTCGACGACGAACTGCGAGCCCGTGGAGTAAGTGCTCTCGTCACTGGCCAGGAACAGCGCCATGTTGGCGACCTCTTCGTTGCGGCCGTAGCGCTTCATGGGCACTTGCTGCTCGAAGCCCTCGTGGACGGCCTCGGGCGCCTCGGGGGAGGCCTGCTGCTCGATCGACTCCATCATGCGGTTGGCGATGGGGCCCGGGTTGATGGTGTTGACCCGGATATTCACACCGGCCAACTCCTGGGCGGCGGTCTTCATCAGGCCGACCACGGCGTGCTTGCTGGTCACGTAGGGGCCCAGGCCCGCCGAGCCGACGATGCCGGCGACCGACGAGGTGATGATGATGCTCCCGCCGCCGCGCTCGGCGATTTTGGGGGCGGCGTGCTTGATGCCGAGCCAGCACCCGTACACGTTGACCTTCTGGACGCGATCGAAGGCTTCGAAGTCGACCTGGGTCAGCGGGGCGAATTTGCCCTCGGTGCCCGCGTTGGCGAACAGCACATCCACCCCGCCGAACTGCTCGACGCAGGCGTCGACATACCCGGCGACCTGCTCGGGGTCACTCACGTCGGCCGCGAACGTCGCGACACGGTCGCCGGCGTCGAGGGACGCGGCGGTCTCGTCGAGTTTGTCCTGGTCGAGATCGACCAGCATCACTTTAGCTCCTTCCTGCAAAAACTTCTCGGCCGTCGCCGCGCCAATGCCGCCGGCGGCGCCGGTGATGATCGCAATCTTTTCGTCGAGTCGTGCCATCAAAAACTCCCTCAAGTCAATTTGGTGCTATGGGTCATCGAACTGCCCATTTCTAGAGCGCCCACAAGCTATACGCTTCTCGGCGGCCGACAACCCCTTGTCACAAGACTGTCACGAATTTCTCGCCATTATACGGCAAATACCGCCCGTTGCGGCAGAAACCGACGCGCTCGTGCCCATCTTTCGAGTGAGTTGTCGGCAGATTACGACCCACCTACGGAGTCACCGATGTCGCCATTGCCAACCGAAGAATCCGGTCGTCCCGCCGAATCCGTCTGGGATTACCCGCGCCCGCCACGCCTCGAGCAGAGTCGGCGCCGCATCACCGTCGAGTTTGGCGGCGAGGTCATCGCCGAGACCGACCGCGCCCTGCGGATCCTCGAGACGAGCCATCCGCCCACCTACTACATTCCGCCCGAAGACGTGCGCATGGAGTTCTTGGAGCGCTCCAAACGCTCCACATTTTGCGAGTGGAAAGGCCACGCCGCCTACTACCACGTCGACGTCGACGGCGAGCACGCCGAGAACGCCGCCTGGACCTACCCCTCGCCGGCCCCCGCCTTCGACGACCTGACCGACTACGTGGCGTTTTATCCGGGCAAGATGGACCGCTGCACCGTCGACGGCGAGGAGGTCGCCGCGCAGGAAGGTGGGTTTTACGGCGGGTGGATCACATCGGATATTGAGGGGCCGTTTAAGGGGGGGTGATGGGGGGCGGTCACGGTCGCGGGGGCGGCTCACCATCCCGCACATCTTAGTCGAAGCGCCGCATTGACGGTTGGGGCGCGGTCGTCTCGACCGCCGGGGTCCGTCTCGGGCCCCGCACGTGTTCGAGCAAGGCGTGCGCCTTGCAAAAGACACGCAAGCTGGGGCGGGCGAGGACGCCGCGCGCCCCGACTCGTTTGTGCGCCTCTGCCACGGTCACGGTGTCCGGCACCGGTCACGTTCACGGGGTCAATCGACCGTGGTAGCTGCGCTGTGTGGGCCTCGATGTGAGAAACGCCTGCTACATAAGCAATTAAGTAACTACACGAAGATTCTGCCGGTCATCTCGGCGGCTCTCGACGCCAATCACTGCGTCGCCATCCCTCGACGATGCCGCTGGCATCGCCTGCGGGCTGTCTCCTTGTGCTTGCCGCCGATTGCTCGCCGAGCTTTCCCGCACAATCTCCGTGCAGTTACTTAAGTGCAATCACATAATTTTTGGCAGAAACGGTGTCTAGATTCGGGTCTTGCTGGGGAATGAGCCCCACCTTGACCGGAGACGAAATCATGGGACGTCCTGCCAAACATATCCAGCTCGCAAAAGAGCAAATCAACGAGTTGCACGAGTTCTATCACCACGCCAAGGTCGCCAGGGAGCGAACGCGAGCCCAAATAGTGTTGCTCGCTGGCGAGCAAGGCCTGTCTGCCCCTGAAATTGCACGCCTCGTGAACATGAGCCAGCAGACCGTGGGTAGATGGATTGCTCGATATCTCGATGAAGGCATTGATGGGTTTGCAGATCGGCCTCGAACCGGTGCTCCATCGAAAGTAACTGAGGAGTTTGTCGAGCGGCTCATCGAGGTGGTGCGCCACCGCCCGCGTGCCCTGGACCAGTCTGTTTCGACCTGGACGCTCGAGCATCTTGCCGAGTTCATGGCCGAAGAGTTCGATATCGAGGTCAGTGGCGAGACCATTCGCCGGCATCTCGCCGACAATGGAATCGTTTTGCGCCGTCCACAGCACAAGATCACAAGCCCCGATCCGTTGTACCGCGTAAAAAAGCGCAGATTGAAGCCACCCGAGAAAACTTAGGCGACGACGAGGTGCTCTACTACGCAGACGAATTCAACATCAGCTGGCTGCCCACGCTTCGAGCCATGTGGTCGCCCGTCGGCCAACAGGTCATGATTCCGACGCCTGGCATCACCACCCGACGCTACGGACTCGGCGCGGTCAACTGGCAGACCGGCGACTGCATCGTTCTGGTGCGAAGGCGCAAACGACGCATCGAGGCATGTGAGCTGCTCGAAGCCTTACTTACCAAGCACCCCGACAAGACCGTTTACGTCGTCTGGGACAACGCTGCGATGCACTCAAAAAAGGAAATCGATCACGTCGTCGACCAGAGCAATGGTAGACTCAAGCTGCTGTATCTGCCGACCTACTCACCATGGCTCAATCCGATCGAGATGCTGTGGAGGCACTGGCGCCGGGAAGTGACTCACTGCGAACTGTTTGAAACCATCGACGCGCTTGTCGATGCCACCAATGACTTTTTCGATCGCTGTAATCGACTGCGCCATAAGGTGCTATCGATCATTGGCTCAAAGCACCAAGACTTCTGTGTTTGCACTTAAGGACATAGGGGCTGCGAGTCGCGAGGTGGTTCCGATTCGCAGGTCGGCAACCTGGAACCTCTCGCAACACGCAGCCCCTATGTCTTTAACGCCCGCAGTTCAGGGCGCCCTATGTAGCAGGCGTCGCTCGCTTGCAAGGCCACCAAACTCGAATGTCCCCACGCCTCCTCGATGATTCGGAGCGAGTGGGCATCGCTCGGGGGCAGGCGGCGGAGGCCGCCGGGGGCATCGCCGCGAGTCGGCAATGCCTACAGATCGAAACCTCCCAGCAGTCGTCCATGTACGGCGGGCCAGAGGCACCGCCGGCGGTCGAGACGACCGCGCCCCGGCCAAGCCGCGCGCCCCGACCGGGTTGTGCGCTTTCGCCATTTGTGTTGGATGGTGAGCCGCGACCGGCTCCGCGACCGCGACCGCAACCGGCTCCGTCTCACGACCCCACACATCTTAGTTGATGCGCCGCATTGACGGTCGGGGCGCGGCCGTCTCGAGGCTGTCGCAAAGGGTCGCCGTCGTTTGGAGGCAGCGCTTCCAGCGCTGGTTGCAGCAGCGTGCGGCCTTGCTCCCAGGGCAAGATGCCCTGCCTCCAAAGGCTTTTGCGACGGCCTCGTCTCGGCCGCCGGGGTCCGTCTCGGGCCCCGCACGTGGTCGAGGTGAGCACCTCGACCACCCGGGCGGTTCGATTCCATGTTCCTCCACGCCCTCAACAAAAGGTCCAAACGACCAAAAAACGGGCCGGAGCTTCATTCCAAATATTCGATGGACCAAAGAGTTCCGCCGGAGTTCGACGCCAAACGTCCAATGGACACAAAAGCCGAACCTCGAGTTGCACGCCAAACGCCCAATGAACATCACAGCCGAGCTACGAGTTGTAGATCCAACGTTTCGTAGCCCAAAAAATGAGCCTCGAGGCTCGGCTTGAAGGCCCATCGGCTCCAAATTTGAGGGTCGAATCGCGAGATGATCTGTTCATCGAACCTTTCAGACGGACCTTTGCGGCGTTTGTCGAGTTCCCGGAACGTCGCGCCTCGTATTTTGCGCGACTTGTTGGGAGCCGCGAACCTTGCAGTCACGACTCCGGCCCCACCTCTTTGGTTCGTGGCGCCCGAATTCTGGCGCTCCGTTGCGGGTGACCGGTTGCGGCATTGTGGGTATATTCGCTGCCATGACGACGCCGACCTCCAACCCGCGCTACCAACCGTTTTACTGCGAGGAGAATATCTATCAGCTGTGCGCCGACGGCGGCTTCGCCGACGGGGACGCCTCGGTGGTGTTCATCTCGAACGCCGGCCGGACGTGCGCGTTGTGGGCGCAGCGGGCCGCGAGAGAGCAGGGCGCGCCGGTGGTCTGGGACTATCACGTGGTGCTGGTCGACGCCTCCGGCCCGCAGGCGATGGTGTGGGACCTCGACACGCTCGTCGGCGCGCCGGTGCCGTTCGCCGTCTGGTGGCAGGCGACCTTTCCGTTCGGCGCGACCGTGCCCGAGCCGTTCCAGCCGCAGTTTCGGGTAGTGCCCGCGGGGGTCTTTCTGCAGACGTTCTCGTCGGACCGCTCACATATGCGCGACGCTCAGGGCCACTGGCAGGCGCCGCCGCCCGAGTGGGCGCCCATCTTTCGGCCCGACGAGGGGATGAACCTCGACCGGTTCATCGACATGGACTCCGACTTTGTCGGCGAGGTGCTCGACGCGGCGGCGATGCGGCGTCGGTTTGGGAGCCAAGAGTGACTAATACTACCTGTTCACTTTCGATGAACCCACTCTGGAGCGGCCCAGTGCCACGATCGCTTCGGCGTCATTCTTCCATGATGCGCACCGGCATCACTGTCAGAATGCCTTCTCGCGCTCGTGGCCCCGGCCTCGCTAAGATGTGGGCCACGAAAGTGAACAGGTAGTACTAACTGGGAGTATTATGACCCGTAAACCGACAGTCTCCATCATCGGCGACGGCACGTTGCCCGTCGACTCTCCGAAGGCAAAGCTCGCCGAAGACCTGGGCCGCGCGCTCGTCGACGCCGGCTATCGCATCGTGTGCGGCGGCAAGGGCGGCATCATGGAGGCCGCCGGGCGCGGCGCGCGCAGTAGCGCGGCGTACGAGGCGGGCGACATGGTCGGCATCTTGCCGACGACCGACGCCGCGGTGGCCAACGAGTTTGTCGACGTGGTCATCCCCACGCCGCTCGGGCATATGCGCAACGCGCTCGTCGCCCAATCGGACGCGGTCATCGCCATCGGCGGCGGGGCGGGCACGCTGTGTGAGATCGCGTTTGCCTGGATCTACGACCGGCGCATCATCGCCTTTCGCACCGACGGGTGGAGCGGTGAGATGGCCGACCGCAAGGTCGACCGGCGCGAGCGGTTTCCCGGCGAGGAAGACCGAGTCTTTGGCGTCGACTCGGTCGACGAGGCGATGGCGTTGTTGCAGGAGTGGTTCTAGGTACGAAAATTAATTTGGTCGCGAATGACGGCTGAGTTTTGGTCCATTTTTGCCCGTAAAGCCTCGACTTAGCGCTGCTAAGCCTACGTTTTACGGACAAAAATGGCCTCAAAATCAGCTCGCCCTCGCTCGGGCATATATTTTCATACAGGCCCTAAGGCGTGTCGAGCTTCCGACCACGCCACAAAAAGTACACCCCGAGCCAGATGAGGAGCACCAGGGCGAGCGAGATCAGGTGCCAGCGCCACAGCCATCCGTCGCTCATGAGCGGCTCGAATTCCATGTCCTGCGGGACCTGGGAGACCCACGGCTGCGCGGTCTTCGACCAGACCACGAAGGCCTCGCCGACGGGCAGCAGCCCGAAGGTGTAGCGCTTCTTACCGTCCCAAGTGTGCGGAGTGCCGACGAGTTCGAGGCCGCGCAGGAGCGGCTCGGCGAGCGCGCGGTCGCCGAAGCTGAGCGCGGTGCCCATGCCGACGACCGTGGCCGGGCCGGAGTAGCCCAGCAAGATCGGGCCCGAGTCGACGTCTGCGGGGCCGTCGCGGCCCTTTCGGTACTCGCGTACGCCGGGCACCATGCCGGCGCGGACGTCGGCGAACCTCTGGCGAAACACGGCGTAATGCTCTCGGGCGAGCTCGGGGTCGATGTCGATGAGGAAGCGAAGCATGAGCGCTTGGCTGCTGCCTCGGGCGTAGACCGTCGGCTCACCGGTGTCGGGGTGGCTTCGGTGGGCGATGAGGCCGGTCTTCGAGTCCATGCGCGTGTCGGCTTTGGCAAGCCACGCGTCGATCACGTCGGTGTAGCGGGGCTCGAAGAGGTGGTCGTGCAGGCGAAGCGCCGACACGGCGACGACCGTGTCGGCCGGCCAAGTCCCGCCGCGGTAGGACTCGAGAAAGGGCGTGTCGCTCGCGCGCAGTGCGTCGGCGATGAGGTCGCATCGTCGCTCGAACTCCTCGACCTCGCCTGCGGAGGCCGGCTCGTCGATCACGAGCACCCCGCCGCGAAGCCGGGCGAGCCAACCGTTGTAGAAGGCGCCCCATCGAAGCAGCGTATGGTCGACGAACGGGGCCTTTCCCTGCCCCGAGTCGATGGCGTCGACGGCTCGTCGCGCCTCGGCGACGGCCCGCGCGCGCAGTTCGCTGTGCGGCGGCTCGTTCATGCCGACTTGCACCCAGGCGAGCCCGTAGAGCGCCCAGGTGAAGACGTAGCCCTCCGGAAAAATCTCCTGCATCGACTCGGCGGCGCCCTCGTCGAGGGCGTCGTCGAGCGCGTCGAGCTGGGCGAGCACGTCGGGGCCTGTGTGGCCCGGGCGATAGGCCTCGACGTCGACGGCGCGCAGCCGGTAGTTCCCCAAAAAGATGACGAAGGTGAGGAGGGCGGCCAGGCCGATCTGGAGCTTGGTTCGGAGCATGGTGGTTAGAATGGTGTGCGCTGCGGCGAGTATTCCTCGGGCGACCTGTCTGGCGACGCGCTATTCGGCGGCTGCCAGTTCACCGGTACCGGCGCCGGTGCCCGCGTCGCTTCCGTGCACGCCGAAGACGATGCCGAACGCGCGCACCGACAGCGCGGCGGCGAAGCCGGCGGCCATGACGAGCGTCTGGTCGAGGCCCGTCCAGTCGAGGCCGACGTAGACCACCGCGCCCACCAGGGCGGCGGTGGCGTAGATCTCGCGGCGCAGGATCAGCGGGACGTCGTCGCACAGCACGTCGCGCACGATGCCGCCGAAGGTGGCGGTCATCACGCCCATCGCCACGGCGATGACCGGTGAGACCTGCTGGGCGAGGGCGGCCTGGGTGCCGAGCACGGCGAAGGTGGCCAGGCCGACGGCGTCGGCCCACACCAGCGCGCGGCGCAACGAGGAGATGTGACTGGTCGCAAAATAGGTCGCCACCGAGGCGACCACGCACACGATGATATAGCTGGGGTCCTCGACCCAGAATACCGGGCGCACGCCCAGCACAAGGTCGCGCAGCGTGCCGCCGCCCACGCCGGTGACCGTGCCCACCAGGGCGAAGCCCACCGGGTCCATGCGCCTGCGGCCACCGACCAGGGCACCACTGATGGCGAAGATGACGATGCCGAAATAGTCGAACAGGGTAATCAGCCAGTCCACGTGCACTCCTTGCGAAAAGACGACCCGACGCGCCCGTAACACTAGGTCAAAGCCGGAGGCAAGCACCTCACAATCGCTCACAAAATGCACGCACAAAAAAGCCCCGACCGCAGGGGCCGGGGCTTTCTTTCGAGACGCGCCCACGAGGGGCGCGAATCTATCTATGGCGTCGAACGCCGAAATCCGCTCATAGCTGAATCACGTTGGCGGCTTTCGGGCCTTTGGGGCCTTGCTCGACTTCGAACTCGACTGCCGCATCTTCGGCGATCGTTTTGAATCCGCTCTGGTTCAGGGCGCTGTAGTGAAGAAAGACGTCTTCACCGCCGTCGTCACGCTCGATGAAGCCGTAACCTTTGTCCTCGTTGAACCACTTCACTCGACCTTGAATCTTGTTCGACATTCTGTCCTCTTGTTCTCATCCTGCAATCAAATAATTGGCCTCACCCCATGCAACTCAGCACTTTGGCTTGGCCATACAAAGTGCTCTTGGATTTTCCGTGAGCGCCCTCTTTTTACCAGTCGATATTGACGAGGTCAAATGAGGTCCGCGCCGCCGGGACCCGCCCAGCGTGCCATTCGTGTGACATTTTCGGTCGAACAGACTCGCCGGCCCGGCCGGTCTAAGGGGCCATCTATTCGAAAACCGGCTGCGAGGCCCACTCGCTGGGCCAGGGCTCGCCGCGGTTGCCCTCGATGGGCTGGCCGTCGTCGCTGGCCACGAAATTGTCGACATCGTGGAAGGCGCGCTCGCGGCTGATCTTATTGCCTCCGAATTGGTCACCTCCGGATGGGTCACCTCCGGCTTGGTCACCTCGCTTGCGAAACGGCACGAGGCGGTCGCCGCGTTTGATGGCGACGACTTCGTGCGGGCCCGGACGCAGGTCGACCAGCGCGCCCTTGCGATTGGCGTTCAACAGTTGCTCCTCGTTGCCGATGGGGTCGGCGACCGTTTTGGCCTTGAGCGTCCACACCAGAAGCGAAGTGGGGTCGCGGTCGGGAAACTCTCCGCACAACAGGTCGTCGTGGCCGAAGAACTCCTTGCCGATATCGTTCTGGTTGACCGGCCCGGCCATCAAGCAGATGCCGGCGAGCAGGTCGCAGCCCTCGGGGATGTCGATGCAGCCCATGAGCTCGGCGACGAGCGCGCTTCGAGCCGCGGCGGCGCCGGTGGCGCGCACGGCGACGTTCCAGTCGAGGCCGGCCGCGGCGACTTCGCTGCGGTCGAGTCCGCCCACGTAGATGCGCTGGCCGGCCAGGGCGAAGGCCTTGCGGCCGCGCGCGGCGTTTCGGCTCAGCGCTTTGCCGGTCAGCAAATCGGCCCAGGTGGGGATGCCGTCGATGACCTCCTCGGTGACCTGTCCCAGCGCGTCGCGCACCTCGCGCAGTCGCCGCTTGCCGTTGGGCGTGAGCACGTCAATGCGCTCCAACAGGAGCAAGTCCTTGCTGTGCTCGCGGTCGCAGTCGGTCCAGTGCACGAACGCGTTGTAGGCGGCGCGGCCGGCCATGACGGTCAATTCGTCGGGGACGTCCATCTCCTGGCGCTGTTGATACGCCTCGGGTGCGCTCTCCTCGGCGTTGACGCCGGGTTGGATGCGCTCGCTTCGAAACGCGAGCATGTTGGCGCCGATTTTGCGGTACAGGTCGGGAGCGATGGACGGGCGCTCCTCGTCGGGCACCGTTCCCACCTGGCCCACAAGCGCCACGCGCCACCCTTTGGCGCGGTCGGCCATCGTCAGCCCGGCCAGTTTTTCAATCTGGCGGATGACCCGCGTGTTTTGCCCGGCGTTGTCACCGGCGAAAGGGGCCGAGAAGACCTGCGCCTTGCGCTTGCCCGCCGAGGCGATGGGCGCGGCGCGCTCCATGGCGTCGGCCAAGATGCCGATATGCAACTGCTGCAGGTAGCCGATGGTCGGGATGTCGTCGATATGCTTGAAGCGCTTGTCGAGCGCGCGTTTGAGCACCGTCAGCGGGCTGATGAACGGCAGGTGGCCCACAAAGGTCAACAACAGCGTGAACGCGGTGCGATACGGGCGCGACAACACCACGTGGGTGTACTCGGCGCCGTCGAGTGGGGCAGCCTCGCAGCCGCGGAGCCGGTGTAGCAAGACGTTCATCTTGCGCGAATCCTCCGGGCCGAGCGTGATCTGCTTGTGGCCGCGGTAGTTCGTCGACTGGCGGGAGGTGACCACGCCGAGGGCGGTCTCTTCGAACATCTCCCCGTCGGTCACCGGTGCTTCGGGCTCGATAAACTGGGTCGGCCGCGCCAGCGACAACAGCTCGACGACCTGGTCGGCCTCTTCTTGGCTAAAGCAGACCCGCTCGCGATAACCCACTGGTGAGCTCGATTCGAGCGCGCGGGGCATGTGGTAGCGCGTCTTCTTTTCGCTTTCGTCGGCAAAGCGCAGGGGACGTGCCGCGCGCTGATCTTCAGGCGGCGGCTCGATGGGGACGACGTTGACTCTCTTTTGCTCGGACATCGTTCGGACTCGCACTGCGAAAGAGTGGACTTGTTAGAGTTATGAGTGAGCTACCCGTAGTAGCTCGCGTTTGAAGCGTAAAGCATGGTTGCAAATAAAAATTTCGCCGACCCCACAAATGGCGGGGCCGGCGAATCGGTTCGACGGGGATGCGACTGCGCGAGTGTCACTGCATCGGGCGACCCAATTCGTGCGACTCGACGGTGCTCAGCGTCGACACGTAGAAGGCCCAGCCGAGGTAGTTGGAGAAGATGCCGATGGCCATGCTGGCGAGCCAACCCAGAATCGGGATGAAGTTGAGGATGGCGTTGACGCAACCGAGCACCAACGAGGCCACGAAGACGGTGACGAAGAAGAGGATGAAGAGCACCAGGTTGCTCGTGACCGTCGAGAACGCCTTGGTGAACGAGCCGACGACGCCGTGGCCGGTGGCCGCGTAGTACATCGTGGGCATCAGCAAGAAGAGGGCGACCAGGACGACCGGCACCCAGAGCAAGGCGGCCAGCGGGTCGATAAGCGCCGCCAGGCCGACCGCCGGCAGCGCGAGAAGCACGTAGGCGGCGCCGGCCACGAAGATGGCCCCGATATTCTCGGTCGCTTTGCTCAGCGACCAGCCGAAGCCGTGATGCGGCTGCGGGCCTTCGAACAGGGCCGTGCGCATGGGGTTGAAGAGCCCCACCAGGACCAGTTGGACGGCCATGGAGAACAGCGCGATGGCGCCAAAGCCGACGAACATTCCGGTGCCCATGCTGGCGGCGGCCAAGTCGGAGTCGCCGCCCGTCAAGGCCCCGATTCCCACCGTCGTCGCAAAGACGGCGATCATGCCGCCAATGGAGATGACGAATTGACCGATCATCAGGGCGGCGAAGGCGCCGACGACGCCCGAGTTGAGCGAGCGGCTCATCACCGTGCCCAGGTTGTTGAACACGTCGGTGATGCTTGCCGGGCCCATCGGCACCGGGTCGTAGTTGTTCGGATCGGTCTCCCAGCTCGCGCTCGGCTCGCCGGGGTCGGTGGTGTTGGGGCTCTCCCAGGGGGATTGTTCGTGGCCGAATCCGTCGTTGGACCCGGGCTCGTCTGACCAGTCGTTGCTCATACTTTGTCCTTACCGTGGCAAAAGAAGATGGGGGGCTCTACAGATATGTCGCAGGCTGCGGTGGTGGATAGAGTCGTCCTCTCAGATACCAGAGGACCACCTCGATCACGACGGCAGTCGAATACTTTTGGCTGCGTGCGCCACAGCATAGCCAAACCTCCCCAAAAATCCAAAGGGGGCGCGCACTTCATGTGACGAAAATGTCACTGACCTTCGACAATTACAGCCGATCCCTTTAAAGTGCCCGAAACCGAAAGACCCAAACACGAAAAACTGGCGTCTGTACTTTTGCCCCGTGGGAGTGAGAGCGAAATGAGTGCTTTGCTGTGTAAGTCAAAAGTGGTTGTCACGTTAATGGTTTTGGCGCTGAGCCTGGCAGGTGTGGCGTGCGATTCGTCGAAGAGCGAATCGGGCGGTGAGGCGACGGCCGAGTCGAGTCCCGCGGTCGAAGAGGAGGCGTCGGCTGAAGGGGAAAAAGCACAAGAGGAAGAAGCTTCGGCCGACGAAGAGGGCGAGAAGGCTGACTCGGAGGCAGAATCTGCTGAAGCGGCCGAGGCCGCAGAGTCGGGCGAGTCGGGCGGCAAAGGTGAGTCGGCCAAACGCAAGGACATTCGCAAGCTCCTCGAAATCACCGGCTCGGCCGAGCTCGGCCTGCAGGTCGTCGACCAAATGATCGCCCAGTTCAAGATGTCGGCGCCGAACGTGCCTTCGGAGTTCTGGGACGAGTTCCGAAAGGACATCAACAAAGACGGCCTCGTCGAGATCATCGTGCCGATCTACGACAAGCACCTGACCCACGACGAAATCAAGGCCCTCATCAAGTTCTTCGAGTCGCCCGCGGGCAAGAGCTACGTCAAAAAGCTCCCCATCATCACGCGCGAGTCGCAGATGGCCGGCCAGAAGTGGGGCCGCGAGATCGCCCAAAAGGTCCAGAAGCGCCTGCAGGAAAAGGGCTACAAGTAACGTCCACGGAGCCCGATGAACTTCATTTCCCGACTTGCAGCGACGATAGACGCCGACGAACAGAGTACGCAGCAGATGCAGCTCGGCCTCGAGGTGGCCGCCGCTCTGGGATCTCCGGTCGAGATCTCGGAGTGGCGCGCCGTCTGTGAGGTGGCCGGCGTGCCGTGGTCGGAGACGTGGACGACAAGGTTCACTGAGGGTCAATTGCTGCGTCGTGACGGCGAATGCCTGGTTCTCGACGACGAACTGCTCGACGATCTCGAGCAGATCGCCCGTCGGCAGGGCCGCTGGGAGGCGCACCACGCCGCCTGCGCGCAAATGCTCTTCGAACGTTATTCGGCCCGGCACGCCGGGGTGGCCCGGCGGCGAGCCGACCACCTCGAGCGAGCCGGCAAATACGAAGAGGCGCTCGAGCCGCTTCTCCTCGCCGAAGAGGAGGCGTTTCTCGACGGTGACGCCGACGAGGCGCATCGGCTGCTCGATCGGCGCGAACGCCTGCTCGATCATCTCGGTGCCGACGCGCGAGATCCCCGCCGAGCTCAGAATACTCGACGTCGTGCCGAACTCGTCTACAACAACGGGGATGTCGAACGGGCCCAGCGACTCATCGAGGAATGTCGTGAGATCCTGATTCAGACCGAGTGGCCTTCCGAGCATGGCAGTGCCGCGCAGCTATACGGTCGTATCCTGCGCGATACGGGGCGCCAAGATGAAGCTCGCCAGTGCTTCGAGGAGGCGATGACAAGCTTCGGAGCCAGTGGCGATGACCGCGGGTTGGCGACCAGCAGGGCGAGCCTCGCCTATCTGGAGTTGGCGGCGGGGCATCACGACTCGGCGAAAGGCTACTTCACCAAGGCGCTGCAGACGTTTCGAAGGCTGGGTGACGATTTCATGATCAGCAGCATCTTATTGTTGCTGGCCACCATTTGGCGCTCGTCCGGAGATATCGAACAAGCCAAGGAGACGGTGGCGGAAGCGCTCGAGGCCTCTCGGCGATCGTCGCACAAGCCCGTTCAGGCGTCGGCGTTGATCACCCTCGGTGAAATCGCGCGCAGTGAGGATAAGTTCGACGCCGCCAAGCAGCATTATGCGCGCGCGGCCGCCATCTTGGAGGCCGCCGAGCTTCGCACGGTCCATATTGCGCGCTACAATATTTCGCTGGTGGAGATCGGCGCGGGCCATTTCTCCGAGGCGCGTCCGATTCTGGCGGAGTTGCTCGAACGATATCCGGCTGTCGGGTTCGACGCGCGGCTCCCCTTGGTCTACGCCGGGCTGATGACCTGTGCGATTGGCGAGGGTGACTGGAGTGGTTTCGAGAAGCTGCACGCCAAGACGTTGGAGATGGTCGACGAGACGGACGCCGCCCACGCCGACCTGGCGTGGATGGCCCAGCGCGCCTTGGAGCTCGTCGATGCCCGAGAACGTCCCGAAGCCCATCAGCAGATGGTCGACTTTGCATGTGAACAACTCGAGCGCCTCGACCGAGACGATGAGGCGAATGAGTTGCGTGACCGACAGGTGACGAGTGTCTGAGAACGTCGAAAAACTCGAAGGGGTCATCTCTGCAGCGAAGCTCCCCGAGGAGGGGTCGCGCCAGGCGTTGCCGAGCTTGAAGATCGCGGCGCTGCTGGGCCCGATGGTGCGCACCCGTGAGTGGGAGGCTGCCTGCCGTCTGGCCGGATTCGACGCCAGCGACCGGCTCGTCGATGCCCTGGTCAGCCACGGCCTCGCCGAGCGCGTGGCCGACGGCTGGCGTTTCGTCGATCGCGAGTTGGTCGACGCGCTGGTCGACAAGGTGCGCGGGACGCCTGCTTGGAAGAAGTACCACACGATGTGCGCCAACGCGCTCTTCAGCGTGGCCGGCGACTCGTCCGCAGGCGTCGCACGGCGTCGCGCGGACCACCTGCTCGCCGCCGGAAGCTCCGAGGAGGCGCTCGAGCCGCTGTTGATGGTCGAGAAGGAGGCGTACGCCGACGGCGCCTACGAGCAGGCGCACGCCGTGCTCGACGAACGTCAGCGATTGATGGACGAGCTCGAACTCCCCTCTGACGACCCCCGCCGCGCACAGAACGATTGGCGCAGCGCACGTCTGTTGCAGATCCAGGGGCAGCGCAGACGCGCGCTGCGCCTCCTCGACGGCAGTCGGCAGGTGCTCGAGCGGACCGACTGGGCCTCCGAGCGCGGCAACGCCGCCCTCATCCATGGTCAGATGCTCCGTGACGAAGGCCGCCTCGAGGAGGCCCGTGAGTCCTTCGAGGACGCCACGGCCCAATACGCGCTCGCGGCCGACGACTCCGGGCTGGCCTCCAGCCGCATGCATCGCGGCCATCTCGAAATGGAGCAGGGCAACCTTCGAGAGGCGCTCGAGTTTTTCGAGGCGTCGCTGCGCAGCTTCGAGCAGATCGGCGACGCGTTCATGATGGCGGTGGTCTTGTCGCAGATGTCCTATGCCTGGTTGATGCAAGGCGATCATGCCGAGGCGGAGAGTTGTGCCGCCCGGGCGCGCGACATCTCCCAGGAGGCGGGCCACAAGACCACCGAAGCCGCCGCGCTGAACTCGCTGGGCGAGATCGCTCGTGACCGGCAGGATTGGGACGACGCGCGTCGTTTCTTCGAGCAGGCCATCATCCTGTGGCTGCCCGCCTACGATCGCAACCTGCACATTGCGCGGTTCAACTTGGCGCTCGTCGAGATCGGTGTCGGCAATTATACCGCGGCGAAGCGGCTCTTTCTGGACGTGGCCGAGCGATTTGCCGAGATGGGCTTCGGCCCGCGCGAGCCGCTGGTTCACGCCGGGCTGATGACCTGCAG
Organism: Persicimonas caeni; assembly: GCF_006517175.1. Lineage (NCBI taxonomy): Bacteria > Deltaproteobacteria > Bradymonadales > Bradymonadaceae > Persicimonas > Persicimonas caeni. The sequence continues at coordinate 369,762 of NZ_CP041186.1, read as the reverse complement.
CGCCGCCGAGGAGGACTGGGAGGCGTTCGAGCATCATCAGGCGCGGGTGCTCGAGACGGTCGAGAAGCTCGGTCTGGGCGACGATGACCTGATCTGGATGGTCCACAAAGCGAGCGTGCTCGTCGGCGAGCGCGGGACGCCGGCGGCCAAGGCGGCCGCGCGCGAGCTCCTCATGAAGTTGCGTTGAGCCCGGCCAGTTCCGTGGAGCCCAGCCAGTTGCGTTGAGCCCAGCCGCCTCGCCCTTAGGATCGTCCGCCGGTGTTGATGCTGGTGCAGCGAACCTTCCTCTCTGATCTTCATTTCCATGAGCGACCCACACGAAGACAAGCAGCTCGAAAAGCTCGCCGAACTCTGGCGAAAGGAGCGCGAGACGTGTCGCCGACGCCACCTCGAGGAGCGCGCCGAGACGACCCTCGACGAGCGCGTCGAGCAGGGCATCGCCCTGGCGAACCTCGAGGTCGAGGAGACCGCCGCGGCCCCCGGAGAGCGCATGATGCTCTGGCTGGCGCCGCGCAAGCCCGACGCGCTCGACGGCTTCCGGGCAGGACCAGGCTCGCCCGTGGTCCTGTGGCGTGAGTCGCCCACCGAGCGAGACGCGGTCCAGGCGGTCATCGCCCGGCGCAAAGGCGGCCGCCTCGGCGTCATGGTCGACGGCGACGTGCCCGACCGACTCTTTGGCGACACCTTCCACCTCGACCAAGAGGCCCCTCAGACGACCTTCGACCGCGGCGAGCGCGCGGTGGCCGCGTTTCGACAAGCCGCGAAGGTCTCCGATCAAGGCCAGCTTCGCAAGGTGCTCTTCGGGGCCCACGAGCCCAAGAGGCGTCGCTCGCCGGAGTGGAGCGTCTTCGACGAAGAGCTCAACGAGGCGCAGCGACGCGCGGTCGAGCAGGCGCTGTCTGCCGAGGACGTCGCCCTCGTGCACGGCCCGCCGGGCACCGGCAAGACGCGCACCCTCGTCGAAGTAGTGCGCCAGGCCGTCGCCCGCGGCGAGCGCGTGCTGGTGACCGCGGCGAGCAACGCCGCCGTCGACAACCTCGCCGAGCGCCTCATCGAGGCGGGTGTGGAGGTGGTGCGCCTGGGCCATCCGGCGCGCGTTGCCCCGTCGGTCGAGGCGCGCTCGCTCGACGCGCTCTTGGAGGCAACCCACGACTACAAGCTCGCCCAGAAGTGGATGGACGAGGCGCGCGAGATTCGCCGACGCATCGACGCTCGAAGCTCACGAGGCAAGAGCTCGCGCGGGAGTTTGAGCCGCGCCGAGCGCGCCGGCATGTACCGCGAGATGCGAAACCTGTGGGGCGATGCGCGCGGCCACCTGCGCCGGGTGCAGGGTGCCATCATCGATCGCACGCCGGTCATCTGCGCGACCGCCGCCGGCGCCGACTCGAAGTTGCTCGACGACGAGGAGTTCGACCTGGTCGTACTCGACGAGGCGACCCAGGCCGCCGACCCCATCGCGCTGGTCGCGCTCTTGCGCGCGCCCAAGGTGGTCATGGCCGGCGACCCGCACCAACTCGCCCCCACGGTCATCGACCTGGAGGCCGAGCGCGAGGGGCTGGGCGTGACGCTCTTCGAGCGGCTCAGCGACGAGGCGGTGATGCTCGAAGTGCAGCACCGCATGCACGAATGCCTGATGACCTTTCCCTCCGAGACCAAATACGACGGCCAACTCGTCGCCGCCGACGCGGTCGTCGAGCACACCCTCGACGAGCTCGACGGCGTGGTCGCCGACCCGGTGCGCACCGGGCCGCTCGTCTTCGTCGACACCGCCGGCAAGGGCTGGGACGAAGAGCGCAGCGAAGAAGATCCGAGCAGCTCGAACCCCGCCCAGGCCGAGCGCACCGCCGCCGAGGTGCGCCGGTTGGTCAGCCGCTGCGTCTCCCCCGACGATATCGCCGTGATCTCGCCGTATTTCGCGCAGGTGCGCCGGCTTCGCAAGCTCTTGGACGACGTTCCCGGTGTCGAGATCGACACGGTGGACGGGTTTCAAGGGCGCGAGAAGGAGGCCGTGGTGGTCGACTTGGTGCGCAGCAACCCGGACGGGCAGCTCGGTTTCTTGAAGGACACCCGGCGCATGAACGTCGCCCTGACGCGCGCCCGGCGCTTCTTGCTGGTCATCGGCGACAGCGCCACGCTGAGCACCCACCCGTATTACGCAGCTTTTTTGGAGGCCGTCGAGCAGCGCGGCACCTGGGTGAGCGCGTGGGCCGACGAGGCCGAGCCGCTCTAATTTGCGAAAACATCGACGCGCTCGGCAAAGCCGCGCCGCCAGAGCAGATAGATCGTGAACACGATCGCCTTGAGCACCGCAGTGATCGCAATCGCGTTGGCGATCGCCGAGAAGGTGCCCACGATGGGTGGAGCGTCCGCAAGCCCCGTGAAGCTCCACAGCACTCCCTCACCGAACATCTCTGGGCCGAACAAGAACCAAGCCACCAGCGGCACGCGCAGCAGGTTGGCGGTGCCCGAAATGGCCATCGTCACGCGGGTCTGCCCGGCGCCTACGAATGCGCCGTACATCGCCATCTCGAAGCCGACCGCCCACATCACCCAGCCGATGGTGCGCACGTATTCGGCGCCGTAGGCCAAGGTCTGCGGGTCGCCGGTGACGATGGCGGTGAGCTGCTCGGGGGCGAGCAGAAAGCCAAAGCCGACGAGCTGGCAACTCAGCGCGCTCAACCCGGCGTTGAGCAGCGCGCCCTTGAACGCGCGCTTGGGTTTGTCGGCCCCCAGGTTCTGGCCGACCATGGCGATGCTCGCCGCAAAGAAGCCGTCGCCGAAGGCAAAGCCGATCCACTCGATGCCCCGAAGACCTGCGCCCAGGCCCCCCTGCGCCGCTGGCCCAATCTCGCCGGCCATGCGATTGAGGATGAAGTAGACCGTGCCGTAGATCGCCCCCGAGATGGACGAGAAGATGCCGATGCGAAACATCGCCCCGAGCACCTTCGGCGTGGGCAGCCAACTGCGCTCGCCGTCCTCGGCGCGGTGCAGGTCGACGTCGAGGCCGCCGCGAAAGATGAGCCATAGCCCGATAACGCCGGGGATGCCGCGACTCACGCCGGTCGCCACCGCCGCGCCGGCGACGCCCAGGGAGGGCAGGGGGCCGGGGCCGAGCACGAGCAGGTAGTTGAGCAGCACGTTGATGAGCAGGCTCGCCACCTCCAAAACTAGCGGCACGCGCGTGTTCCCGCAGGCCCGGAACGCCCCGATGACCACCAGCATCAGCGCGAAGAACGGCGAGGTCCAGTAGATGACCGACAGGTAGCCGTCGATCTCGGCGCCCACCGCCGGGGTCACGTTCGACATCGAGATGATGAGCGGCAACAGCGCCAGCCCCAGCAGCCCGATGAGCGCGCCCCACAAGATCTCGCTGGTGATCGCCTGCCTCAAAATGGAGGCGAGCTTGTCCTTCTGGCGCCGGCCGAAATACTGCGCAATCAGCGTGGTCGACCCGGTCGCGATCATGTTGAGCAGCGTGTAGTTGACCACCAAGATCGCAAAACACGCCGACAGCGCCGCGGTCGCCGCCGGGTTGTCGAGCAGGCCGATGAAGAAGAAATCGTTGAACGCGTAGAAGTTGACCAAGATGGCCTGCAAGACCGCCGGCCAGGCGATCAAAAGGCTCTTTTTGACCAGGTCGCCTTCGGTTGCGTCGATATTTCGGGGGTTGGCCACGGTGCTGCTCGTGCGGCTGGGGTGAGGCGTGGTTGCTTCCGGTTGGCGGTATGAATCAAATCATGGGGGACTGCAAGCGGGGATTTGGGGAGGGACGGTGACCGTCCCCGTCACCGTCCTCGCCTCTCCACCGCAGTTGATCGACTCGCGCAGGCGTCGATGATATAAGTACACACGTGCGGTTAGCAGCAGGGGCACGAGTGAGGCCTCAGACCCGCACGAAGCAACGTTTCTAGCCAGGAGCACCGTATGTGCCTGATTTGTGTCGAGTTTCAGAAGCAGCGAATGACCACCTTTGAAGCGCGCCGCGCGCTGGGCGAGATGGTCGAGGGTCTCGAGCCCGAGCACGTCGACGAGGTCGAGGAGATGCTCGAGGAGGCCGAGAAGGAGCAGGCTGAACAAGCGCAGGCTCAACAAGCGCAGCAAGACGACGAACAAGACGACTCCGACACCTGAGGAGCCGCCGATGACCGCTGCTGCCTGGGCGAAGTTTGGTACTTTCCGCGTCAACATGGCACAGGTCTCGCTCATCGAGCGTGACGAGGCGGTGCTGCGTTTTTATAACGCCGCGGGCGAGGAGTTCTTCGCCCGCGAGTTCGAGAGCGACCGTCAGGCCGACCGCGTGCTCAAGGAGCTGTTCCGCTTCGACGAAGTGCGCCTCCTGAACACACGCTACGAAGGCACCGAACCCCAACCTCCCGAGTAGTCACGCAGTTCCCAAACCCCCAAACCCCTAGATCCCCATCTGCTTCGCAATAATCTCCTTCATAATCTCCTGAGTCCCCCCACCAATCGGCAACAGACGCGCGTCGCGGCTCAGACGCTCGACGAGCGACTCGCGCATATATCCCATGCCGCCGTGTAGCTGGACCGCCTCGTAGCAGACGTCGACGGCGAGCTCGGCTGCGATATTCTTGGCCATCGACACCTCTTTGACGATGTACTCGCCGGCCTCCATGCGGCTGGCGACCTGGTACAGGAACGTCTTCGCGGCGGTGATCCGCGTGTGCATGTCGACGAGCTTATGGCGGGTGACTTGGAAGCCGACGATGGGGCGGCCGAAGGCCTCGCGCTCCTTCACGTACTTCATCGACTCCTCGTAGGCGAGCTCGGCGGTGGCCACGCCGTAGGCGGCCAGGGCGAGGCGCTCGTTTTGGAAGTTGCGCATGAGCGTTACGAACCCGCCGCCCTCGCTGCCCACCAAGTTCTCCTTGGGTACGCGCACCTCGTCGAAGCCGATCTCGGCGGTGTCGCTCGCCCACCAGCCGTGCTTCGCGAGCGGCTCGGAGAGGGTCACGCCCTCACGGTCGGTCTCGACCACCAGAAAGCTCAAGCCGCCGTGCTTGTCTTCGGCAGTGCGCACGAGCGTGGTCAAAAAGTCGGCGCGCACGCCCGACGTGATGAACATCTTGGCGCCGCTGACCACGTATTCGTCGCCGTCGAGCTCGGCGCGGGTGGTCACTCCGGCCACGTCGCTGCCTGTATTCGGCTCGGTGATCGCCAAGCCACAAATCTTGTCGCCCGCCAGGGCAGGGCGGGCGAACTCGTCGATGAGCCGCTCGTCCTCGCTCTGCACGACCGGCGGCAAGCCGATGCCCAGGGAGCCGAGGCCCGCGGCCACGCCCGTCGACCCGCCGTGCATCAGCCCTTCGATGACCATCACCCCCGCCATGGGGCCGCCTCCGCTGCCGCCGAGTTCCTCCGGAAAGCCCACGCCCAGGATGCCGGCGTCAGCCGCCTTCTTATAGAGATCGCGCGGAAACTCGCCGGCCTCCTCCCACGCGTGAGCGTTCGGTCGAATCTCGTCGAGCGCAAATCGCTTGGCCGTCTGGCGGAACATTTTGTGGGTTTCAGATAGAAAGTTTTCGTAGAAACTCATTGTGTTATCCTGCGCAGTTGGCTGTATTCTCGTAGTGTCTTATGGCTCGGTTGTCGTGCTTGAGGTGGGGCTCGAAAAATGGCACTCTTAGGGTGGTCTTGCTGCCTTTTTGTGGTGGCTCGAACATGGATGAGCTGTATTCAACCGATTGCGTGAGGCGCCAATGTCAGATTCATGGGCTGCTGGTTTAGGTGGTGAGGAAAGCGAGGTCATTATCAATCGTCGCGAGAGCGACCGCAAGCGCGTGAGGGTGGCGGTGTCGATGCACTCGGACTCCAACCTCTACGTGGGCTTCGCCGACAATATGAGCGAAGGCGGCCTCTTCGTGGCGACCCACGAGCTTCTATCGATTGGCGAAACGATCGAGCTGGTCTTCGAATTGCCCGGCGAGGAGGATTTGGTCGAGGTCAAAGCCGAGGTGTGCTGGCAGCGCGCGGTCTCCGACTTGCAAAACGGCACGCTTCCGGGCTTTGGCGCGCGCTTCGTCGATCTCGACGACGCCGACCGCGACCGCCTCGAGCAATTCCTCGAGAATCGCGAGCCGATCTTCCATCCCGAGTGAGCGTCGATACATGTACCACAGAGAATCGGCCGGCGAAGATTGTCTCCGCCGGCCGTTCTCTTGTTTGGAGGTCGAAGTGCATCCGGTGAATCCGTACACAACCCGAGTACGGAGATTCCTGAATTGGGGGCCTAAACCTTTGAAGCTTGCCTGATGGCTTCGTATCCTAACGTGAGAGCTTGATTGATTTTTTTTGAGAGGTGGAGAGAGCCATGTTTCTGAGCAAGAGTCGCGCAACGTCGATGATTTCGGCGCTCGTTTGGTCGGTCGTATTGATGATGTCGGTCAGTTGCACCGAGGAGGTAGCCACCGGAGGCCAAGGCACGAATAACGGAAGCCTGACACAGGACGCCACCGGCGGAACCGACGCCGACGACACAGGCGCGACCGCCGATACGAGCGCCGACACGGGTGCCGGCGAAGACGTCACCGAGCCCGATTGCACCGGCGGGACGTGCAGCTGCCCCGAAAACCTGGTGCTGTGCGGCGACACGTGCGTCGACCTGTCGGCAGATCCGAACAACTGCGGAAGCTGTGGCGAGTCGTGCGGAAGCGCCGGCGAGTGCGTCTCGGGGGCGTGTCAGTGCCCCGATGGGGCGACCCAGTGTGGCGACACGTGCGTCGACGTGAGCAGCGACCCGCAGCATTGCGGCCAGTGTGGCAACGACTGCGCGGCCGACGCCGCGTGTGAGTCGGGCGCGTGTGTGTGTCCGGGCAGCACAGTCAGCTGCGGCGACACCTGCGTCGACCTGTCGAGCGACGTCAACAACTGCGGGCAATGCGGCAACGATTGCGCCGGCGACGAGCAGTGCGTCTCGGGCTCCTGCCAGCCCCTGACGTGCTCGGGCAGCCAGGTCGCCTGTGATGGCCAGTGCGTCGACCTCTCGTCGGACGTCGCCAACTGCGGCGAATGCGGCCTCAACTGCTTCCCCGGCGAGCAGTGCACCTCCGGCCAGTGCGTCTGCCCCGAGGGCAACGCCCAGTGCGACGCGGTGAGCAATACGGGCGACGTGGTCGGTGGCTCGTGTGCGGACGACGCCGACTGTGCTGACGGCTCCGTTTGCTTGCAGGGAGGCGACTTCCCCGACGGCACCTGCAGCACGAGCTGCTCGTCGAACGCCGACTGTCCGGCCGGCAGCGCCTGTGTCGACGAAGCCGGCGGGACCTGCCTGCTTCGCTGCGGCGCCGACGGCTCTTGCCGCGACGGGTACGCCTGCGACACCAAGGACAATCAGGCCGGCGGAGGTGAAACGCCGGTGTGCATCGAGGGCTGACCGCTCCTCCTCCATTCACTGAGCACGCACTCGTACTCGCCCCGAGTACAGAAAGCCGCCGCCGAGGTTGTTCGGCGGCGGTTTTCTACGTACTCTGACGAAGAACTGAGAGTACGCCCATGAGTGACTGGAAACCCAACATCTTCGACTTCCTCGACTACCGCGCGTTTTTGCGTGCGTACTACGAGGCGGCCAAGGCGAATACCTCGGCCTTTTCGTACCGCTACTTCGCGCGCAAGGCAGGGTTGTCGTCTCCGAGCTTTTTGCGCCACGTGATGCGCGGGGAGCGCAATATCGGCGACACGGTCGAAAACTTCGCCAAGGCGCTCGAGCTCAATGCCGAGGAGACGCAGTTCTTTCGGTTGCTCATCGACTTCGACCAGGCCGAGACCGACCGCGAGCGCAACCGCGCCTTCGAGAAGCTGGCCGCCAGCCGCCGATTTCGCACCGCGCGGCGCATCGACCAGGCGATGTTCGACTACCTCTCGCACTGGTACTACCCGGCGATTCGCGAGATGGTCGCGCGGCCCGATTTCGACGAGGATCCAGCCTGGATTGCCGGTCAGTTGACCCCCAACATCGAGCCGGAGCAGGCCGAGACGGCCCTCGAAGTCCTGCTGGATCTGGGGCTTGTGGTCCGCGAGGATTCGGGAACGCTCGTGCGCGGCGAGGCGAGCGTGACGACCGAGCACGAGGTGCGCTCGCTGGCCATCGCCAACTACCACCGCCAGATGCTCGAGCGCGCCGGCGAGTCCATCGAGATCATCCCGCGTGAGTACCGCGACCTGGCGGCGATGACGGTGTGCATTTCGCCGGAGACCATCGGCGAACTCAAAGAGCGCGTGCACGCGTTTCGCGAGCTGGTCTTCGAGCTGTGCGACAGCGACGAGGAGCCGCAGGTGGTCTTCCAGATCAACACCCAGCTCTTCCCCCTGAGTTCTTTGCCTGACGACGTATCTGGAGACGACTGAATGCGAGCAGCACCAAATCTTGTCAATCTGCTAGCGGTGATCGGCGCACTGAGCCTCATCGGCGCCTGCGTGGGCACCGAAGTTGGAAACCCGCAGACGTCCGACGTCACCGTGGAGTTCTCCGGCTACGACGGCCAGCAGCGCGGGGCACTGACGCTCGCCAGCGGCATCGAGATCACCGAGGCATGGCTGGTCTTCGACGAGCTTCGCTTGCGCGAGGCGGCCAACTGCTCGGGGAGCGACGAGACCGACTACGACCAGGCCTTCGCCGTCGAGCTCATCTCGGGCCGCGAGTTCCCCGCGCTCGACATGCTCAGCAGCGAGGCGACGCGCTACTGCCGCATGGAGCTTCGCTTCGCCGAGTCCGACCTCGACAGCCTGCCCGCGGGCGTGCCCGCCGAGCTCGACGGCCTGTCGGTGCTCGTGCGCGGCTCCTACGACGGCACGCCCTTCGTGGTCCGCGACGACTACAAAGACACCTTCCGCATGGATGGCGACTTCACCCTGTCGGCCAGCCGCGAGCCGCTGCTCGTCGCCTTCGCCCTCGACGAATGGCTCGCGGCCGAAGAGCTCGACGGAGCCGACGGCGACGCCGAGATCCTGATCGACGCCGACAACAACAGCGACCTGCTCGACAGCTTCCGCGAAAACATGAAGCGCTCGGCCGCGCTGTTCCGCGACGCCAACGAAGACGGTGAGTTGCAAGCCGACGAGACCGACGAGCTAGCAGACGGCGATGTCGATGATGATTCGTCCGACGACGAGGCCGACGCCGGCGATGCCGAGGCGGACGCCGGTTAGGATTCAGCCATGACTTCGGCGGTGCGCGCATACGGCGACTGCACGCCGTGGCGCCGAAAGGCAAGCTTCACGCGCTCGGTCACGTCGCTGACGTAGGCCTTCTCGAAGCGCGCGTCGATGACGTAGGCCTTGCAGGTCACCGTCGTCACGAACGTGTAGCTGACCTCCTCGTCGCGCACCCGCATCGCCACCGGCTTGTCGAGGTAGACATATTTGGAGGTCACGCAGGCGCGGTGGACGAGCTTTTTGACCAGGTCGGCGTCCTCGCTCATCGCCACGTGGAACTTCATCTCGACCATCATGTCGAGGTCGCCGTCGTTGGCCGAGGCGACCGCTTCGGTCAAAAACTTGTTGTTCGGGATGGAGACCCTGTGGTCGTCGAGGGTCTGCAGGCGCACCGAGCGAAGCCCGATCTCTTTAATCTCGCCGTAGTACCCCTCGAAGCGCACGCGGTCGCCGACTTGGAAGGGCTGGTCGACGAGGATGAAGATACCCGCCATGACCGACGAGACGGTGTCCTTGAGCGCGAAGCCCAGCGCCACCGCCAGTGTGCCCATCACGCCGAGCGCGGCGCTCTTCTGGTTTTCGAGCACGGTCGCTGCCGCCAGATACGTCCCCAGCACAAAGATGCTCAGCCGGGTGAAGCTCGAGACCTGCTCGAGCAACAGCCGCCGCTTGGGAACCTGCTTGCCCAGACGCTCCAGGCTCGTCTCGATGAGGCGGTTGAGCGTGTAGCCGACCGCTACGATGGCCAGCGCGTGCAGGAGCTTGTCGAACTCGATCGACTGCAGTGCCTGGGCCAAAGCCGTGGCGTCGGGGGTCGCTTGTGCCAGCACGGTCGGCAGTAGGGTCAGCATCGCTCGGGCTCCTCGACCATCATCTCGCGGGCGTAGGGCGCCTGGATGTCGTGCTTTCGGAACATGCGTTTGACCCGCTCGGTGACGTCGGTGATGAAGTCCTTTTCGAAGCGCGTGTCGATGACGTAGGCCTTGCAGGTGATCACGGTGGTGAACGCCGAGTCGCGGGCGACGTCCTCGATGAGGATATTCACCGGGCGCTCCAAGAAGACGTATTTGGAGGTAACGCACGCCTCGTAGACGAGCTTTTTGGCGAGTTGGAAGTCTTCGGTCACCGCGATGTAGAACTGCATGCCCACGAGCATGTCGAGGCTGCCGGCGTTGGCCGAGGCGACCGCTTCGGTCAGAAACTTGTTGTTCGGGATGGAGACCATCTCGTCGCCGGGCGTGCGGACGCGCACCGCGCGAAGGCCGATCTCTTTGACCTCGCCGTAGACCTCGCCAAAGTAGATGCGGTCGCCGACGCCGAACGGGCGGTCCACCAGAATCAAGATGCCCGCCATGATCGACGAGGCGGTGTCTTTGAGCGCAAAACCCACCGCCAGGCCCAGGGTGCCCATCACGCCCAGGAGCACCTCTTCCTTGCCGGCCAAAAACGTGACGACCACCAGAAACGACGCGGCCACGAAGATGCTCAGCTTGGCGAAGCTCGACAGCTTCTTGAGCACGAGCCTGCGTCGGGCCACGCCCTCGCTGAAGCGCTCGATGGTGTTGTCAACGAGGTGGTTGAGGCCGTAGGCGAGCGCGATGATCACCGCCGCGGTCAACACCTTGCCGAGGTTGATCATCTGCAGCGTCTGGATGACCGCCTGGGCCTCGGGCGTCGCCTGCGCGAGCAGGGCGTATGCCGTCATGTGCGTGAACATCGCGTCACCCGTTCCCGTACCCATACAGAAAATTCGAGTTCGACAACTGGCGGAGCACCTGGCGCAAGAAGAGCGGGGTGAGCCGCGCCCGTCGACTCTCCGGGTCGAGGTCGACCACGCCGGCTTCGGCGAAGTAGTCGACCGCAAGGTTGCAGAAGCCTCGAGGTACGTTCACCACGGTGGCTAGCTCGTCGACGTCGAGCTCGCCGTGCTGGGCGAGCGCGCCGAGCACGAACCAATGGTCGTCGGTATAGCTCGAAAACTCGGCGGTCGACGGCCGGCGAAACAGGCTCACCTGCAGCGTCTTCGCGTCGCCCGTCGGCCGCAAGCTTCGCAGCCAATAGAGCATCGCAACGCGCGGGTTGCCCCCGCTAAACTCGTGCAGGTAGCGAAAGTACCCATTGGCGGTCTTGACCACTTCGAAGAAGTAGTCGGCGTGGTCGACTTGGTCGTGGACGAGGTCGGCGAAGCTCGGCAGGTAGTCGGTGTGCGCGGTGCGCGTCTCGATCATGCGCTCGAGGTCCTCTTCGGACCACGGCTCGAGCGTGAGCACCTGGCCGAAGTAGTGCTCGCGCGCCTCGATGCGGTTGATATAGCTCCAGGTGAACCCGTTGAAGGTGAGCACGAAGAAGTGCGCTTCGTCGCACAGGTTGACGATGTCGAGGAGCGTCTCGAGGCTGTCGAAGCCCTCGATTTGACGGGTGAACGCGTGGTGGCAGTCGTCGACGAGCGCCACGCGCGGCTCGAGCTCGTTCAGCTGCGCGATGAGCTCGTCGGAGCTACTCGGCGTGGTGTCGAGTTCGAAGAGCTCGGCGACAAAGTCCAGCACGCCCTCGCGGCTCTCGAGCTTCTCGTCGATGCGACCCCGGACCATCGGCCACTCGGTGGCCTCGGCGAGCTTCGCGCTCACGCCGTTCAGAAACGTCGTCTTGCCCACACCCGGCTCGCCCGACACGATGACCGAGCCTTGGCGGCGCGCCGCCTTCCAGCGCTCGAAGCGCGCGAGGACGTCTGCGGTGTAGGTGCCACGGTCGATTCGGTAGGCCTCGTCGACGAGCGCACGGTCTTCAAACACCTCGCGGTAGTCCTGGGGGAGTCTCTTCGCGTCGAGCGGCTGGCCGCCGTCATTTTGGACGCGCTCGCGGTTGCGCAGCTCGATCTTGGTGCGAAAGGCAAACGCGCTCGCCCGCTTGAACCATTGGGTGTTGAGCACGAAGCGACGCGCGATGATGCCAACTTCCTTGAAGAGCACGTACAGCGAGGCGACCGCGATGACGAGCACGCCCCACGGCCGGTCCTTGTGCTCGTGGACAAACTCGACGGGCCGCCGCAAGCCGTCGCCGGCCAGTCGCTCGAAGACCGAGGCGATATCGTCCTTCCACTGCGACAGCACCCAGTAGACCACGCCCACAAAGCCCCACACGGCGACCTTGTCGACGAGCCACCAGATGACGGTGATGCCGGTCAGCGGCTCGACGAAGTCGGGGATATACGCCGACAAGAGCCAGAAGACGACCACCACGCGCACACTGCGTACGAGTTTCTTGGCACGGTCGAGTTCGATGACGAGCAGGTCGGAGATCGCCGCGGCCTCGTCTTCGTCGAGGTTGTCGAACGCGCTGGCCGAAGCGTGACCCTGCTGGCGTCGATGCGACCGGGGCAAGACGAGCACTTTGGCCGCCGCCACCACGACCCAGTAGATGACCACCGCGTCGATGATCCAGACGAGCCCCTCGAACTCGGCGAAGCTCTGGGCGACGTAGGCCGCCACGTACTCCATGCCCAAAAAGAATGCCAGGGGACGGGCCAGGGCGCGCAACAGCTCGGCGATATTGATCGTAAAAGTGGCGTGACGCCGAAGCCAGCGTCGCCGCAGCAACCCCTCGGTGATCGCCGGGATGAGCGGCACCAAGAGCTTGGCGAGCGCCAGCCACACCGCCAGGCGCCACACGAGCCCCCACAGCCAGCTCCACACGTCGGTCGACGTCGTGTCGACGCTGGTGAGTTGCTCCCAGCGCCCGTGAGCGCGTGCCGTGATGGTGCGAAGCCCGTTTTTGACGCCGAGGGTGGCCTCACGCCAGTTATCTTCGTCGTCGATCGCGAAGAATTCGGCGCGTTTGGGCGCGCTGATCTTTTCGAGCAGCGGCGAGATGGTCTCGGGAAAGAAGGTGATATGCGAGCGGTACTCCCGCACGCGCTCCTGACGCGCCTCGTGAACGGCTCTGGCGCGCTCGAGCTCACGTTCGCTCTCGGCGACCTCGGCCTTCGCCGCTGCGACGCGCTCCTTCCAGACCGGCGAGCCGCCGAGTTGTTCCTCGCGCGAGCGCTCCACCTCGAGGTCGGCGCGGGCCGCCTCGAGCGCGGCGCGGGCCTCGCGGACCGGCTCGTCGGCCGCCTTCGCCTCGACGAGCGCCTCGCGAAACTCCTCGTGCACACGTGCTCGCAGCTCGACTAGATCGTCGAAGACGGGGTCGACCTCCGAGCGGCGCTCCTTTTCCGTGGGCTGCTCGGCCAGCGCGTCGATTCGCTCGAGGACATTCGCTTTCTGCTCGGAGAACGACCGCAGTTGGCGTTGCGTCTCGCGGGTGATCTCGGCCGCGGGGCCTTCAATTCCCTGGGCGAAGCCTGCAGAGGGGCCCGCCAGGAGAGTCGCCAAGAGGGCGAGCAGGATGAAGAGACGCGACGTCATGGAGCAGCTCGGGCCGGATAAACGCAATGATCTCCCGAACTACCACCGCACGCCGCCAGGCGCAATTTTTTGACGTTTGAGCAGGAAGGCACAAATGTCCTCCAAGCCTCCAAGCCCTCCACGGTAGTCGTGTTTATGTTGGTGGTGTTGGTCGAACTATGGCGATCGCCAGCCACTGGAGTAGACACCTTGGACACACTCGAAACGATCATCATCACCGGCGCCTCGCGCGGCATCGGCGCGGCGACCGCACGTCGACTCGCCGGTCCGAACCGCCGTCTAATTCTCTTGGCGCGCTCGGAGGACAAGCTCGCTGCGCTGTGTGACGAGATCAACGCGCAGGGGGCCACCGCCGAGCACCTCGGGGCGGACCTGTCGAGCGTCGAGCTGGCCGCCGAGGCGGCTTCGACGCTCGTCGAGCGCACCGAGCACGTCGACGCGTTGGTGCTCAATGCCGGCATGTCCAACGACAAGTTGTTCGACAACTCGACGATGGACGACATCGAGTACGAGCTGGGCGTCAATTACATGGCGCCGGTCACGCTTTTGCACAGCCTGATGCCCCTGCTCGAAGCGAGCGGCGGCAGCGCTGTGTTCGTCGGCTCGCTCACAGCGTTGATGCCCTTTCCGTCCAACGCGACCTACGCGGCGTCGAAGGCCGCGCTCTTAGCGCTGGTGCGAAGCTTGCGCGTCGAGATGGACGAGAGCGGGGTGCATTTTGGCATCGTGTTGCCGGGCGCCACCGAGACCGAAGCGACCGCCGGCAAGTCGTCCATCGTGCCGCATATGTCGGCCGACAAGGTCGCCAAGGCGATCGAGCGCTGCCTCGACAATCGCGAGGGCGTCATCATCCCGGGGTTAGGCAATCGGCTCGCTGCCACGTTCTTCCAAGAGTTTCCCGAGCTGTCCGAGAAGTTGCTCAAACCGCTGAAGACGAAATTGATTCCTGGTTTTGACGGATACTCCAAATCGTAATGGCTGAAACCACATCGCAGCAAGACGCAGACACCGTGCTCATCCTGGGGGCGCAGGGCTTCATCGGCACCGAACTCCGGCGTCGCCTCGCCCCGAATTATCGCCTGCTGAGCGTCGACTTGCGCCCGGGTGACCCGATCCGAAGCCATATGGGCGACGACGACCTATGCCGCGAGAAGCTCTTCCAGGCCGACCTGGGCGACACGCGCCAGATCGACGAGCTGTGGGACGCCATTCCCGACGCGGAGTTTTCGAGGCTGCGCGGCGTGATCCACCTGGCCGCGCACTACGACTTCAAGAACAAACCCGACAGACGTTACGACAGGCTCCATCACGCGCTCGAGCACCTCTTGCAGCGCATCGACGAGCGTGTGCCCGCTGGTGTGCCGCTTCTGTACGCGTCGAGCATGGCGTCGATGGCGCCCACCGAGCCGGGCATGGCGCTCACCGAGCACAGCCCGCGGCTGGGCGCGTGGGCTTACCCCGCGTTCAAGATCAAGGCCGAGGACGTGATTCGCGATGCGAACCTGGAGCGAGCGACGGTCGAGCTCGTGCTCGCCGGGGTCTACTCGAACCTGTGCGAGCTCGTGCCGCTCTTCAAACAGATCGAGTTGGTGCGAAGTCGCTCGTTCGAGAAGTACTTCTATCCCGGTCCGACCGACCGCGGGCTTACTTACGTGCACGTCGAAGAGGTCAGCCGTGCCTTCGAGATGGCGCTCGAGGAGTTTTTCGGGGGGCGCGGAATCGAGCGCTTTCTAATCGGCCAGGAGAGCCCGGTGACCTATCGCGAGATTCACGACCGGTCGGCGCAGGCGTTCTACGGCAAGGACCTGCCCCTGCAGCGCATCCCGCGGGCGCTCGCCTACCTGGGGGCCAAGGTGCTCGGGGCCGGGGCCCGTCAGGTGGGAAAGCGGCGCTTTATCCAACCGTGGATGATCGAATTTGCCGGCGAGCATTTCGAGTTCGACCTGTCACATACCCGCGAACGGCTCGGCTGGAGCCCCTGGCGCTCGCTGCACGACGACCTCGACCGGATCTTGCAACTCGCCGCGTTCCATCCGGACGTGTGGCTCGAAGTGAACGAGCAGCGGCCTTGGTAGAGCCGAGCGAGCTTTTGTGGCTTGCCGCAGGCTCCCTGCCTGCTATCGTGTCCGCGGGTAAAGCACTGCAAATCCTGCGGGATCCGACGTGAAAAAGACGCACATTATCGCCGCCTTGCTGCTCAGCACGGTCGCTGCATTGACGTTCTACTGGCTGTGGAGCGCCGACGCTCCAAACGCCGATTCGAATCAGCTCGACAACGCCCAACAAGCCCCCGCCGAGGCGCCGGGGACGCCGTTCATCGCCGGGCGGGTCGTTGACTCCACCGGGCGGCCCATCGAGGGCGCCACCGTCGACACCACCGACGGCGCGAGCGCGGTGACCGACGCGGCCGGCGAGTTCCGCCTCGAGGAGCTCGAGCCGGGGGCTTACCGGCTCGACGCGCGCGCCGACGACTTCGTGAGCGCCGGGCCCGAAGCCGTGCGACGTGTCGAGGTGGTGCTCTCCGACGACAGCGACGCCGGCGTCGCCGGCCTCGAGCTCGTCTTGCGGCGTCCGGCAGAAGTCAGCGGGCGCATCGTCGCCTCCGGTCGGGCCGTTTCCGACGCCAATATCAGCATCTACTACCTGTCCGCCGACGGCCTCGACGGCCGGCTCGACCCGTTCGTGACCGACGGCGTCGCCAAGTCGGGGGCGGACGGCAGCTTCGCCCTCGACAAGGTCGCCCCGGGTCGCCTGCGCCTGCTCGTCGAGGCCAAGGAGCACGCGCTGGCGGAGAGCCGCGAGCTCTACCTCGAGCCCGGCGAGACCCTCGAGGACCTGGTCATCGACCTCGCCCCGAGTGCGACCGTCTACGGTGAGGTGGTTGACACGGCGGGCAATCCGGTGCGCGCCGAACTCGTCCTGCGAGGCGGCCCGCTCGCCAGGAGCCGCAAGGTCACCGCCGATACGTCCGGCACCTACGCTTTCCACAACGTCCCGGCGGGCACGTTCATCCTCGAGGCGACCGCCTCGGGCTACCGCACCGAGAAGATCGACGCCGTCGAAGCCGCCGCCGACGAGCCGACCTCGGTCGACGTAGTCATGGAGGCTGCCAAGGGCATCTTCGGCCGCGTCGTCGACCCGAACGGCGAGCCGGTCGCCTCGTCATTTGTACGGCTTCGGCCCCCGCAGGGCCGCTGGAAGTTCCTGCGCACCGACGACGACGGGCGCTTCCAGTGGGATAACCCGCAGCACGACAGCTACACCGCCACCGCCATCTCCCAGCACTACGAGCTTTCGCGGCCCACCCACGTGACCGTGGGCGCCGAATCGACCCTCGAGCTACGCGCCGGCGGCGCGGTCAGCGGCCGCGTCGTCGGCCCCGACGGCCGGCCCGTCAACAGCTTTACGGTGGGCGTGGAGGCCATCGAGACGAAGGGCCCGCGCCCCTACCGGCCGCGTAGCGCCGGCCTCGAGAAGGTCAACGACTCGTCCGGTCGCTTTCGCTTCGACTCGCTGCGGCCCGGCACCTATTGGTTCCGCGTACAGACCAACCGCTACGCCTCGGCGAGCTCCGAGCCGGTGGTCGTGCGCGCCGGATCGGAGACCTCCGGGGTGACCATCCGCGTGGGTGAGGCCGGACGCGTCACCGGCCAAGTCACCGACGCCAAGACCGGCGCGCCCGTCGCCGGCGCGAGCGTCATGATCTTCGACCCCACCTCGCCTTTCCAAGCCAACAGCACGCGTACCGACGCCCGGGGGCGCTACGACATCGACGGCGTCGCCCCCGGCCGGCGAAGCCTTCGCGTCGCCAAAAAGGGCTACCTGTCGACCGTCTCGGCAGGCGTGTCGGTCGGCCCCGGCGGCGCGACGACGCGCGACGTCCAGATCCGCAAGCAGAAGCCCGGCGAGGCGATGCAATTCCACGGCATCGGTGCGGTCCTGATGAAGACCGACAAGGGCGTAGTCATCCGCAACACGATGGACGGCCACCCGGCCGCCGAGTTCGGCCTCCAAGCCCGCGACGTCATCCTCGCCGTCGACGGCGAGCCGGTCGACGGCCTGCGCCTCGACGAGGTCGTCGAAAAGATCCGCGGCCAGCAGGGCGTGCCCGTCGAACTCGAGATCGACCGGGAGGGCGAGGGGCGCTTCTCGACCGAAATCGAGCGTGGCTCGGTGGTGGTGAAGAAGCGCGGGCGCTGACGCTAAGCTCGCTTACTGTTGACTCGCCTTCATCTGCTCGATCATTTGCAGCCGCATGCATCCCTGGCTCTCACCACGCTCGCAGGCGAACTCGAACAGCCGCTTGGCTTCGTCCAGATCCTGTTCGGTCCCATCGCCGAGCATGTAGAGGCTGCCGAGGTTGGCGCACGCCATCGCGTGGTTTTCGTCGCAGGCCATTTTGTAGAACTTGTGAGACTTCTCGAAGTCTTGGGGCACGCCTTGGCCCACCGCGTGCATCACGCCGAGGCTGGTGCACGAGTCGCCGTGGCCGCGTCCGCACGTCGCGCGGAAGACGTTATAGGCGTGGTCGAGGTCTTTGGGTAGATGCTGCCCGTGCAGGTAGAGCGCGCCAAAGGAGTAGCAAGCGTCGAGATCGCCGCCGTGGCAGCGGTCGAGGTAGAGCTTCGCGGCGCGTTTGGGAGCAGCGGTCACCCCGTGTCCGCCCTGAAGGAGGAGTTCGGTGAGCGTATTGCAGGCTTGCGTGTGATCGGCCTGACACGCGGCCTCGTACAGCTCGAGTGCCCTGTCGACGTCGGCGCTCACGCCCATGCCTCGATGGTGGAAGAGCCCGAGGCGAAAGCAGGCCCATCCCGAACCAGCCTCGCAGGCGCGTTTGAGCGGCGGAATCAAGCCGCTGACGTCTACCGAGTCGGCGTCGCCGCCTTTGAAAGGGGCGTTGAACTCGATAACGCCCAGCTCTTGGCAGGCGAGTTGTTCGCCCCGGTTGCATGCCTTCTCGAGCAACGCCAACCCGCGCTCCTTGTCGGCTTCGACTGCCACGCCGTTGTGGTAGAGGGCGCCAAGTACCGCACACTCGCGCAGTTGGCCGCTGTCGCAGCGCTGTTGCAGTTGCTCTATCACTTGTGCCGTGTCTTTCTCCATGAACTCGAGGAGTGCGGTGCACGCGGGTTCCACGCCCGCCTGACATGCGTCTCGGTAGTGCAACAGCGCAGTGGCCTGCCAGCCGTCGACGCTCTTTCGGTCGCGAAGCAAATCGGCAAGGCTCGCGCAGGCTGGGGCGACGTCGGCCTTGCAGGCACGCGTGAGGAGCTTTGCTGCTTCATCGGGCGCATTCTGCCCGACGAGCACCTCGCCGAGGTTATGGCACGCTTGGGGGCTGTCGAACTCACAGGCTCGCCGCAAGAAGGTACGTGCCCGCGTGGCGTCGGTGGCCAAGGGACCGTCGAGATACGCCATTCCGAGCACGCGACACGCCTCGGCGTCTTCGAACTTGCAGTTCGCGAGAAGCTCTTCGTACGGCACGTGGCCACACGACTGGAACGAGTGGTCGCATTGGAAATGGCGGTAGTCTTTGGCGGCGGGATCGGCCTGGAGCGCCGTAGCCTCGTCGGCGCTCTGCGGCGTGGTCGCGCAGCCGGCCAGCACGAGCACGAGAATGCAGATGGTCGAAAACGAGATGCGTCGAGCCATGGTGGGACTTCTCCCCAAATTACAAAGCCAGATGACAGAAATGGTGCGAAGACATTCCCGACTATAGTCGCATAGAGAGGGCTGATTCGCTACGTTCCCGCACGACATTCCCAATCCAAAGGACCCGAAAATGCCCACCCGCGAAACCTACGAGCAACAAGATTACAGCGGCCAACGCCCCTTCGACGGCGAGTGCTACGAGTGCACCTTCGAAGGCTGCGACTTCACCGAGAGTGACCTGGGCGGCGTCGCCTTCGTCGACTGCACCTTCGAAGGCTGCAACCTGAGCATGGTCGACCTCGACGGCACCCGCCTGCAGGGCGTCGAGTTCGCCCACTGCAAGCTGATGGGCGTCGACTTCAGCAAGTGCAGCGAGTTCGCGTTGGCGGTGGGCTTCGAAGAGTGCTTGCTGAACTACGCGTCGTTCTGGCGCATGAAGCTGCCGAAGACGAGCTTTGCGGGGTGCTCTCTCGTGGAGGTGAACTTCGTCGAGGCGGACCTTCGCGAGGCCGCGCTCACCGAGTGCGACCTGAGCGGGGCGAGCTTCGAGCGCACGGTGCTCGAGGAGGCGGATTTGCGTGGGGCGTACGGGTTTTCGATCGATCCGGAGGGCAACCGCGTCGAAGGGGCGAAGTTTTCGCGTGGGGCGTTGGAGGGGCTGCTCTACAAGTACGGTTTGGAGGTGGAGTAGAGGCGGGAAGGAACGACAGGTTGCGGTCACGGAGTCGGTTACGGTCACGTTCACGGCTCACCATCCAACACAAATGGCGGAGGTGAACAACCGGGTCGGGGCGCGCGGCGTCCCCGCCCGCCCTGGGGCGTCCCCGCCCCAGCTTGCGTGTCTTTTGCAAGGCACACGCCTTGCCCGAACACGTGCGGGGCCCGAGACGGACCCCGCGACGACGAGGTGCCAGACACCGTGTTGTGGTCGGCGAACCCGTCCATCGAGGCCCACGAAGTGGGTTGACGGTGAGGTGTCAGGCACCGTGTTGTGCGGCCGTGATCGTCGTCGTGATCGTGATCGGCCGTTTGTCTCGCCGCGAACAACAACCGCCGATCACGACGACGATCACGATCACGGAGCCGTCGACGCGGTGTCAGGCGCCGTGTTGTCGCGTGTCTGAGGCAAGGCACACGCCTTGCTCAAACACGTGCGGGGCCCGAGACGGACCCCGGCGGCCGGGGACGACCGCGCCCCGACCGTCAACGCAGCGCATCAACAAAGATGTGCGGGATGGCGTCGACGAGGTGTCAGGCACCGTGTTGCGGCACGCGGAGCGGCTGCTTGCTGCCCGCGGAGCCCTCGCCGGTGCAGCCCCAAGGCTCGCCTTGGGGTCGGGCGTGCGATTCCTGAACGCCGACCAACCCCTGCTTAGCAAAACAAGTGGGCAAGCCCCGGCTCCGCATCGGCAAATGAGATGTGTGGGATGATCAGACGTTCACGGTCACGTTCACGGAGCCGGTGTCCGGTCACGGTCACGGAGCCGGCCGAACATCCTGTTTGGAACCGTCGATCTGGGGGGCGAAGTTGCCGCGGCGAAACTCGTACACCGCCTTCGAGCAGGCCGCGGCGACGTTCAGCCAGGCGACCGGGCGTCTTGGTTGCTCTTACTTGTTGGGACAATCGTACACGTACTGATACTCGATGCGCGCAGGCTTCGTGACGGCCACAATTCTGGTCTCTCCGGCGCGGTCCGACGAGTCTGCAGCATCCTCGGCGCGTTGCTGCTCCTCTTCGAGCGCGCGCAGGTCGACGTTGAGCTGCGATTCGAGCCGTCCCTGCGCATCGTAGCGATAGGTGACGACCTCGTCGGCGTCTCCATCGGCGTCTTTGTCGATTTCGCTGCGCGTGAGGCTGCCGTGGGCGGCGTATTGGTGACGATGGACGGTGTCGACGTGGCCGTCGAGATCGCTGTCGAAGGCGAACAGAGTGAGGCGGCCCGCATCGTCGTACTCGTACTCCGCGCTGGCGTCGGGGCTCCCATCGTCGTCGGTGTCGAATCGACGCCGCTTCAATTCACCGTTCGCGGCGCGCTCGTCGTCGATGAGGACGTAGTCTTCCTCGGTTCCATCCAATCCCACGTCGACGCTCTGCTTCGTTAAATGGCCACTTGCGCCGTAGATGAAGTCGAACCTCAAGCGCGCGCTCTTCGGCACGTTCTCGTCGATGCGCTCGATGCGCCTCAATCGGTTGCGTTCGTCGTAGCTAAACTCGAACACGCGGCCCCCGTGCATGGTCACTCGGCAGGGTCGGTAGCGAGTGGGGTCGGCGCCGTCCGATAATTCGAAGCGCGGGAGCTTGGTGTGGAAGAATCCCGTTTCGAAGGGGATGACGCGTACTGGGGGAGTCTGCCGGGCCGATTGCTCGGTATGCTTGGGAGTGCTGCATCCAGCGGCGATGAACGCGAGAAGACTGACCGACGCAAAGCGGAGGGGGCAGACTTTCAGCATCGTGTGTTCTCGCAACATTAGGGGCGTTGAAGTCAGCGTTCGATATGAGGCGACGCCGGCTGCCAGCTTGCCTGGCGGCCGACTTACGACTCGTGGGACGTCGCCGTCTCGAGCCGCGACGGTAGCCAAAATGCCGGTACTAATCCAAACGCGCAGATCACGCCCGATACCACGAACGCGGCATCGAAAGCCTTGGCGGCGGCGATCGAACCGGTCAAATCCGTGTCGACCAGGCCGGCCTGGTGCAGGCCCAGCGCGACGAGCGCGTTGAGCGCGGCGATGGCGACGGCGCCGGAGAGTTGGTTGGTCAGCGACAGGACCGAGGCGCCGCCGCCCGAGCGGCCTTCCGGCGAGCGGTTGAGCACGGTGACGGTGAGCGCGTTGATGAGCAGGCTGAGGCCGAAGCCGCGAATGATCTGCGGCCACACGATCGTCCAGATCGTGCTCTGGGGGCCGAGGTCGTGCCAGGCCCACATCGAGATGGCGAGCAGGACGACGCCCACCATGGCGGGCTTTCGGGGGCCCATCTTGTCGATGGCGCGGCCGGCGACAGGCGAGCAGACGCCCACGGCGATGGCGCCCACGGCGATGAGCAGGCCAGTGTCCTTGGCGCCGTAGCCCATGACCTCTTGGAGCATCACCGGGAGCAAGAAGATCGGCCCGAACATGGCGACCGAGCGGACCACAGTCAGCGTGAGGGCGGCGCGGATCTTACCGTCTTGGAGCACTTCGCGCGGGAAGAGTGGGTTTTCGGCGTTCATCTGACGCCAGGCGAACAGGGCGAGGAGGACGACGCCGGCCACGCCGATGGCTACGTGCACGGCCGGCGGGAGGCTCTCGCCGCGAAGTTCAGCCAGGGCGACCACCGAGGCGATACCGCCGCCGGCGAGCAAGCCGAATCCGAGCGCGTCGAATTTGCTGGAGGTGTCCCGTTCGGCCTTTGCCGGAAGCTTCATGGCGGCGTAGGCGAGCACGAGGGCGGCCAGGGGCACGTTCATGCCGAAGACCCAATGCCAGGTGGCGTACTCGACGAGCAGGCCGCCGACGGTGGGGCCGAGGATGGGGCCGACGACGGCGCCGACGAGCCAGATTCCTAGCGCGCGGCCGCGCCGCTCGGGCGGGAACGCCGCGGTCACCAAGATCATCGACACCGGCATGATGGCGCTGGCGCCGAAGCCCTGCACGATACGACCGGCGATGAGCATTTCGGAGGTGGGGGCGAGCGCGCAGATGAGCGAGCCGATCCCGAATAATCCGAGGCTTCCGAGCATCACCGGGCGTGCGCCGCGCCGGTCGGCCAGCCAGCCAGCGGCCGGGATGGCGACCATGAACGCGATCATGTAGGCGGTCACGATCCAGTGCAGCACCGTGACCTTCAGGCCGAGCGCGTCGCCGATGGCGGGCAAGGCGACGTTGGCGCTGCTTGCAGCCAGAATCGCCATGAACGCCGAGGCGATGGCGATGGCGAGCACGGTGAACGGGCTCACCTGTTCGGAGTAAGCGGATCTGTCGGAAGGCGAGACGGGCGTGCGATCGGAACGACTCATTGAGGCGGCTCTGCGGCTGGAAACAAACACTGGTGCGACAACCAAACCAGCGCGAGCCGCAGCATATTTCCGATCGGTCAAATGCTCAACCGTCCCGTCACGCAGCCGAGGATGAGGCTCGTAGCAGCTCGAGGTGCGCGACGATCGCAGCGCGGAGCGCGTCGGCGTCGCCGACCGGGACTTCTTCGACGCCGTCGACGCCTCCGAGCCCGCAGGCGCGGCTGGCGAACACCGGGATATTGGCCGCGGCCGCCTCGAGCAAAACTCGCGGCTGGTGCTCGACGTGCGCCGGGAGCACGACCGCGTCGGCGTCTCGGAGCCAGTCCTCGCCGCACTTGCTGGTGCGATGACCTGCCCAGAAGCCGTCGCCTTCGAGTTCCCGGCCCAGGATGCGCAGGTCGACGTCGAGGCCGCGGAGCGCCTCGCGAAGCTCGTAGGCGCCCTTTCTGCCGACGGTGCTCGCCGCGAAGACGATCGTGGGGCGGCCTTGGGACCGCCGCGAGCGTGGTTGCGCCTGCGGGAGATGCCAGGCGAGGTGGACGGACTTGCGCGGGAAGAGCTCGGCGATGGCGCTGTGGGGCGTAATGAGCTTGTCGGCGTAGGCCAGCGCGGCGTCTTCGGCCTCGGCGAGCGCTTCGGGGGCGCGGAAGTCGCCGAGCGTCGGGCTCTGCGGGTGGATCTTGGCGGCCGCGTCGAGGCGGCGATGCAGTTCGGCCACCGGGAAACGAGTCACGAGCACGTCGACGTGCCGGCCCTGCAGGTGGCCGGCCTGCCACAAAAACGGCAGCAGATTTTGCGAGACGACGACGCGCGTGACGCGTGGGTCGAGGTGCTGCGCGTAGACTTGCGCCAGGGCGCGGTCCCAGTCGAGCAGCGCCTGTTGGCGCTCGGCGCCCTGGGCTCGCAGCGCGCGGGTGTGCAGGCCGCGAAGCGCCGTCAGGCCCAGCACGTGGCGCACGTCGTGCACGCCGTCGAGGCGCCAGGCGTAGCGCGGGTTTCGCAGCGCGCGGCCAGGCAGCGGGATGCAGGCGAAGTCAGATCGCTGCGCCGACTGCGAGATATACGCGTCGAATTCGGGCCAATGGCTGTCGAGCAAGAATGCAGTACGCGCGCCGGGCTTGCGGGCGAGCTTGCGGTGCTTCCAGTAGCGAAAGCACTCGACCTTATGGCAGTTGAGGCAGTTTTTGTGGGTGTTGGGGCGTGCTTGTGCGGCCTCTTCGTGCGGCTCGGGTTTGGTCTTCGCCGGCGTCTCGTAGACCGGGGTGCCGAGCGCGCGCAGCCGGATGACGAACGCGTCGCGGGTCAGTCGCGCCTCGAGCTTGAAGGTGCGTTCGCTTCGAAACCGCAGGTCGATATGGGGCCAGAAGACCGTGGCATCGCGGTCTTGTTCGGCCATCGAGCCGGGGACGATCTTGCTGTGGCGATGGCGCTCGACGATCTCGAAGCCCGCTCGCTGGGCGGCGTCGTACAGGGCGTTGGACAACTGGCAGAGCCCGCCGCCGACCGAGGGGACGACGCAGCCCTGCAAGATCTCGCGGCCTTCGACGAATCCGCGACGCCGGGTGGGGCGCCCGATCTGGGCCCAGAAGCTGAACACGTCGCCGGCCGGAATGACGAGCCCGTCGAGCAGGCGCGCGGCCTGGCGCAGGTTCTCGACCTTGCCCGCCTCCAACTCCCACTCGCCGGGGGCTTCGTTCGTCCAGATGGGGCTGATCGATTCGGCGACGACCGGCCACGTGTCGGCGTGGGCGAGCTTCTGGTGGCGAGTCAGCGTGGGGTCGAGCGTGTCTTGGACGAGCCTGCGGGCCGTCACCGCGGCGACTTTGAAGGCGTGGACGGCGGAGGCCAGGCGTGTCGGCTCTTGTTGGTTAGAGGTGTTGCGGGCCACTTGTGTTCTCCGTGCGATGATTCCAATCAGCATTCGAATCAAGGATGCCCGGCGTCTTTGCCTGCACGATGACGGGCATGTGGAGAATCAACGCAGAAGATGTTGCAAAGATCTGCAAAAGTGGCGGGGGAGGGCGAGCGGAGGGCAAAAGAAAAGCCCCGACCGAATGAACGGTCGGGGCTTCTCTCTATCTATCGGCTGTCGCCGTGGTCAGCTCAGAGCTGAATCACGTTGGCGGCCTTCGGACCTTTCGGGCCTTGCTCGACTTCAAACTCGACTTCGGCGTCTTCCGCGATCGTCTTGAAGCCGCTCTGGTTGAGCGCGCTGAAGTGGAGGAAGACATCGTCGCCACCGTCGTGACGCTCGATGAAGCCGTAGCCTTTGTCTTCGTTGAACCACTTAACTTTGCCTTGAACTCTGTTCGACATTCTCTGTCCTCTTGTGCTCGATGCTTCGTTTTAAAAAGTGATCGGTCCGCCAACACGGTGAATCGATCGCGATGTTGGAACGCCCGCCACTGCGGACATTCGGTTCTCTCAGACGCGCCAGCTCAGATCGAAGCTGACCAGTCTTGTTCAGGCAAATCTACAGAGGAAGGTCGGACAAGTACTGCGGTCCAAGGTGCTTCCGGACGTGCGTGAAAAAACCGGTGCTCAATAAATCAACTTAGGCATTCCTCGAGAATCATTGGCGAGAACCATCTCGCCGGTTGCTACATCTGTCTAGCAGGTGCGCACCGATTAAGCAAACGAAGGCCGCAGGCTATTCCTCCCCGCGCGTTATTCCGCTCACAGTGTGACTCGCTCCACCGCGAAACGATCATTTGGTGCGCACTCTCGCGGGGGCTTCGTGCATCTCAGTTCGTGCGTCTCAACCAGGGACGAAGGTTGGGTCTCTCTCATCAGTGACACCATATATTCAGTGACACCATATACGTGGCAACCAGCGTGGAACGAGTCGACGTAGCAGTAATCGGGGCCGGTTTCGGAGGGCTCGCCTGTGCCCTTCGGTTGGCCGAGGCGGGCGCGAAAGTGGCGCTTTTCGAGCGGCTTACCTACCCGGGCGGGTGCGCCAGTACGTTCAAGCGACGCGGGTACCGCTTCGAGGCGGGCGCGACGCTCTTTTCGGGGTTCGGCGAGGGCCAGCTCTTTCGCGAGTGGATGGATCGCTACGATCTCGACGTCGAGTTCCAGCAGCTCGACCCGGTCGTCCGGCTTCGCACCGGGCGCTTCGAGCTCGACGTGCCGCCGCATCGCGATCGGTTTATCGAGCGTTTCTGCAAGTTGCCCGGCGCGCCCAAAGAACGGCTGCGGAAGTTCTTCGCCTGGCAAGAGAAGGTCGCCGACGCGCTGTGGGAGCTGTTCGACGACCCGACGCTGCTGCCGCCGCTGAGCGCCGGGGCGCTCTTTCGCCACCTGGGGCGCTCGCCGAAGTACCTGCCGCTGGTTCCCATCGTGGGCAAGTCGGTGGGCGAGGTGTTGCGCCGCTGGGAACTGTGGGATTTCGGCCCGCTGCGAAGCTACTTGGACGCGGTCTGCCAGATCACCGTGCAGGCGTCGGCCGACGAGGCCGAGGCGCCGTTCGCGCTGGGCGCGATCGACTACTTCTTCCGGGGCACCGGCCACATCCGCGGCGGCATCGGCGAGCTTGCGTTCGCGCTGACCGACACCATCGAGGCGCTCGGCGGGCAGGTCTTCTTCGCCGACGCCGTCGCCCGCCTCGAGCGCGAGGGGACGGGCTGGAAGGTCGTCAGCCGGCGCCGCGAGCTTCTCGCCGACAAGGTCGTGACCAACCTGTTGCCCCAGAACGTCGCCGAGATGCTCGGGCGGCCGGTCGACGAGCACCCCAAGCTCGCCGGGTTGGCCGAGCGCGTCGCCGGCGGGTGGGGCGCGGCGATGCTGTATCTGGGGATCGACGGCGACGCCGATATCCCGACCAAGTCGTACCACGTCGAGATGGTCGGCGACTTGGGCGAGCCGTTTATCGAGGGCAACCATATCTTCTGCTCGGTGGGCGGCGCCGACGAGCCGAATCGCGCGCCCGACGCCCAACGCGTGGCGACCGTGTCGACCCACGTGGATATGCACAAGCTCCTGGCGCTCGAGCCCAATCGCCGCGGCGAGTATATCAGTTGGATCCAGGGGCGCATGCGCGACCTGCTCGCCCGGCGCGCGCCCGAGATCGCCGAGGCGGTCGTCTTCGAGATGACCGCCAGCCCGCGCACCTTCGCGCGCTTCACCAACCGCAAGGACGGCTTCGTGGGCGGCATCCCCCGGCGCGCGGGGCTGCACAACTACCGGCAAATGTGGCCGGTGGAGGTCGAGGGCGGGCTGTATCTGGTCGGCGACACGGTCTTTCCGGGTCAGAGCACGCTGGCGGTGGCGCTCGGCGGGGTGCGCGTGGCCGACACCATCTATCGCGGGTAGCTCCGCAGGCCCATTTGCGGTACGAAAACTCCCACTGATTGAACGCTGACGTGAAGGGAGTTCGAATGCGCGTACTGAAAGCTCGACTGGTTTTTCTACTTTTGTTCTCGGTGATGGTCGTCTCGCTGGGGGCCTTGTCGGTGGGCTGCAAGCAGGCCAAAGACGAGGACGTGCCGGCCGAGAAGCCGGCGAAGTCGTCGGCGGAGCGCCTGGCCGAGAGCCTCGCCTACCTGCCTCAGGAGAAGCTACTGGCGGTGGCCTTCGCGACTGATTTTGCCGAGGCCGGCGAGCGCTTCGATGCGACGTTGGCCGCGCTCGACGAGGCGATGCCGTCGCGGTCGCTGGGCGACAAGGTCCGCAAAGAGATGCGCGTGGGCCAGAACGGCCAGTACCTGCTCGACGCCGAGGCCTGGCGGGCCAAAGGCCTGCTGGCCGACGGGCCCGTGGCCATCGCGCTGCTCCAAGACGCCTTGGGCGACCAGTCCGGGGTGATCATCGCCGAAGTCGCCGGCGTCGACGCGTTCAACAAGGGCGTGGCCAAGCTCACCGGCGCCGACTCCGACAAGCTCGAAAAGGACGGGGTGACCTACTACCGCAACGGCGAGTCGACCTGGCTTTTCGACGGCGGCCGGGTGTTGGTCAACCCGGCCCAGATGAAGGCGCAAACGCCCGAGCGAAGCTTGGAGGCGCTGCTCGAGCTCGTGCGTTTGGAGGAGGCGGACGCGCTCACCGAGACCGCCGGCTGGAAGAATTATCGTAACGCCGTGGCCAACGAGGCGCTGGTGGGCGTGTACGTAAAGAAGAGGACTGAGATTTTGCAGGGGGTGTTGCGCGCGTCGGGCATCGGCGCGCTGTTCGACCAACGCGGGCCGCTCGACACCGCAGTGAAGACGAAGCTCGTCGACAGCTTCCAGGGGTTCGGCATGGGCATGCGCTACGACGCCGACAAGGTCGAAGCGACCGGGTGGATCGGCTTCGACGAGGCGACGAGCGCCAAGATCGTGGAGTTGCTGTCGCCCGACGCCGAGGCCGATTGGACGGGGCTTGTAAGTAACGGCGAGGTAAGTAACGGCGAGGTAAGTAACGGCGAGGCAGCCAAAGACAACCTCGCGCTGGTGCGCATCCAGGCGCATCCCGACAAGTTGTGGTCGAGAATCGTCGAGGCCTTGAAGCCGCAATACCGCGCCCAACTCGGCAGCGTAAACGCGATGGTCAGCCAGATGGCGCAGTCGGACTTCGAGCTGCAGCGCGACTTCGTCTCGAAGCTCACCGGACACGCAGCCCTGGCGGCCTACCGCATCGACGCGGGGGCGAACCCGAACGACCCGCTCAACTTTCGCGGGAAGGTGGGGCTCGTGACGGTGGTGCAGACGACCGACGCCGAGACGCCGTCGAAGTGGCTCGCGCTTCTGGAGACCGCGCTCGCGCAGGCCGGGTCGCCCACCTCATTTTCGAAGCGCACTGTTGGCGACGAAGAGAAGGGCGGCGACGAAGAGAAGGGCGGCGACGACGTGAAAGTCGCCGACATGGGCGGCGCCGGCCCCAAGGTCTACATGCGCGGGCCCTACCTCGCCGTGGCGACGAGCGCGATCCCCGAAGAGCGGATGGCCACGTTGATGCGTCAGGTCGGACAGCCGTCCGCTGGTGACGGGATGGCCGCGCGGGCGGGAGCTGCGTCGACCGACTTCGGCCTGCACCTCGAACTCGCGGCGATGGTGTCGGCGGTCTCGGGCATGGAGCTCGATCCGAGCTTGGCCGACGAGATGGTCGTGGTCGCCGAGCCGACCGCCGACGGGCTCGTGGCGCGCACTGAGGTGCGACCGAGCGCCTGGATGGGTTATCTGCCCTGGCAATTCTTCCAGTACATCAAGCGCTCGAAGGCGACGGAGGCGCGGTTTGTCTTGCGCAAGATGGCCGATGGGGCGCAAGCGTACTTCATGTCCGAGCAGCGCTACCACGACTGCTCGGCCGACGATGTGTACGAGCCGTGGCATTGCGCCGACGAGGCTCAAAAGGGGGGTAAGAAGACAGCCGGCTTCCCGGTGAGCCTCGACAATTACGTCTTCCCCGGCGGCACCGACCAGACGTTGGTGAGCAGCGAAGAGGTGCCCAAAGAAGGCGCCAAGATCGAGCCCGCACCGCGCGCCGACAAATACCTCGAGCAGACGCTACGCCTGCTCAACATGCAGCACACCGATCCGATGTACTTCAAGTACACCTACGAGACGAACGGCAAGACCGGCCCGCAGGCACGCGCCACGCTGCGCGCCGAGCACGACTTCGACCCGTCGACGCCCGAGAAGCACACCGTCGAGCTCGAGCTCTTCGTGGAGGAAGACGGGACCGTGCGACAGTCGCCCACGGTGGTCGAAAACGAGTTCGAATGAGCTGTGCGGGGCCCAGAGATTGCTCCCCGTGGCCCAGAGACGACTCGCGGAGTTCCAGAGATGACTCGCGGAGTCCCAGAGATTGCTCGACGGGGCTCCAGAGATTGATCGCGCGGGTCCAGAGAAAGCGCGCGCGAGTCCAGAGATGACTCGACGGGGGTCCAGAGAAAGATGGCGCGGGTCCAGAGATGGATTGCGCGGGTCCAGAGGTCGATCGCCGGGATCCAGAGGTGACTCGCGGAGGCCCAGAGGTGAGTTGCGGAGGCCCAGAGGCGGTTCGAGTTGTGTGGAGAGGTGGTTCGAGTTGTGTGGAGAGGTGGCCTTGCAGAGGCGGTGCGCCATCTAAATAGGGCGCCCTGAACTGCGGGCGTTAAGGACATGGGGGCAGCTCCGTCGAGGCGTTTGGGTTTGCGGCAGCCGGGTTTTCTCGGTCCACAACTACGAATGCGCCGCAACTCGCAGCCCTTATGTCCTTATCGCGCGTTGTTCAGCGCGCCCCAAATAGATGGCGCCCCTCTTCTGCAAGGCTACCAATAGGTCCACCGCACGCCATCTAGATGGCGCCCCTCTCCGGCAAGGCCAACAATAGGTCCACTGCACGCCATCTAAATAGCGCCCCTCTTCTGCAAGGCCACCAATCGTGCGTCGCACGCATTGAAGTAACTACACGAAAGAAGGCTCGGTGCGTGGGCATCTTGCCCTCGAAGGCGAGAGCTGGAAGCACTCGCACCGAAAAGAGGTCGCGCGACTAGTTCCCAACCCTCCCGAACTCATCCCAAATTCAGCCACGCCATCACCGTATCGAGCGACAGCGAGATGACCGCGATGGGCGCGATGAGACCGACCAGCGAGCCGATGATATAGGGGCGAAAGGGGACCCCGGAGAGCACCAGGGGCAGGTGCATGACCGGGTTCATGAAGAAGAAGGTGCGCAGCACGACGACCGTGCGCACGGGGTGGTCGTCGAGCTTGCCGAGCATCTTTTTGACCCAGTCGTTCTCGACCTCGGAGAGCAGCGAGCCGCCCACGGCGCGTACGGCCCAGAAGTTGGCGACCGAGGCGAGGAGGGCGCCGACGAAGGCGATGAGCCCGCCGGCGATGGGTCCCCAGCCGAGGAGGGCGGCGACCACGAAGATCATCCCCGGGATCTGCATGAGGTAGCCGGCGACGAAGACTCCCACGAAGGTCGCCATGCCCGCCATCCCCGCCTGGTCGGCCAGGGAGCGCAGGTAATCGAGCTCGAAATACGGCTGCAGCTCGGGGTGGGTGCCGGCGAAGTAGAGCGCGGCGCCCACCCCGACCAGCGCTGCGAGTCGCCAGTATTTTAAGACGTCTTCGGACATAAAGAGGTCAGGTCATCACCGTGACGCGGGGGTCCTGGGGGCCGTCGACCGGTTGGACGTCGACGCCGTGGGAGGTCAGGTACTGCACGCCGTTGGCGCCGGCGTAGCCGCCGCCGACGACGATCACCTTGGTGATGCCGGCGTGGTGGATGAGCTTGGCGCACATCATGCACGGCTCGCCGGTCACGAAGATCCAGGCGCCGCGGGTCGACACGCCCGAGGCGGCGCAGTTGCAGATGACGTTCATCTCGGCGTGGTGACAGCCGATCTCCATGCGGGTGCCCGACTCGACGTTCTTGTCGTCGCGCAGGCACGACTCGCCGCCGCACAGGTGGCCGCCGCCGCGCGGGCCGCCGTTGTAGCCGTCCATCAACACGACGTTGCGCTCGGGGTCGAGCAACAGGGCGCCGAATTTGCGTCGGGGGCAATTCGAGGCCTTGGCCAGGGCCAGGCACTGCTCGATACGGATACTGACGTGCTTCTCTTTCATCTACTCACTTCCAACTGGGGTACTACGACGTCTTGCTGGGGGACTGCGACGTCTTGCATGACTCGATTTTGGCGCATCCTACGAGACCGAGGGCGAAACCGACAGTTGCATTTTGACGACGGCGTGCGGCGCGGCCGCAGGCCTTAAAAAATCTGATCTGCGCGCGCGTTTGTGCTAAACCTCTGGGTACGTGCAATAGATCGATTTTTGGCTCTGACGAGGAGACTGTGTGATGAAGAATGCGACGCGTTTGGTGGCTGTGTTGGCGATTCTCTTGGCCTGTGCGGCCTGTGGCGACGACGACAACGGAGACAGCAACAACGTCTCTGATACCGGTACCACGAACAATAACGGGGCGGATGTCGGCACCGACACCTCGACCGAGGACACCGGCGGCGGTGGCGGTGGTGTGACGGCGACGGGCGATACCTGCGAGGCGATCGAGTTTACGGCCTGCGGCGGGGACCTGGTCGGCACCTGGACGTTGTCCAGCGGGTGTGTGACGCCGAGCACGCTGCCTCGCTACACGGAGTGTGAGCCGGTCGATATCGCCGTGAGCGTGTCGCCGGCGGGTGATTTGACCCTGGCCGACGACGGTAGCTTTACGGTCAACAACTTCGCGTTCGACACCGAGCTCGACGCGACGGTTCCGAAGGCGTGCCTCAACGAAGGCGAGAGCTGCACCGACAACGAGATCGACGACGAGGGTGTCGAGGCGGGTGACGCGTGCGAGCTCAATTACGGCCACGACGTCTTCGTGCGCGACCCGGGCTCCTACACCGTCGACGACACGAGCAATATCCTCGCCCTGGCCGACGACGGCGGGTTTGCGGTCGGCAACTTCGAGTATTGCGTCGACGGCGACACGCTGCAGCTTCGTCGCACCGACGTGACCACCCACGAGGCGATCCTGACGCTGACCAAGCAGTGATCAGCGCCAGTTTTGCGGTCCGTCACGCGTGCTGGGGCTCGGCCCCGGCATGGCGTGACGGGCTGGGCGTGTCGGTGGGATCGTTGCTGATGCGCTTGTTCCAACTTCCGTAGCTCTCGCGAATCGGCCCCAGCGGCAGTGACAGGCCGATGACCAGCGCGCCGGCCACACTCGCCAGGATGCTGGCGGTCACGCCGATGCCGCTGAAGAGCCACGGCCCCACACCCACGATCAATCCGAGCAGCAGGTTGACGTAGCGCCCGCGGCGGATCACTTCGCCCATGCTGATGACGCTGGTGGTCACGATGAGGGCGCCGCCCAGGTGGTGGATGTCGGCCGGGATGGTCTTCTCGAAGCCGAAGACGGTGGGCGCGAACATCAGCCAGATGCCGATGGCGGTGCAGGCGGCGAGCCACCACGACCAGCTCATGCCCCAGAAGGCGGCCTTGGTCACCTCGAGGGGACGGTCGTGAAACTCGATGAACTCGGGGCTGCGCTCGTCTTGGCCCGCCTCACTGGCGTCGCCACCCTTCCAGAAGACTCTCCAGAACGGCTCACCGGCGTCGACGCGGCGCTTGACGTGCTGGCCCATGGCGATGACCTCGTCGACCTCGAGCGGGATCATCGGCAGCATGATGGCCGCGGCGAGCAGGCACATGGTGCACCAATAGCCGACGATGACCGGCTGGGAGATGACCAGCAGGATGTGGGTGAGGCCCAGCGGGATGACCAGAATGCCGAAGAAGGTGACCATCCAGGGCATCGTGCGCCAGCGGCTGGGCGCGCCCATCCAACCCATCAGAAACTCGAAGGTGTACGAGAAGGCGCCCAGGCCGGCGTCGGAGATGGGCCACATGTGGCTCATATTGGACATGAGCACCTTGCGCGAGCCCTCGCCGAAGAAGGGGTCCCACATGTGGTCGATATAGCCGAGTTGGAAGGCGCCCAGGTAGCGTGAGACGAGCCAGCCGAGGAACCCCAGGCCGATCATGACCGAGCGCTGCGCCCAGCTCGACGGGTTGTACGACCAGCCCTTGGGGAGGTCGCCGCCCATCTTCATGTACATGATCATGTTGGGCATGCCCGGGATGAGAATGGTCAGGGCGATGACCAGGGCGCCGACGACGGTGGCGTTGAGGTAGGCCGCGGCGTTGGGGGACCATAGCAGCAGGGGGGCGGCGCTCAGCCAGATGCCCGCAAAGCAGCAGATCCACTGGCTGATGGGCCGACCGGGCTTGAGGGAGCGCCAGCCGAAGACGACCAGAACGAGGCCGCTGATGATCTCGCTGGCGACCATGCCCCAGATGCGCACGTTGTCGCTCATCCAGACCTCGCGGCCGAGATCGGCCGCCTCGCCCAGATACCCGAAGGTAAACGGGGCGCTCATGGTCCACAGGCCGAGCAGGATGACGGTCCAGTAGCACCACAGCGTCTTTTTGTGGTGCATGTGGAGCATCTTCTCGCGCTGGCCCGGGCTCATCGAGCCGTCGCCGCCGTCGCCGCCGTCGTGGTCGCCGGAGCCGTGTGCCATCGGTCGTGACACACCGCGTTCTCCCATGCCGCCATGATTGTCGTCGGACATGACTTCCCCTGCTTGGTCAAATAACTGGCTTGGTCAAATAAGTGGCTTTGTCAACTAATTGGCTTTGTCAAACAGTCGAGCCGTGATGCGAAGGGTGCAGCCTCTTGTACGAAGGTAGTGCTACCACCGATCGGTTCAACCCGACGGGCTCGCTGCAAGTTGTTGAGCTGGCGAGGGAAGAGTGTTGCGCTCTCGGCTCTCGTACCCATCTTTGGGTTTCGAGCGACCGATCGAACGCGACTGGAAAACAGACTCAATCAGGGGAGGTTGCGCATGGAATGCCAAGTCTGCGGAAACGACTACGACAAGCCGTTGATCATCGAATACGAAGGCGACGAGTACGTCTTCGACTGCTTCGAGTGCGCTGTCGACGAGCTGGCGCCCGATTGCGGCACGTGCGGCGTGCGCATCATCGGCCACGGCAATGAGGTCGACGGGGAGATGTATTGCTGTGCGAATTGTGCCGCGCAGGCCGGCCACGGCGAAATCCGCGACCGGGCCTGACGGGGCAGTTTGAGGCGGGAGTCAGCTGGCGAGGTTACTCAGTCGAGCTGGTTCTGCACGTGGATGAGCCGTTGCTCGACTTCGTGGTTGTCCGGCTCGGTCGCCAAGGCGACCTGGTAGGCCTGCTCGGCCTTCTCGAGGGCGTCGAGCCTGAATTCGTAAATCTGGCCGAGCTGGTACCACAGGTGAAACTTGATCTCGTCTTCGTCCAGGTCGTTGATCCGGCGGAGCTGGCGGATGTAATAGGCTTCGACCGCCTGCCAGTCTCCGTCTTGGGTCAGCAGGACGGCGCCTTCTTTGAAGGTCTCGATGTCAACCGGGTCATCTTCGAGTGCGGCTTCGATTTCCTCGAGGCTTTCCATGGAGTCCTATGTGTAAATGAAGTGCATTTGATGGTGCTCCCCCAGACTAACAACCTCGACACGGCGGGGTCAAAGTAAGCAGCCGGTTTTCTCAGGCGTCGAGGGCTTTCTGCAGCGGGCAGTCGTCGGCGTCGAGCGGCTCGCCGCGGCGGTAGCGCTCGAGCAGCTTTCGCGAACGCTCGGCGAGCTTTCGGCGCACCTCGCGCCGGCGGCCCTTGACCCGGGCGATGGTCATCGTGTCGTAGGCGGTGGTCTGGTGGCGCATCCAGGCGATCACCGCCGCCTCGGCGCGGCGGGGCAGGGGAATGCGCTTGGTGCGCGCGACGGTGCCGCTGCCGACGGGCACCGCGTGCTCGGTGACCGCGTCGGCGAGTTGCTGCGCCAGCTCGGCGTACTCGTCGTCGAAGGCCAAAAAGTCGAGGACCGCCTGGCGAAACCGACGCTTGTAGGCGCGCTGCTCTTCCTCGCGCCGCTTTTTGTCGGCCTCGCGGCGGCGTCGGTACTCGGGCGTCGAGCGCATCTGCTCGACCTCGCGTTTGACCCGCTCGATCGTCTCCGCGGGCGCCCACACCCCTTTGGAGTAGGTGCGCCGCCCTTTCTTCTCTTGAACCGTCCAGGACGGACCCGCCTCTTTGACGCGCCGCGTGATGGTGGCGTCGCCGGGCTCCAGGAGCGCCCAGCCTTCGGGCACTTTGGTGCGTCGACCTTCTTCGTTGCGGACATAGCCGTGGCGGGGAAATGGCGAGACGATGCGAGACTTATCAGACATAAAAAAGCTGGGGCAAACAGTCGACAAATACGACGAACGGGCCAATCGAGGCGCGCAGTATGGGCAGCGACGCCTCAGATGTCCACCGCCGCAAGTCGACTTGCGTTCGAGGGTTGATGTGAATATTTGTTCAGGTATAAAAGGCCGAGCTGCAGAATGCCCGTTCGGGGCGCCTTGATAAGTGTTCTTTTGTAAACTCTGGGTCGATGCACGCCGCGAGACGGTGTCGGAGCGACCCCTTTGGACCTCCAGGAGAATGGCATGACAATCGAGCCGCACAGCAACGAGACGCAGACCAAGTGGGACCACGGTGAGTTCCAGGTCATGATCAAATCCCCGGCTTCCGACCGCCCCATCGGGTTTTGCGACGGAGAGCCCGCCGACGAAAACGAGATCCACGAGCAGGCCATGCAAGAGGGGGCCGAGGTCGTCATCGACAAAAAGCGGCTCAAGACGGGCCGCGAGGTCTGGACGGTGCGCCCGGTCGCCGAGATCTGAGGCCGGGCCGAGCAGTCGAAGCGCCGCTCTGCACCTCGACCATGGTGGATAGCATCAGTTTCTTGGGTAACTTCTACATGGTGGTCGACGACATCATGGGAGTGTCGTCGACCTGCGAGGTCGTGAAGAGTTGTTGAGTTGGCTACTGGAGACTGCATGTATGACGAGATTCGACACGTTTTCGAGGTGTCTAGCGGTACCGAGGCGCTTCGAGGAGTGGTCGATGTGTTGCGAGAAGCGGCCGCGGAGTCCGAAGAAGGGACCGATGGGGCGCTTCGCGAACTCGTTGATGTTCTGCAAAATGCTCAGCCCGAAAGAGCAGCCTTAGAAGTGGCCGTGCGCCAGGTTTTGCGCGAAAGCCGGCTGGTTCACGCGCTGGCCGAGAGTGGGATCTTGGCGGATGTCAGCGTTTTTAAGGAGCTGCGCAACCGGCTGGCGCGTCGGGCGTTGCCGGCGAGGGAGCATCCCGACGATGTACGCGGCCATATCCGAGCGATCTTTTACCGCTCCGATGATTGGGAGTGGGTTTTGGACGCCTCGGAGGAGTCGTGGGCCGCGGTCTTGGCGCTCCTGGTCGACGAGCACGACGCGGCCGGCCACGCCGACCGTGAGCTGCTCGGCGCGGTGCTGGGGCTCGCGCAGCGAATCGGCGCGCTCGGTATCGACGAGGAGCTCAACGCCAAGCTCTACGAGGTCGAGGACTACGAGTCTCCCTTTCTGGACCTGAGCATCGAGGCGCACGAGTTCTTGGAGGACCACCGCGCCGGGCCGGGAAGTGACGACAGTTTTCGGAAACTGCTCGCCAAGATTCGCCAGTGCCGCGATATTGTGCTGTATCTGCGCGACAACAAGGCGATTTATGGCACGAGCTTGCGGTTGACGGCGCTGTCGCGACGCCTGCTCCAGCAACTCGACCGCCTCGAATTGCTCGCGCATCTGGTCCATCCGCAGAGCAAGCGTGACTTCGTGCAGTGCTCGGTGCGTCTGTTCCGTTCGCTGGTCGAATCGACGCAGACCGCCAACAGCGTCAGCCGGCTCGTCAAGGAGAGCGCCGACCTGCTCGCCTTCCAGATCACCGAGGAGAGCGCGCGCAAAGGTCAGAAATATATCACCGACTCCAAGCGCGGTTATTGGGCGTTCTTGCGTGCGTCGATGCAGGGCGGCGCGATCGTGGCGGTGTTCGCGTTCATCAAGGTCTTCTTGGACAAGTTGCCCCTGTCATTGGCGGCCGAAGCGCTCGCTTTCAGCATCAATTATTCAGTCTGTTTTGTGCTGCTGTACCTGACCGGCTCGATCTTGGCGACCAAGCAGCCGGCGGTGCTCGCTCCGGCCATCGCCCGCAAAATGGACGAGGCGGCGAGCGAGCAGGGGGCTTTGGAGGGCGTCGCCGACGTCATCATCTTGGCGTGGCGCAGCCAATTCGTCTCGTTTTTGGGGAACTTGATTTGTGCGGTGCCGGTCGCCTGGCTCATCGGCTACGGGCTCGACCACTGGCTGAGCATGCCGGCTGCGGATACCGCGAAGGCGGCCCAGTTGCTCGGTTCGGTGCACCCGTGGGAGTCCGGGGCGTTCTATTATGCCGGCGTGGCCGGCGTCTTTTTGTTCCTGGCCGGAGTCATCGCCGGCGCCACCCAGAACCATGTGATCTATGCGGATATCGAGCAGCGACTGGCGAACCATCCCGGGCTGGCGTTTCTGGGCGACCGCCGCCAGAAGCTCGCCGCCTTCGTGGCCAAGAACTTGGCGATGATCAACGGCAATGTCGCGCTCGGCTTTTTTCTGGGCTGCGCCGGCTCCATCGGCATCATCTTGGGCCTGCCGTTCGACATTCGACACATCGCTTTTTCGTCGGCAAACGTGGGTATGGCGATTTACGCCGCGCCACAACTGATCACCGCCGAGGTCGCCACTGTCGCGGCGCTGGGCGTCATCGGCATCGGGTTTTTCAACTTCCTCATCAGCTTCCTGCTGACCATGTCGATGGGCCTCGAGTCCCGCCAGGTGACCTTCCGACAGACGCGGAGTCTGGCGTTCATCTTGCTCAAACGGTTGATTCGCCAGCCGTGGGAGTGGTTCGTGCCATATCACACGTCGCGATATTCACTGCGGTAGAGGCCGCACGCCGACGTAGTGCGCGCGTGGTCGCAGGAGAAAGCCCTGTTCTTGCTGCTCGAAGATATGGGCGATCCAGCCTGCCGTGCGGCCCAGCGCGAAGAGCGCCGCGGCGGCGCCGCTGGGCAGTCCGAGCGCGCGGCACAGAGTCGCCAGAGCCAGGTCGACGGTGGGGGGACCGAGGCGCATCTGGTCGGCGACGTCGACCAATTCGTCGACGGCGTCGAGCACTTCTGGGGCGGCGGTGGGTCCAAGTCGAGAGACGACCATCTTCCAACGAGGGTCGCCGTGTGGGTACAGCGGGTGACCGAAGCCGGGCGTCTGCTCTCCGCGACGCAGCCGGGCGAGCATGACTTTGCGCGCCGAACCCTCGCGCAGCACTTCGTCGATCAGGGCTTCGCCGCGATCGCAGGCGCCGCCGTGGCGCGGCCCAGTGGCGGTCGCCAGGCCTGCTGCGACGCACGGATAGAGCCCGGCGCCGGTCGAGGCGGCTACGCGCGTTGCGAAGGTCGAGGCGTTGAGTTCGTGGTCGGCGACGGCGATCAACGCCGTGTCGAAAGCCCGGATGACTGCCTCTTCGGGCGTGGCCAGATGGCGGGCGAGGCGTGCGGCGACACTCTCCTCATCGTGCGAGTCTCGAGGTGACGGGGCGGCGGAGACCAACGCCGCGCCGAGCGCCATGATGATTCGCCGACTGCACTCGAGTCTGGCCTCCTTCGTAGTCCCAAAGCGGGCCAGGTCGGCCATTTCTGTGTGCATGAGCGCCAGGCGCATCCGATCGAGCGGGCGCTCTTCGTCGGCCACGGGCTCCTCATGCCTTTGACTGGGTCGGACGTCGGCCATCGGCCAAGTCGGGGGCGACTCGGGGAGAGTCCCGGTCCAAAGCAACTCGGCGACCTGCTCGAATGCATAGCCCTCACGAACCAACCCCCGGGCCGTGCGGCCACGGTAGCTGGGGCCGGCCGGGGTGATCTCGCTGATGGCTGTGTCGAGACTCGGTGCCCCCCAACGCAACGCCCCGGCGGCCGCCGCCGACTCACCCGCGTGAGCGTCGCTTCGCTGCTTGAGGCGGTCGAGGTCGGCCTTGCGGTACTGCCTGCGCCTCGAGTCGTCGGTTGCCTGCACGCTATCGAGCAAGCCGCGGCTTACGTAGGCGTACAAGGTCGACGTCTTCACTCCCAGGTAGGCCG
The DNA here is from genome assembly GCF_006517175.1 of Persicimonas caeni. Taxonomy (NCBI): domain Bacteria; class Deltaproteobacteria; order Bradymonadales; family Bradymonadaceae; genus Persicimonas; species Persicimonas caeni. The sequence goes on along the minus strand of NZ_CP041186.1, from coordinate 330,056 downwards.
CTGCTTCCTTCGAGTCGAATAGCTTCACGCGTTCTCTCCGCCTGTTTCGTCAATATCGATGACTTCGTAAATTCGGTGGCTTCGTAGATGCCGACGCCTATCGTCCGCACAGTGTGTTGATTCGTCAATCAACGTTGATGCACATAACTTCCCGCTCGAAGATGGCTTCGCGATTGACGCCAAGCCTTCACTTTGAGGAGGAAACAATGAGTACTGGAAAAATGACGAAGACGAACGAGACGAAGACGAACGAAGAGATGGTCGCGCGTGGCCTGGCCGATGTGGTCGCCGTGGCGACTCGATTGAGCAAGGTCGACGGTCGAGCAGGCGAGTTGATCATCGGAGGCTACCCGGTCGAGCGCCTCGCCGGCGAGCGCGGCTTCGAAGCGGTCGCCGGGCTGCTGTGGGGGACGGACTTGTCGTCCCAGGAGGTTCAGGAGGAGTTGGGGCGGTTGCGCGTCGAGCTATTCGACCGGCTCGAAGGCTCGCCGGCGGTCAGACTATCTGAGCCGATGGATGCCCTGCGGGCCGGCCTCGCCGGGCTGGAGGCGAGCGGTGAGCTTGTCGAGGATGCACTGACCGTCACGGCGGCGGTGCCGGTGATCAACGCGTTGTGGTGGAGGCAGCAGACCGGAGAGGCTCCATTTGCGCCGAGCGCCTCACGTGGTCATGTCGCCGATGCCATTGCCATGGTCGTCGGAGAGGAGGTCGACCCGTCGGTGGCCCGCGCGTTCGAGAAGTATCTGGTGACGGTGTCCGACCACGGGATGAACGCCTCGACGTTCACCGCGCGGGTCATCGCCTCGACGCGATCAGACCTCGTCTCGGCGGTGGTGGGCGCGGTCGGCGCCCTCAAAGGCCCCCTGCACGGCGGGGCGCCTGGGCCGGTGCTCGACATGCTCGACGAGATCGGCTCGCCCGAGCGCGCCGAAGAGTGGATCCGCGCCGAGCTCGCGGCGGGCCGGCGGATCATGGGCATGGGCCATCGCGTCTACCGCGTCCGCGATCCCCGCGCGGCGGTCTTCGAGGGGGCACTGAGCGAACTGTCGGTCACCGGCGAGACAGCAGCGCGCTTGGAGGTGGCCCGCGCGGTCGAGCGGACCGCCGAGCGCGTGCTCGCCGAGCGCTACCCGGAGCGCAACCTCAAGGCCAACGTCGAATTCTACACGGCCGTGTTGCTCGAGGCGGTGGGGCTGCCGCGCGAACTCTTTACGCCCGCGTTCGCCGCCGGTCGCATACTCGGCTGGTCGGCGCACGTCATGGAGCAGGCCGCCGAGGACCGTCTGATTAGGCCTCGGTCTGCATATGTGGGCGAGATCTATGGCTAAAGTGTCGCCGCGAACATGGTGTCAGACACCGTGTTCGCGGCGTGCCGAAATGGTGTCAGACACCATGTTGGACCGTGACCATGAACCTGCCGTACACCATGCCTGTCGAAGAGGCCACCGAGTGCATCCGTGCGTTCGAGCCGGACGTGGTTTATCCGTTCCACTATCGTGGCCAAGATCCGAGCAAGCTCGAGCAGTTGCTCGGCGACGAATCGTCGGTCGAGGTGCGGCTGCTCGAGTGGCACCCTGCTGCCGAATAGACAAACAACTTGTCCGGTCGGTCGCGGCCACAAGAAGCTGCGGCGCCCGTCGCAACAATGCTGCGACGGGCGCCGCCCCCGGTCATGCACCCCGCGTGAGCATTTCTGACCTTAGTGTGCGCTGTAAGTGGCGCGATCTCAGTTGGTGAGGCGCTCGATCTCGCGAAGCACCGTCACGCGATTCTTGTTCGCCTCTTCGTAGCGCCGAACTTTGAAGAGTTCATAGGCCGACAGCCCACCGAGAGCCTCGTTGACCTCTTTGACATTCAGGTCGTCGTAGTTTTCGATTGGCGGCAGCGTAATTGCGGTCTTGGCCTTTTCGGCCGCTTTGGCGCTCTCGCGCAACTGCTCGGCACCCTCACGGGCCACGGCGACCTTGTCGAGCCAATTGGCAGCGGTCGACAAAGTAGTGGCGCCAGCGTCGTACAAACGCTCCAGCGAAACGTCGAGCAGCCGTCCGGCGACCATCGAAGAGCGCTGCTCGAACTGCTTGCGCAGCCGGGTGCTCTGGTCGCTGACCTCTTCGCCTTTGGCCTGCAGGGTTTCCTGCAATTCGGCCAGACCTTTCTTCGAGAATTCGAACTTCGACAGACGTAACTGCGTCATCTCGTACTCCTTGTCAGGAACAACTCTAGGGCGCTGCTGCGCCGCTATGTGTGCCGCAATTCGTGCAGCAACACGAAAAGCTTAGCTTATGACGCGGTGCGTCACAAGTGGTCTGACGCACCGCGTCATAAGCGTGTACACCGGTCGACCGACGGCAAGTATTTTCTTGGTAGATAGCGTGAAAAAAGCTCAGGCAGGCGCCAGCGAGGCAGCGCGTTGGCGGGCTTGGTGGGCGCGTTCGAGGATATGCGTCTGCTCCCAAAGGTCGGCCGCCAAGGTCAGCGCCTGAGCCGCGTGCGCTCCATGATGATGTCTGACGGCCTCCTGGGCGACGCGCTCGAGCATCAGGGGCAGGTCGATGTCGACAAAGCCGGACTCTTCGAGCGTGGCGGTCAACATCGCGAAGCGCGTCTCCCACGGGTTTATGTCGCCCTGGTAGGTCGCAATCGCGAGCCGGAGCAGATGGAGCATCGTCCAGCCTCGGTCCATCGATGGGGCGAGGTCTTCGGCGCGCCTCGTCCACTCGATGGCGTGGGCGACATCCCCTTCGTAAAAGTAGATCATCGCGACATTGAGCGAGGGGATCATCAGCGAGCCACCTCGGGCCTCCATGAATCGGTAGACGCGCAGCGCACGCTCCTTGGCGCGGGCGTAGTGACCTGTGTGTCGGTCCAGATCGGAGAGTCCGGCCACCACGCTCATCTCGTTGCGAGGCTGACCGGCGGCTTCGAAGAGTTCACGGGCAACTTCGAGATGCTCGCGCGCCTCGTCCAGGCGCATCGTCTGTTGCAGGCAGTACCCAATGCCCCACCGGCACCACGCTTGGAGCTGCACGAGTCCGAGTTCGTCGGCCAGTTGCAGCGCCGCCCGGTAGTACTCGACGGCCTCTTCGTGTTCGCCGACATAGGAGCCATTGTCACCGAGGCGAAGCAGAGCGCGGACCTCGCCTTCGCGGTCGCCGATGTCTTTGTAGATATCGAGGGCGCGACGTGCGTACAACGCCGCGCCGCGCAGACGGCCGGCGACTTGCTCGATTTTGCAGCGAAGCGCGAGGGCGTCGGCGGCAATCCGCTTCCAACCTTGTTGGATGGCCAGAGCGTACACTCGCTCCGAGAGCGCCACCGCTTGCTCGATGCGTCGGGTGGCCGAGAGGAGCTTCCCGCGTACCAACTCTCCTTCGAGGCGCGCGGCGAGCGCCGCATCACCGACGTCGTCGCACGCGCTGAATAGGAGGTCGACCAGCTCCTCAGCGGCCACGAAGTCATCGCGGGAGAGCAAGAACTTGGCTCCGGCGCTCAAGAAAGAGATGGCGCGTTCGGTGTCGCCGCCCCGAAGCAGCAGGCGGCCGATGCGTGGAGCCAGGTCGGGGCGGTTGGCCTGGTCGGCGAGGGTTTCGAGTGCCGCGGCAGTTTGGCGATTGAGCTTCGCCCAGCCGTCGGCAGCGCGGGCTTGGCGGAGCAGGCTTTCGCGGAGCATGCCGTGGACGAAGCGCCAGCCCGAGTCGAGGCGTTCGGCGAGCTTGAGCTCGACGAGGCGCTCGAAGAGGGTCGCGCGAGCAGGCACGCCGGCGCGCCAGCAGGCTTTCCCCCATTCTTGGGCGTCGACGTCGCGGCCGAGCAGGGCGGCCAGCCACAGCGCGGTGGTGTCGTCGGAGGGGCGACCTGCGAGCACGCGCTCGATACGCTCGACCCACACGGTGTGCAAATCGTCGGGAAGCTCGGCGTGCACTCCCTCGCGAAGTCGAAACCCGCGCTGGTCGGCGACGAGCCAGCCGCGCTCGACCCAATCCCCGACCAGTTGCACCGCGAAGAGCGGGTTGCCGGCCACGCGGCGTGCCACGCGTTGGGCGAGGGCTTCGTCGAGCTGGAGCAACTCGTCGATCAGCGCGCGGTTCTCCGAGGAGCTCAGCGCCTCGAGTTCGATAAGCTGCGCGTGCGAAGCCTCGAGTTGCGCCGCGAGTCGGTCGGCCATGACGTCGCGCTCGGCGAGGGCCTCGGATTGAACCGTCGCGCAGAAGAGAACGGGCATCTGGGTGTCTGCGTGGGCGCCAATGTGTTCGAGTAGGCGCATGGAGGACTCCGCCCACTGCAGATCATCGAGCCAGACAACCAGCGGGCGAGGGCTGGCGAGGCGTCGCAACACCTCGAAGACTGCTTGAATCTGGTCGGCCAGGTTGACCGTCTCGGCATCTGCACCGCACACCAGGCCGGTCAAGTCGTCGACGAGCCAGCGGTAATGCTCGTCGTCGGCCACGTCCAAGAGCTTGGTGAGTCGAGAACGGGTCTCTTCGTCCGAAAGACCGCTCGAATTCGCCCAGCGCGTCACCATTCCACGCAGGCCGTCATTGGGGCTCCATTCTGGGCTGTGGGTAGCGCGCAGGGTGTTCGCGGCGCCCACCTCATCGGCGCGCTCGCAGAGCCATTGGGCCAAGCACGACTTGCCGCAGCCGCTGGGGCCGTCGAGGACTACGAGGCGCGGGCGTCGCTCTTTCGCTACGCTGCGCAACGCCTCCCAGAGTTGGTCGCGTTGCGGTTCACGGCCGACCACCGGGATGGCGCGAAGCCCGTACAGGCGTGGGCTGACGCCGACGAGAGAATGGGGCTGCGGGGTCGAACTGGGCCGCCAATTGAGGGGGACGCAGTCGGGCTCGTAGGGGTGGCTCGACCCCGGTGGCACCTGGTTGGCCCGGTGGGCGTGGCGGTCGGCGTCGGCTAATAGCTCCTGAAGCTCCGGGTTCGAGATGCGCGTGGGCCCCGAGCCTGTCATCGGCGGTGGGGTCGGCAGTGTGGGGATACCGGGGGCGACTACGGTGGGCGCTGCCTGCGTGGCGATGGTCTTGAGGGTGTCGCTCGAGCCCCCGCTCAATTCGGCCAGCGCGCGTGCAGCATCGGCGGCCTTTTCAAATCGAGCCGAGGGGTCCTTTTGCAGGAGCCTTCCGATCCAGTCGTCGAGCCCCGTGGGAACCTCGAACCGGGGATCGAGGGGCGCGGGGGGGTCGTTCAGGTGCATGAAGGCGACCTTCAGCGGCGTGGATGCGTCGAAGGGGAGGTGGCCGCAGACGAGTTGGTAGGCCATGCAGCCTAGCGCATACAGGTCGGTGGCCGGACCGAAGTCGCGCCAGGTGCCCGAGAACTGCTCGGGGGCCATGTAGACGGGCGTGCCGACCAGGGCGTCGGGCTGGTCGACGTCGATGGCATCGATCGATTGGGCAATGCCGAAGTCGGTCAGCTTCCAGTGACGTTCGCCGCCGTGGCGCGCCGCGAGGACGTTGTCGGGTTTGATGTCGCGGTGGAGCAGGCCGCGGGCATGGGAGTGGGCGAGCGCGTCGAGCACCGACAACAAGATCTGGCGCACATCGCTCCAAGCGTAGCCCCGCTGCATGATGTCGGCGAGCGAGCCATCCGGGGCCAATTCGATGGCGACGTAGGGACTTCCTTGGACAAGCGCGCCGTCGCAAGCGCCGGCGGAGTGCGCGTCGATGCGCCCGTAGTCGAAGACGCGAACGATGGAGGGGTGGTCGAGGCGGGCCATCGCGCGGACCTCGCGGTGGAAGCTCTCGCGAAAGGCCTCGTCGCGGGCGTATTCAGCGGTCACAACCTTGAGCGCGGCCGGTGTGCCGCTGGACCGGTGCACCGCGCGCCACACTTCCCCCATGCCGCCGCGACCGATTCGCTCATAGAGGTTGAACGGACCGATGGAAAACACGATGTCAGGGGGAGAAGCAGACATGACTCCGTTAATGTCCGAAATCGCCCACGCATTGTCAATTTTGAACCTGCCCGCAATTCCGGCAAACGCACCGGCACACGCACCGGTATCAGGCACCGTGTTCGAAACAGAAAATCCACCCCGAACTCGCCCCACCCTCGAGACGGTGTCAGACACCGTGTGGGTGAGGTTTCATGCGCCTGGGAGCACGATCTTGTGCGCGATCGCCTCTCGGGTCTTCCCAAGAAATTTCGCCCAATCACGCAACGAATCGCCCCCTTTTGCCGAAAACCGTAATGAGGGCTGTAGATGAACCTTCATCCACTCACGGAGCACGGCACATGGGACACCCGCTGCGTAACCAAGAAAAAGACGCCATTTACGAACTCGGCAACCGCACGCTGCACCAGATCTATGCGCTTTTGCCCGAAGAGCAGGTCAACGCCATCATCCTGGGGCTGCTGTCCAAATACGCCTGGATGTACGGGGTCGAAATCTTCGCCTTTTGCTTCATGTCCAACCACTTCCACATCCTGGCGCGCTGTCGCTCGCTGCAGATGCATCTGTTCATGCGCGACTTCCAGAGCCAGCTGGCCAGAAAGATCAACAAGTTACGCAACCGCACCGGCACCTTCTGGGAGCGTCGCTACACCGCAACCAAGGTCCTGACCGACGAGGCGATGCTCCAGCGTCTACGCTACATCGTGTGCAACCCAAGTGAATCGAACCTCGTGCACCACCCGAAGCAGTGGCCGGGGCTGTGCTCGTGGGATATCCACAAGTCTGGCGAGCCAATGGTCGGCGAGGTGGTCAACCGCAAGACGTACTGGGCGGAGAAGCGCAAACGGAAGAACAAAGACAAGACCGAAGCCGAGCTCATCGAGATGGCCACCGAGCGGTACGCCCTCGAAATGGCCAAGCTGCCGCAGTGGCAGAACCTCGACGACGACGCCTACCACCAAAAGATCGTCGACGAGTGTCACACACACGCTGGCGAACTCGCCAAACTGCGCACCGTGCCGTGCCCTGGGCCAAAGAAGGTGCTCAGCGTGAAGTGGAGCGATTCTCCCAGGAAGTCGAAAAAGGCGCCGCGCCCGCTGTGCCACGGCGGCGATTTCAAGCAGCGCCAGGAGTACCGCGAAGACCGACGCCTTCTCGTCGACCGATACCGGACGGCGGTCGGAAAGTGGCGCGAGGGCAAGTCGGAGGTCGAATTTCCCGACGGCACCATTCCGCCGGGCCGCCAGTTCTGCGTGGGCGGCAGCTGCGATATCCGCCGCGAGCCACCGTCTCACCTCAACTGAGGCCCCCCAATTCGCTGTCCAAGCCATTGCCCCCCGACTACTCGAGCTTTCCGCGCTGCGAGTCTGCCGAAGTGCGTCTTCGGCCTCACTGTCGCTGCTCTTCTACCTGGAAATGGGCCGTTGTTGTGCGGAAATGTGCGTGGGTGTATCGCGCGGCGACCGAAAGTGACCCCATTACGATAGAGGAATCGCGCTGAATCTTCCTTAGGACGCCCTGTGATGCCCATAAATGCTGGGTGACATGGTGTCTGACACCTGCGGCCGGTGGTGGACTCGTCGCCAATCGGGTTTATCTGGTAGAGTGGTGAACTGACGCGCCAATCACCAACCGAGGCAACCATGGATGCCATACTCATCGCTTTGTCGATGCCGGTCTTTTTCGTGCTCATCGGCATCGACCTTGTGGCGACTCGCCTTCAAGGGAAGGACAGCTATCGCTTCCACGACGCCATCACCGACTTGAGCTGCGGGGTGGGCAGCCTCGTGACCGGTGCGGCTGCCAAGTTGTTGGGGCTGGGGGCGTATGCGCTCGTCTGGGAGTACGGGCGCTTCTGGGAGGTGAGCACTTCGTCGGTGCTCGGCTGGGTCGGCGTCATCGTGGGGGTCGACTTTTGCTACTACTGGTTTCACCGCGCCGGGCACCGCATGAACCTCATCTGGGCGGGCCACGCCGTCCACCATCAGAGCGAGGACTACAATCTGGCCGTCGCGCTTCGCCAAAGCTGGTACATCCCGCTGGTCTCCTGGGTGTTCTACATCCCGCTGGCGTTGCTCGGCTTTCCTCCGGTGATGTATCTGACCTCGACGACAGCCAACACGCTGTATCAATTCTGGATTCACACCGAGTCGGTCGGCCGCCTCGGCCCGCTCGAGTGGGTGCTCAACACGCCCTCACACCACCGCGCCCACCACGGGGTCAACCCGCAGTACATCGACAAGAACTACGCAGGCATCTTCATCATCTGGGACCGGCTCTTCGGCACCTTCGAGCCCGAGGAGGACGCGGTCGTCTACGGCACCGTCAAGCCGGTGGCCAGCTGGAACCCGTTGTGGGTCAACGTGGTCAAATGGGTCGAGATGTTCCACCTGGTGCGCGGTGCGCGCCGTCTTCGCGACAAGCTCAAGCTCGTCTTCGGCCCGCCCGAGTGGCGCCCCGAGGACCTCGGCGGCTCGGTCGAGGTGCCCGATGTAAAGGCAGGCGCTCGGCCCAAGTACGAGACAACGCTGCCGCGAATCATCGATTGGTATGTGGGGGCGAATTTCGTGCTCATCGCCGCCGGAACCTCCGCCTTTCTGATGTTCGAAGGGCAGTTGGCCTGGCCGAAGACCGCCGCGCTGGGCGTCTTGTTGCTGGTGGCCGTGACGAGCGTCGGCGGGTTGCTCGAACTCAAGCGGTGGGCCTTCGCGCTCGAGGCCACCCGCCTCGTGCTGGGCGTGCCCATCATCGCTTGGCTGACCTGGTCGACACCGTGGACGATGCCTGCCTCCGCAGCCGCGGCGGGGCTCTTCGGCGTCATGCTCGTATGGCTCAACCGACTTCCGCGTGCCCACCCCGAGGCGAGAGCGACCGGCGCTCTCAACTCATGAATGACTCGCCGCTGCCTGCCAAACACTGCATCAACTCGTCGCGCGAGCTGATATCGAGTTTGCGGTAAATCGTGGCGAGCTGGTTTGCCACAGTGTGGGTAGTTGTGCTTCGTGTCCGGGCGATGTCACCGTTGGTTAGCCCTTTGTAGACCAATTGAGCGACCTCGCGCTCGGCGTCGGTCAGCGACTCGGGGATCTTCAAAGGTGCTTTGGCGAGGGCCAATACGCCAACATCTTCGACACGAGTCGCCGCGCCGGCCTGGGACATATCTGCGACGAGACGACACAGTGCGCTGCGGTCCTCGAGGTTGAGTTTGCGAAGCGCCGAGCGCAGCTGCGAGCGCACCGTCGATGCCGTCAGGCCCAGTTCGTAGGCGACTAGTTTGACGTGATGGCCGCGACCGACCAGAAAAGCGACCTGGCGTTCGCGCTCGCTCAACGCGGCGCGGCTTCGCACCTGCAGCGGGTTCTCCTTGAGCACCGTGAACGCACGTCCATCGGTGTCGACTACGTCGAGCAGCGACCAGCGCCCATCGACCAACCCCTGCCACAGATCCATTGCTTCTAACGGGTTCTTCTCGGCAAGCTCTTCGGCGTGCCGCCTGGCTTCGATGAGCTCCAACAGCCGGCGGCGACGTGCTTTGGTCCTCATCTCGCTGGAGTTGACGTCGAGCCTTCCCGACGTCGGGTCGTACACGGCCCCGGCGCCGTCGAGATCCGGCTTGGCCAGACGCATCCGAAGCCTGGCACCGGCGGCGATATGGGCGCGTACGCGGTCCCAAAGTGCACGCCGCGGCGCGACAATCCCGCCCACCTCGGTGCGCAACACCGTAAACATCCAGCCGCGTCCATCCGATTCGTCGACCCGCAGCATTTCGAAGTCGACCACCTCACGATCGTGAGCGATACGCTGCATGTCGCGGTCGTCAGTCAGGTCGCTCAGAGTTGGGTGTTCCTGCGCAATTTCCGACAAGGAACGGAAGCTATACGGAGCGCCGTAGGCGAGCGAGGCACGGGTGGTATCGAGGTTCGCGATGAGCTCGCGCAGCATCTCTTCATCACCGGGCTTGCCTCCGGCCACATACAACTCGCCGACACGCACTCCGCCGTCGGCAGAACGGCGCCAGCGATACCCCAGAAGACCTCGCCCACGGCTCAACATGGGCCCCATCAACTCCGTCAGCCGCTCCAGCCACTCCCCGTCGTTCCCGTCGAGCATGTACGCCGTGTGAGCCGCGGTGACTGCGTTGCTCATCTTCGAATTTCCTCTACCTGCTATAACTTTGACTTCGCATTAACATTATTTTGATAATGTTCCGCGAAGTTAACAGGGGAGGGCGGGAGACTCAAGCATCACCAACACCGGAGATGAGGGCCTACGCCGGCTCGTGCGCCGGGCCGCCGGCGAGGTGTTGAACAAGGTCGTCTCGCGAGGCGACCCCGAGTTTGGCGTAGATGGAGGCGAGTTGGTTGGCCACGGTGCGCGTAGCCGTGCCGCGGTGCTCGGCGATCTCGCGGTTGGAGAGCCCCTCGTACAGGAGGCGGGCCACCTCGCGCTCGGCGTCGGTGAGTGACTCGGGGATATGCACCGGCGCCTCGGCGAGGGCGAGCACGCCGAGCCCGTCGAGCGAGGTCACCGTGTCCGGCGCCGTGATGTTGGCGACCAGTCGGCAGAGGGAACTGCGGTCGTCGAGGTTGAGTTTGCGCAGCGCCGAGCGAAGCTGCGATCGAATGGTCGACGCCGACAGCCCCAGCTCGTAGGCGACCAATTTGACGTGGTGGCCGCGGCCGACGAGCCAGGCGACCTGGCGCTCCCGCTCGGTCAGCGAGACGCTGCTGCGTACCCTCAACGGATTTTCGCGCAGCACCGTGTAGGTGCGCCCGTCCGAGTCGACGACGTCGAGCAGCGACCATTGGCCATCGACGAGACCTCCCCACAGATCCAGCGCCTCGAGGGGCGAGTTGCCTGCAATGTCTTCAGCGTGCTGACGCGCCTCGATGAGCTCCATGAGCCGATGCCGGCGGTCTTTTCGCTGCAGGCTCGGCTCGTTGATATTCAACGTCTTCGCCGCGCCGTCGTATACCGCCGCCGCCCCGTCGAGATCGGGCTTCGACAGCTTCATCCGAAGCCGTGCGCCCGCTGCGATGTGCGCGCCGACCCGCTCCCAAACATCACGGCGGCGCGCGGGAATCGTGCAGAAGTCCTTGCGCAGCACCGAAAACATCCAGCCCTGTCCATCGGCGTCGTCGACGCGCAGCATCTCGAAGTCGAGCAACTCGCGCGCATGGGCGATCTGCTGCATGTCTCGGTCTTCGCCGAGTTCGACGAGAGTTGGGTGCTCCGTGGCGATTTCGGAGAGCGACCGAAACGTGTAAGGCGCTCGATAAGCCAGCGAGGCGCGCGTGCGGTCGAGATTGGCGTGCAGGCTGTGCAGCATCTCGTGGTCCCCGGGGCGCCCGCCGACCAGCGCGAAATTGTCTGCGCGTACTCCGCCCGAAGGCATGTTCCTCCAGCGAAATCCCACAAAGCCACGGCCCCGGTCCAATAGGGGGGCCATGACGCCAGTCAGATTCTCGAGCCATTCCTCCTCGTTGCCCTCGAGGATATAAGCTGCGTGTGCTGCGCGTACGACGTTGCTCATGGTTTTTGTCAGCTCTCGGACGGAACAGTGCTATCACTATTTACACTACCTTCATTTAACGGGGGAGCGTCGGCAGAGCCCAGTTCCATCCGTTGAAGTTAGACGGATTAACTAGATAGACATTTTGACCAAATAGACGCCTTAACCAGATGGACGCATTGACCATTCCGATTCGACGCGATGCCGTGGTCTAGTCCGTGCCGTCGCGAGAGCGGGCGGCATCGTTCGTCCTCCTCGCCAAGGAAGATTCGAGAACGTCAATGCCGGGCGACGGTGACTGCCGGTTCGGCGACCGCAAACTTCAGAGGTAGGAATGATGAACGTGCGTAAACAAGCTGGTCTGGTTTTGTTGGTGGCCACAGTCGCCTTGTCGACGGCGGGTTGCTCGTCGGTGCTCAAGCAGATGACTTCCGGTGGCGCTTCGGGGAGCGCCGAGAGCGCGTCCGGTGGTGAGACCTCATCCGATGGCGAGAGCGCGTCCGATGGCGAGAGCGCGTCCGAGGGCGAGGCGGCCGAAGCCTCTAATGTCCCCGACCCGGAGCCCAACCCCGAGCTTCCCAACAAGATGCTGTCGTGCATCCCAGACCTGAAGCCCCAGGATGTCCAGTACGGCAAGGTCGCCAAGTACAAGTTCACCCAGGGCATGAAGACCGACGATCGCACCGGCTTCCTCGAGCGCGAGCCGGTCGAGATGACCAATGGCTGCTATCTGGGCGCCATGGAGCCCGAGCAATGCGTGGCGCTGACCGTCGACACGGCCAAATACAAGGAGCTCGGCAACTCCAACAAATGGGAAGTCCAGTGCGTCTACGCCGACGACCCGAGCGCGGGCATGATCAAGAACCCGAATATGTACCCGTACAGCATGGACCGCATGAAGCCATACTACTTCATGCTCATGTGCAACCACGACCAGGGCGAGGGCTACGAGTGCGCCGAGGGGAGCAATTCGATGCGCGGCGGCAAGTGGCGCGACAAGCTGGAGGCCGAGGGCAAGACCCAGCTTGGCTTCTGCGTCAACCGCAAGCTGTACCAGGAGACGGACTACGAGGATAAGGACTTCCCCAAGGGCCGCTACCTGTATTGCCAGTACTTCAACTCGACCAGCGGCAAGGCCCTGTTCGGCTGGCAGCAGCGTCTGGAGACGAGCAACCTGTAAACTGCGAGTTCAAGTTGGCCAGCCCTGCTCGAACGTCTCGTGCTCACACTCCTCGCGAGGCAGTTCTTAGCTCGGCCACGCCCAAAGCCCTCACTGGTTGATGCCGGTGAGGGCTTTTTGCGAGGTGTGTAAGTGTTGGCAATTCCATTGTTTTGTCTCGGTAGACGAAATGACTATTCCGATGCGTGCCCCCGATGTGGTCACATCATTTTCAATACGAATCATGTTGTGGGACTCGTTTACATTCGGAGAATGAAATGAAGTTTAGGAGTGCAATCCGTCCGATCACCCTCGTCGCTGCGTTGACCCTGGCGGCCGCCCCGGTCGTCGGCTGTGGAGGTGACGACGACGACAAGAAGCAAACCAACAACACGCTCGCCGACACCGGCGGCTCGGACGCCGGCGCCGAAGATACCGGTTCGAACGATACGGGGGCCGAAGATACGGGCAGCGAAGATGCCGCAGCCGACGACGCGGGCACCGAGGACACCGGGGCAGTCGATACGGGCGGCGAAGACACCGGTCCAGAAGACACCGGTCCGGCCCTGTGCGCCGAAAACGAGCGCGTGGAAGCCGGCGCCTGCGTGGCGTGCGACAGCGGCACGGTCAACGCAGCGGGCGACGACCCGACTGGCCCCGACACCGAGTGCTTCACCGACGATGATTGCTACGCCGTGCTGGGCGTCGATTGTGAGGCTTATCAAGAAGCCTATATCAAGGCCGACTCCCCCTACGCCCAAGACTTCTTCGGCAACGCCGTCGACCTGAGCGCCGACGGCAAGACGCTGGTCGTCGGGGCGTTCTGGGACGAGCCCGCCACGGAGATCCCGAATTTCCGCTCGGGCATGGCCTACGTCTTCGAGCGCGACGGCACCACGTGGACGCAGCAGGCGGCGCTCGTCGCCGACAATTACGACGAAGGACACAAGTTCGGCACCTCGGTGGCCATCTCGGGCGCCACGATCGTAGTGGGCGCGACCGGCGTGGCCAGCTCCACCGGGGCGGCGTACGTCTTCGACCGCGACGCCCAGGGCGACTGGATCCAAACCACCATGTTGCAGGCCTCCAACGCCGGCACCGAAGACGAGTTCGGCAACGCCGTGGACATCGACGGCGACACGATCGTGGTGGGCGCGTTCAAAGAGGACAGCAAGACACGCACCATTGATGGCGACGGGACCAACGACGAAGCTCCCGACTCCGGGGCGGCCTACGTCTTCGAGCGCGACGCGCAGGGCGCGTGGGCCCAGAGCACCTATTTGAAGGCCGCGAACGCGGGCCACGAGGACTGGTACGGCGCCTCCGTGGCCATCGACGGCGACACCATCGCCGTCGGTGTGCGCCAGGACGACAGCGACTCGACCGGGGTCGACGCTGACGCCTCCAACAACAACCTCGAGGACGCCGGCTCGGTCTTCGTCTACACCCGCGACGGGCAGAGCTGGGCGCAGCAGGCCTATATCAAGGCGTCGAACGCCGGACGCAACGATTCGTTCGGCTACAAGCTCGCCTTGGCCGGCGACACCCTTGCGGTGAGCGCCCCTGGCGAGAAGAGCGGTGACAGCGGTGTTGGCGCGGATCAGAACCTGGACGATTTGCGCACCGGCGCGGTCTACGTCTTCACCCGCGCCGGCACGAGTTGGAGCCAGCAGGTCTACATCAAGGCGCCCAACAACGTGTCCTCCTACAACCCCGTCTTCGGCCAGTCGATCGACCTGAGCGCCAGCGGCGATACCCTCGCCGTGGGCGCGGTGCTCGAGGGGAGCGACGCCGCCGGGCTCAATGGCAATATGACCAACTTCCAGCAGAGCCACACCGACTCGGGCGCGGCTTACACGTTCACCCGCAACGCCGGCACCTGGACGCACGACCTGTATATCAAAGCGCCCAACTCCTACGGGCTGCAGCGCTTTGGTCAGTCGTTGGCGATCAGCGCCGACGCGGACCGTTTGGTCGTGGGCGCACACCACGAGAGTGGCGGCTCGGGCGGAATCAACGGCGATATGACCGACACCAGCGCCGGTAAGGCGGGGGCGGTGTATATGCAGCGGATTGCGCGTTGATAGGGCTTGTTCGATTCGGAGTCCCTTGCTTTTTGCGGGGTCCCCTCCGTCGGCGAAGCGTAGCTGAGCCGACGGAGGGGCCCTGCCAGAAAGCAAGGGATTTCAACTTAGAAACACACAAGAGAAACACACCCATGAAAACCAAACTCACCACCATCCTCGCCATCGGCCTGCTCACCACAGGCTGCCCATTCGAAAACGATGAAGACCCCAAGACCGACGCTGGCCAACTGGTCGACGCCGGCGAACAGGACGTCGGCGATCGAGACGCCGGCACGGACACAGGCGACCGGGACACCGGCGGCGAAGTCGCCGCCAATTGCGTCGTCGACTCCGTCTCGCCGCGCACCTTCCCGACCGACGTCGATCCCAGCTCGCTCACCATGCAGCTGCGCTGCGACGACACACCCGCCGTCGACCAATTCGGCGACCGCGTCGCCATGCGCCGTGGGCGCACCCACGCCGGCACGCCGGAGCTCGCCGTCGACGGCCTCAATTGCACGACCGACGGGGAAGGGGAGTTGTGTGAGCTGACCCTGAGCGGGCTGACCAAGCCCGACGGTACCTACGACGAGCAGGTCGGCCCGGAGGACCTGATCCTCGAGGACAACACCGGCCAGCAGCTCGAGGCGCGTATCCACTGGCACCTGCCGGTCTCGCAACTCACCGACATGCAGGAAGCGCGCGATACAGTCGCGCTCCCCGCCGGATACACCGCGCGCGGCATGGGCTACGCGGTCAAGCAATCGGCCAACGGGCGTTTCGTCGCCGGTGTGATGGCGAGCGAGGATGGCACCGCGGTCGAGATGTTCACGGTATCACCCGATGGGTCAGTGTCGGTCGACCAGACCTTCAACGTCAGCCCTGACGCTGTGGCGATGAGCGGCATCGAAATCGCGAGACTCGGCACCGGCTTCGGCGCGATGTGGTGGGCTTACGACGACGATGAGGGCATTTTCTTGGGTGGCCAGACCGTCTACACCGAAACCATCGTGGTCTCGGAGACCGTCACGCTCGACAGCAGCACGTACGAAGGCCCGTGGCTGACCGAGATGCTCGGCGTGCAGGTCGGCACGGCCGAAGTGGGCGGTCAAATCAGAATGTCGGCCCGCGCCCTGGCGAAGACCAATCGCAACACCATCGCCGTCGTCCGCCTCGCCGACGCCGCCGGCGCCGAGCGAGTCTCGCTGGAAACCGAACTCGACGTGCTCGGCGGCACGCCCGCCACCGACGTCAAAGCCGGCCTCGCCGGGTTGCTCGTCAACGATGGCCCAGTGGGTGACCTCGACGCCAACCGCGGCAGAGCATGGACCGTCGACCAGCGGGGCAATTTTTCGTTGATTCCGCTCTCCGGGACGGCGGAGACCTTGACCGCCACCCTGACCAGCGTGCAGTGGCCCTTTACGTTGGAGCACGCCGCCCAGGTCTCCGGCCGGGTGGTCGTCCAGACGAACTCCGAGGCAGACGGCGACGCGCTGCATCTGCTCGCCGTCGACAGTGAAGGCAACCTGACCGGCGCAGTCACCCAACTGGCCATGCCCGACGGCGTCGAGCTAGTACCCGGAGCCGGCTCCACCTTGCATAGTAGCGAGGGACGCTACGTGCACCTCGGACGCCGCAAGGGGTCGGGGCCGAATCGGACCAAATACCGCCGCGAGAAGAGAAGCATCGACACGTCGGGCGACCCGTGCGAGGTCGAGTGGATAGGGATTACGGTCGAAGCTGACGCCGCCGCGCCGGTCACGCGGGTGCGACCGCTCGTCGCCGAAGATACCTCCCAGGCAGTGGGCGCCGGCATGGGTGATAGAGTGCTCACCAGCGTCTTCTCCGACGGAACCTTGCAGATTCAAAAGCTCGAAGCGCTCACCGGTGAGTGCTCCGACGCCACTGCCTGCGCTCTCCCGATGAGTCGTCCCACCCGCAATGGCTGGGGCGTGAACCTCGTCCCCGGCGAGACCGGCGCGACCTGGGCGGTCGACAAATACGGCGACATCCTCATCGACGGGGTGCCCCTCGTCTTCGACCTAACCCAACCGCCCATCATCGTCGACGCGCCGGGCGCCACGGCTCAGGACGACGCCGCGATGATCCTCGCCGGCATCGACCACGACTCGGCGACCCACGCGGTGTGGAAGGTCAGCGCTCGAGGTGCCATCTCCGAGCCCGGCCTGCTGAACCTCGACACCGGCGACCCCAACACCGGCGTGGTGCTCACCTCGGCCGAGGGCGAGGACAAGGGTGACGACGATGAAGCCCAAGACATGACGCTGACCATCGCCACGGTGATCATCGACTTCGGCGCCGAGGGCGACTCCGGCTCCGGAAACAAACAGGGCGCCGGCACGTTCACGGTCACCGCGAGCCAACTCGCCGCGGCCATCGGCGCCGAGCCGGTGAGCTTTGCGACGGAAGGTCCCGAGTTCGACATCTCTCCGACCGCCTCCCAGACTGTGATCCTGCCTCCGGCTCGAACCGTGGTCCCGGACTTCTCCGACCAAGGTGATAGCGACAGCGCCAACGCCCTCGCTGATTTGACCGCCGAGCAGGCCGCTCAGCCGCTGGTCCTCGTCCACACCGACGGCGGCTTGCAAGTGCGCACCGGCGACGGCGACCCGCCGCTGGACGTGCTCATCGACGCGGAGCCGGTCTCGCACGAAAACCCGATCTTCGTCGCGGGCGGGAGCGTCCCGGAGACGAACGTGCTCGGCGACTCGTCCCGCCAGGACGGCCCCCATTTCACCACGTTCAACGGCATCAAATACGACCATTACGCCATGGGAACCCACTCGCGCTCGTCGTCTGACGAGAGCGGAAGCACATCGGGCTTCGGCGTCAGTGTGGTGCAGGCCGCGTTCCCGGCCGAAATCGCTGGCGACGAGGTACTGATCTTGGACAGCGGCGACTTCAACGGCGACGGCCTCGAAGACCTCGTGGTCACTTCTAAGGGCTCCAGCGGCTCGACGGTCGTGTTCGGCGACGGCATGGGCGGCTTCTTGCCCACGGTGATGCCCGTCTCCGGCGGGCCGACGATCGTGTGGCCTTCGGGTGCGAATGCGTCGGTCAGCGGCAACGGCAAGGGGACGCGCAAGGCGGCGCATATCCATCAGCAGCAGCATATCGAGTTGCTGTGAGGTCGAGAAGTGCAGTCCCTTGCCGGCTCAGAGGGCCCCTTCGCCTCGCAGAAGGCGCTCGGCACTTCCCCATGCGCTGGAAGGCGCGCTGGGGAAGGGGACTGCAGGAAAGACATGTGATCCAGAGATGCAATCCCCCTCCCCCGCGCGCTTTGCAGCGCGAGGGGAGGTGTCGGCCGTAGCGAAGCGAAGGCCGACGGAGGGGCCCTGCCAAAAAGCAAGGGATTCCAACACCAGCGAATGGAAATCTCAATCAACCAATTCGACAAGGAGTGACGATGAAACGCTACACCCTGATGTTTTTGGTCGCCCTGGCATTCGTGCTGGGCGCCTGCAGCGATGACGACGACAACAAAGACACCACCCAAAACAACACGCTGGCCGACGCGACGTCGGACACCTCCACCGCCAACGACACGAGCGTGGGCGAAGACACCGGCGAAGCCCAGGATACCGGCGGGACCGACGACACCGGCGAAGCTCGGGATACGGGCGAAGCCCAGGATACCGGCGGCGAGGACACCGGCACCGCCGATGTAGGCCAGGACGTGGAGGAAGACACCGGCACGACCCCGTCGTATTGCACGGGCAACTCGAGCTGCCGAGGCATCGAGAATATGGGGACCAGCGTCCCGCAGGTGTGCAACAACACGCCCGGCTGCTCGTACGACAACGCCACGCAAGAGTGTCAGGGCACGCCCGAGTACACTGACTGCGCGTCGATCAAAGACGAGACTGTCTGCACCGACAGGGGCTGCGAGGCCTCGGGTCAGGGCGACAGCTTTACCTGCGCTCAGCCGGCGACGAACCCGCCGATTCAATGCGAGTGGTTCACTTCGCCCGACGCGCGCGTCGCCTGCACGTTGTATGGCTGCGCCTACAACGGGCCCACCGAAGGCGAGTGCTCGGCTCCCTCGCAAGACTACATGCTCGACTGCGGCCAGTTTGACGTTCAGTCCCAGACCGGTTGCGAGAGCACCGACCCCAGTTGCTGTGCGTACTGGGCCAACAGCTCGCTTGGAAGTCTGTGCGGGCCTCAAAACGCGGTCGGGTCCGGAGTTGAGTTCTGCGGGCCGGGACCAGCAATGGAGCTCAACTGCTTGAGCATACCCGTCGATGAATGCGAGTCGCGCGAAGGCTGCTCACTGGGCAACAACAATGGGCAGGAGTACTGCCAGGGACGCACGCCGCTCCGTTGCGAAGACCTGACCGGCGAGTATCCCGGTCAGGAAGGCAACTTCAGCCAGGAGTGCAAGGCCTTCGGCTGCGATTGGCAGTGGACGAACTGAGCGTCTAAGGCGGTGCGATGCGCCAATAGCCACGTGGCTTATCGGCAAGACGACCGCCACGCGCAAACGCCTCTGACCGTCCGCCCATCAATAGTAGTTCCACCTCAATAGCAGGCGTCTGCCCCCTGCAGGGCGTTCGATTCGTACGCCTTGCAGGCGAGCAGCGCCTGCTATTGAAGGATTTATTATTGAAGGGCGGACGATGCGCAGCGTTTGCGCGAGGCGGTGCGATGCGCCCATAGCCACGTGGCTTATCAGCAAGACGACCGCCACGCGCAAACGCCTCTGACCGTCCGCCCATCAATAGTAGTTCCACCTCAATAGAAGGCGTGTGATCCCTGCAGCGCCTTCACATCGGAACCCTTAGACAATCTGACCATTCCGCTTCTCCCACCCGCGCGCTAATCAGTGTCTCACGGATCATAAATGTGTCGACATATGTCGACGATACGGGCGCGGCTCATCAAGGGGGCGCGACTTGCTCATTCAGCGCGACGGGAGAATCATGCACCACTCGGTATATCGACTCACACTCCAAACTTGCCTCCTGTTGGGCCTCGTGGCGGCCGGCCTCTTCGGCTGCGGCGAGGCGACCGATGGAGACTCGCCATCCTCCAAGCTCCATGGCGCGCTCGAGTCCGAGCCGCCCCCCGATGACGAGGAGCCAGAACCCTGCTTGGCCGTGGACTGTTCGCTGCACTGTGACATGAGCGAGCCGTATCCTGGTACGTCGGGGTATTGCTGCGAGGGCCCTTACCTGCGGAGCACCTGCCGGTCGAGTGGCTATTACGACGGGGGGCGAAAGGACCCGGACGTCGACAACGACGGGTGGCTGAACACCAATGACAATTGTTGGCTCACGCCTAATCCCTCCCAGACCGACACCGACACGGACGGGCATGGCGACGCCTGCGACAACTGCCCCCATGCGCCAAACCCGATTCAATACGACCTGGACTATGACACCATCGGGGACGCGTGCGACCCGGATGCCGACGGCGACGGCCAGATCGAGGATATGGACGGTGACGGGACCGCCGACATCTTCGACATCTGCCCGCAGGTCTACGACCCGGCCCAACTCGACACCGACGGCGACGGCCTGGGCGACCCCTGCGACAACTGTCCCGAGATCGCCAACCCCCAACAAGAAGACAGCGACGGCGACGAGCGCGGCGACGCCTGCCCCGGCAGGCTCAGCGAGGACGCCATGCGCATCGCCGTGCCCGAGTGCTCGCCGAGCGACTACAGCGCGATCGATGACTGCGTCAATCGCTTCGCCCCGCCGAGGCCGAGCATCACGCGCGGCATCTCGACGGCCATTGCCGGCCTGGACGCTTCGCTCACCCAATCGGACCCGTACCTCGATGCGCTTAGTCTGCCCATCGACGACGTCACCACGCCGGCACTCACCGCAGACGGGGTGGACGCTGCCGGGCGCACCCAGGTCGTCCCCTACGCGCGATCGACCAACGACGGCCGGTTGTACTTTCGGCCGGGGTGGGGTTGGCTCCCGCTTCTGACGATGCGCCCGGAGGCGATGCACGACGACAGCCAAATCGGACCCGGCGGGCAACCCGTGCTCGACGAGACGGCCTATCAATCGCATGTGTTGTTCAATCCCAACGACACCAACCTCGAGTTGTATCCCAACGGCCACGCGGTGCCCGTCTGGTCACTGGCGCTGTGCGATGTCTCCGGTGGAGGCAAGGTCCCCGGCACGGATCTGACGATGCAGCGCAACCCACGGCCTTGTGAGGCTCGCATCGCAGGGGTAGTTCATGAGGGCAACTGCTACGATCTGACCATCATGGGCAACGTGCATACCACCGCGCTTCCCACCACCGGGATAGTGGGCTCCAAATGGGAGATCCGAACGAGCAACATCACGGTGTTCGTCCAAGATCCTCAGACCCCGAACGCGAGGTCCCACGTCTTCCCGAGAACGCCCGCAGGTGTGAGGCTCGAGGAGTGGATGAGGGACGAGCCCACCGACTTCCACAGCGGGCAGGCGCATTCGGACGTTGTGACCATCACCGATGATTGCCAGGCCACGTGCACGGCGCCCGGATGCATCGCTCCGGGCAAGGAGAACATCACCTGGAATGGCGACGAGAGCCTCCACGCGAGCTTCTTCGAGCCGGTGACGACCTCGGACGGGCGATTGCTGGTGGTCAATATGGGACAACAGAAGGGGCTGCAATATGCCATCGCGCCAGCTTCCGACGCCTGTCAGGCCGACGCCTTCACGCTGTTCAAGCCGTTGAGCTGCTTGGCCGAAGATCCGCGCGCCGGGGACTACGGATTGGCGCACGGAGCGCGCGTGCTCGATGACGGCACCCGCGCCTTCCTCGACTCGCGTGGCGAGGTCATCGCGCCCGGAGACACCATCATCGGGGGCTACCCTTGGATTGATCGCGAGGGCAAAAATATCGTCTTCGCTCAAACCAACGACTTTCGTGAGGCCTGGTACGCCCAGGGGCAATACCCCGGGCAATCGTCGGCGTTTGCCTTCTACCCGGACCAACACCCCTCGGCGGCCGGCAACGGAGTGGTCGCGCTAGGTGCGTGGACCCAGGGCAAGATCGTGGTGATGGACAACCTGCTCAACCCGACCGACTTTACGGGCGGCGAAGCGCCGTGGAACAACCAGATTGGTTTCCCGCTCTATAAATTCGCCATGGCGCTGTATCAAGGCGACCCGCTGGTGATCCGACCGTCGACGACCTCCGAGATCAACTCTCTGGAGCACGTGCTCAACTACTTCGAAGCCTACTCGCCGCTGCTTCCCTTCGACGTGGTCTGGCGATTCTCCAGCCGCACCGAGCATATGGCCGAGGTGGTCTTCGACGAGTACCTGTTCGACAACGCGTTCGTGGTCGCCCACATGAACGCTCCGCATATCAAGTACGGTACCAATTACTTTCCGCTCGACGGCTTCGTGCCTGCGGAAAACAAGGAATTCAACTCGATGCGCTATGGGCTGCCCGTCGGAGATGGGCCCGACTTCAAGTTCCGCCAAACCCCGCGCCTGCAAAATGCCTCCACCGCCTACCCGGCGAGGGCGCCCTTTGCCAACGAGCCGCCCTCCGAGCTGCGCCTGCGCGGCGGGGCGCGCGTCGAGCCGGTCGCCCTGGGCGGCGTGCGCGGCAAGGGCCTATACCTCGACGGGCGCAACGACTTCATCGACATGGGCTACCAGAACACCGGCCACCGCGACTGGCTCTACTCCATCTGGCTCGATTGGCGAGATCCCGACCCGCACGCCGTGCGCACGGTCTTCTTCTGGCCCAACGACTCGTGGGTGGGTGTGTCGCTGGCCGAGGCCGTCGCCTACAACGCCGCCGCCCCGCAAGGGTCGCGCATTAGGCGGGTCTCCCTGACAGCGCAGGGGCTGACCCGCGAGAGCTACTTCAACTTCGCGGTCAAGGTCTACGACGACGCCGCCACGCAAGAGCGCAAGATGCAGGTCTACGTCGACGGTGAGCCCGTCGGCGCGTCCATGGCGTGGGACTGGACCGGCGGGACTGCGCCCGATAGCGGCTTCCGAATGGACTACGACGGGCTCGGCGGCTGGTCGTGGTTCGCCGTCGGCGACCCCGGCCCCAACTTCGACTCCCCCGGCTGGCCCGCCCCGCGCGAATCCTTCCGCGGCTGGATCGACGAATTCCGCATCTACGCCTTGAGCGACTCCGATGACTTCTCACACGGCGTGCACGACACCCAACTCGGCGAGTTCATCTGCAACCTGGCGTTGGGCACGCTCGTCGACGACAACGGCGTCGAGCGCTGCGAGCAGCTCGCCTTCGGCTCCCACGACCGGCCCACCGATTTGCCGCCGCAGCCCTCGGGGCTCGTGTGCGTCGACAAGGTGCACCGCGATCTGTCCGCCCCGCAGTGTCTGCGCGACGACAAGCTCGACCTGCCCGCGCTGTCGCACAACGCGCAGCGCCCCGACGACACCGGCAACGAGTTCTGCCTGACCTGTCACAGGCCGCAGCACGAGGTGCCCGGCCTCGACAGGAACAAGCTCGAGTCCTCCCTGGACTTCTTGGGCGCTAACGTCAACAAGCCCGACGATCGGCGTCGCCAGCCCATGGACTGGCCGGCGGTGCTCGGCGGGTGCCTCAACGCCGCGCCGTCGAGCGTGGTGCAAGGTATGGGAGCCACCGATCCCTGCGACATGTCCGTCTGGCCGATCGATGAGTGGATGTATACGTCCGGGAAGCTGACGCCTTGAGGTTGAAGGCGTGTGATCCCTGCAGGGCGTGCGTTTTCGAGGCGCACGCCCTGCAGAGCAGCAGCGCCCGCTATTGAAGGAGCTATTATTGAAGGGCGGACGATGCGCGGCGTTTGCGCGAGGCGGTGCAATACGCCAATAGCCACGTGGCTTATCTGCAAGACGACCGCCACGCGCAAACGTCACTAATCGTCCGCCCATCAATGGTAGTTCCACCTCAATAGCAGGCGTGTGATCCCTGCAGGGCGTTCGATTCGCACGCCCTGCAGGCGAGCAGCGCCCGCTATTGAAGGAGCTATTATTGAAGGGCGGACGATGCGCGGCGTTTGCGCGAGGCGGTGCAATCCGCCAATAGCCACGTGACTTATCTGCGAGACGACCGCTACGCGCAAACGTATCTGATCGTCCGCCCATCAATGGTAGTTCCACCTCAATAGCAGGCGTGTGATCCCTGCAGGGCGTGCGTTTCGATTCGCCCTCCTTCCCATAGACAATTTAGCCATACCCCCCCCATTCGACTTCTGCTCTTCTGCGCCGCTCGCTTTGCGTCATCCCTGACGCGGGCGAGCGGCGTATTTTTTTCCCCTTTGAAGCATCGTGAGAGGAAGTTCGAATGAAGAAGTATCGAATGACTGGCTGTGTGTTGCTCTGTGTGCTCGCCCTGGCGGCGGGCGCGTGTTCCGATGATGACGACTCCAAGAAGAACCCGGCGCTCGACGCGGGCGCTGACGTGAGCACAGGTGATGCGGCCGGTGACGCCGGCTCGACCGACACGTCCAATCCGCAGGAGGATACCGGCTCGACCCCTGATGGCGGCAGCGACGCCGGCGACGAGGACGCGACGGCGGACACCGGCACCCAGCAGCCGGAATTCTGCGCCGAGAACGAGCGTGTCGAGGCGGGCGCGTGTGTGGCGTGTGCCGACGGCAAGGTCAGCCCCGCGGGGGCCGACGCGTCCGGGCCGGATACCGTGTGCGGCGTCGACGACGCGTGTTTTGCCACCCTCGGCGTCGATTGCGACACCTACCAAGAGGCGTACCTCAAGGCCGACACGCAGCAGGCCGGCGCGTACTTCGGAATGTCCGTGGCGATGTCCGACGACGAACAAACCCTCTTCGTCGGGGAGCCGGCGAGGCTTCCGCTCGGCGCGGTCTACGTCTTCGAGCGGGATGGCTCGACATGGGCTCAATCTGCGGTCTTGAAGCCCGACGTGGGCGGTGGTCGGCCAAATGGCACCGGCGGGTATGGTTTCGGAGTCAGCGTCGACGTCGACGGGGATACCCTCGTCGTGGGTGATTCCCTGGGCGGGCTCGTGCACGTCTACACCGGCAGCGGTGATACCTGGACCGCGCAGGCCACCCTCACGTCGTCCAACTTCGATGACGGGGATTTGTTTGGCGGCGCGATCGCCTTGAGCGGCGATACCCTCGTGGTGGGCGCCATGACCGAGAAGAGCGACTCGTCGGCGAGCGCCCCCGACCCCGACGACAATACCGGGCTCGAGATCGGGGCTGCGTATGTCTTCGAGCGCAACGGCAGCGATTGGACCGAGACCCACTATATCAAGCCGCCCAACCCCACCCAGAACGGCTATTTTGGGTCGAACGTGGACCTCGACGGCGACACGATGGTCATTTCGTCGGCCTACGAGTCGAGCGGCGCGACCGGCATCGGCGGGGACATGATGGATACGTCGGCCGCACAGTCGGGCGCGGTCTTCGTCTACGGACGCAGCGGCAGCGACTGGACCCTCGAGCACTATATCAAGGCGTCGAACGCCTTCATGGGCGCTAACTTCGGATCGTCGCTCCACCTGTCGGGAGACCGCTTGGTGGTAGGGGCGACGAGAGAGGGGACCAACGCGACCGGGGCGGCCTACGTGTTCACGCGCACGGGCGGTACGTGGACCGAGGAGGCCTACATCAAAGCCAGCCATCCCTTGGAGCAAAACAGCCAATTTGGCAGCAGAGTCGCCCTCGACGCCGATGGTGATCTGCTCGCCGTCGCTGCCGTCCTCGAATCGGGCGCCGGTCTCGGCTTGAACCCCGATCCGAGCACATCGACCGCGAGCCTGCGCTCCGGCGCCGTCTTCCTCTACGAGCGCGATGCCTCGGGTACCTGGTCGCCGCTCCCCTACATGAAGGCACCCAACGCCGGGAATAGCCATTATTATGGTACCAGCCTGGCGTGTAGCGGCTCGGGCCAGCACCTCTTCGTGGGGGCCGCTCAAGAGTCGGGCGGCGCCGTGGGTGTGAATGGCGATATGACGGATCAATCGGCCAGCCGGGCGGGCGCTGTTTATGTGAATCGGGTGCGTCCGTAGCGCCCGCTATTGAAGGAGTGATTATTGAAGGGCGGACGACGCGCGGCGTTTGCGCGAGGCGGTGCAATACGCCAATAGCCACGTGGCTTATCTGCAAGGCGACCGCCACGCGCAAACGTATCTGATCGTCCGCCCATCAATAGTAGTTCCACCTCAATAGCAGACGTGTAATCCCTGCAGGGCGTTCGATTCGTAAGCCTTGCAGGCGAGCAGCGCCCGTCGGAAGGCCAGAGATTTTCCTCGCACGCCTTCCGAGCGGCTCGGCACGTCACGCTCCATCCTCGCACTGCTTCCGAGACGCACCGCACGTCTCTCTGCAGCCTCACACCCGAGCCTAGCTGCACCACACGTCTCTCTGCAGACTTACTCGCCAGCCGAGCCGGGCTGCACCTGTCTTTGCAGGATCGGACGGCTTCCGAGCGGCTCGGACGCCCAGCGATTCTGGGCCGACGGCTTCATCGAGGCTCGGACGCAGAGAGATTCCCCCCAGCCGGCTTCGTCGAGGCTCGGACGCAGAGAGATTCTGCCGAGAAGTCGAACGAGCTGCTCCGGTGGAGAAAATCAGCCTCTTGTGTCCCTTTGGGCCACCGGGTAAGGTCAGAGCATCACGTCACACTTGTTCGGAGGGGTCGTTCCGCGTCTTACGGCGCGTGAGATTCGACGAGCGTGGTGGAAGAGGAGCGTTCTTTACCACCCTTAAGATGGATCTCGGATCCAAGGAGACTGTGATGTCTGAACTAAGCGTACAAATCGTCAACCGGGTCAAGCATGCGCGCATCGTCGCGGACGCCGGCCGGGTCCACGCCCCGCAGGTTACCGCCGAGTTGGGAGGTGACCTCGACGGACTGGAAGGTTTTGAAGGTTCGCAGCTTACCACGATGGCCAAGGCCGGCGTGAAGCTGCTTATGAATGTGACCGAACTGATGGAGCAGCTCGATTTGCGCTATGCAAACGAGTCTGCACAAGACTCCGCCGCGCGCGTCAAGCGCGACCAGTATGTCGCGGAGGGTCGCGCGGCGATCATGGCCGGACGCGACCACACCCGAGCGGTACTCGGCGAAGAAGCACTCACCAAGTACGGCATCCCCTCGACCACCCCCGAGCAGGCTAACGAACTGCTCGCCGTGCTGAACAATATCGTCCACCGCCTCGACGAGTACCCGGCAAACGAGCCGGGGCGTTTCGGCGCGGTGTTCGACTCGGCGAAGATGCGCGAGGAGTTCGTCGCCGTGCACGACAACCTCGCCGGTGCGCTCGACGCTCTGGGCACCGAGACGCGCGAGACCGAGCAGGTCATGCTCGAGCGCGACGCGGTGGTCGCCCGCTGGGAGCGCATCTACCGCGGGGTCGCCGGCCAGCTCAGCTCGCTGTTCATCATGGCCGGCCGCGCCGACCTGGCCGACCGGGTGCGCCCGACGACCCGGCGCGCGGTGGGCCTCGACGAGCCGCAGGTGCCCGTCGAGCCCGACACACCCGACATGCCCGATACACCCGCCCAGCCCGCCGCCGACGACGTGGTCGTCGAGCCCAGCGAGGCGTGAGCGATGCATAGGTAGAGAGACGGTCCTCTGTTGATCAAAAACGCCCCGCGACGCTCGAGCGTCGCGGGGCGTTTTTGTGGTGCTGAGGTTCGTCGGCTTGCTGCGTCTGCCTCTTGGGGCGCGCGGCCCAAGCACCGCGCGCCCCTCGGCCCCCAAGCCTCTTTCCCGAAGGGGCAATTCAGCACGGCGGGGGGCGTGGGGGAATGGTTAATTTGTCCAAGCCGTTGGCGCAGGCTCTGCTTTGGGGTAGTGTGTTTCGCACAGTCAACATGACCCGAGTGAGGGAGAACGAAGATGCTCTATTGCGAAGAGACGACAGGCGTGGTCGCGGCGGGGTATGCGGTGGACACCGGTGGCGAATTGACCGGTGCGCAGGCCGAGGAGATTCTGGGAGCCGTCGAGCAACTCAACGAGGAGCACGGCACGAACATCAAGATGATCGTGCCGGGCGACTCGGCGACCGATCATGCGGAGGACCCGGAGATGGCGTTGTATGCCTTCGAGGTCATCTTCGGGGTGCCCGCGGTGATGGCGAGCACGTGGGGGTGTCCGGCGGAGGTGAGCGTCGAGGCGGTCCAGGATGCGGCGGCCGAGGTCGAAGAAGCGCCCGAGGCCTTTTGGAGCGACCTCGCCGCCAAGGTGCCGCTGTTGGCGGACTACGAGTTCGACGAACCGGAGGTCTACTTGGCGTCGTTCGGCCCGCTTTCGTGCGCCGTGTTGGCGGCCGGTGTGCCTTTTCCGAGCGACGACCCGGACGAGGCGACCTACGAGTTCTTTAGCGTCCAGGACATGAATCAAGAGTGGCTCGAAGAGGGCGTCGACGGCGTCGAGATCGCCTACGTCGACTTCACCGACATCGCTTCGGTCGACCTGAGCGCCGAGGCCGTAGGCGATTGGCTGGCCAAGGTCGACAAGCTCGACGACCCTAAAATCTACATGACCCTGCGCTACGACTGAAGCCTCTCGGAAACGTTCGCAGGAACCGACGAAAGCCTTTTGTTCGCCCGTGGCTCCATGCTGCGGGCGCACGAGAGGCTTTTTGGTTTGGGCCGGCGCCCGAAGCGATGAGTTCGATGCGTCGCCGGTCAGATGGCCCGCACCGCGTCGGCGAGGTCGTCGGGGACTTCCTCTTGGAGGAAGTGGCCGGCGCGGGTCTCGCACACAGGCGCGTCGGGGCGAAGCTTTTTGACCCAGCCGAGCACGCGGCCCAAGACCGGGTCGTTCGTTCCCCACACAACTTGGACGGGCACGTCGGTGTCGGTGAAGAACTCGCGCACCCGCTGCAGCGGGGCGACGGACGGGTGCTCCATGGTGTCGGGGACCATGCGGGCGAGCGCCAGCGGGGCGGCGCGGTTCGACAGGGAGCGAAGAGGCCAGCGGTAGGCCTTGGCGATCTCGCCCGAGATGCTCTTGCGGTCGCCCTGAGCGATGCCGAGGGCGACCTGCGGGAAGCCGAGCACGCGGAAGGCCAGGTCGCTCACGATGGGCATCTGCGAGAACCTGTGGAACAGCGTGGGCTTGAAGCCCTCTTTGGGCTCGGAGACGACGGTGTTGCCCAGGACGATGCCGCCCAGGCGCTCGGCGCGCTCGGCCATCGCCAACAGGCCGATGGGCCCGCCCCAGTCCTGCACCACGAGGATGACGTCGTCGAGATCGAGGGCGTCGACGAGCTCGCCCATCCACCGGGCGTGGTTCTCGAGGGTGTGGGCCTCAGGGTCGTGGGGTTTTTCGGAGAGGCCCAGGCCGACCAGGTCGGGCATGATGCAGCGATACTCTTTGGGGTCGAGCTTGGCGGCGACCTTGCGCCACAAAAAGCCCCAGGTGGGGTTGCCGTGAATCATGAGGACCGGGCGGCCTTCGCCGTACTCCATGACATGCATAGTGCGGTCGTCGACGCGCACGCAGTAGCGCTCGAAGGGGAGCATCGTGTCGAGCCAGTGGGGCAGGGCGGGGGCAGTGAGCTTGTCCATAACTAGTCGTTGTCGGTCTTGGGTGTGTGCTCTAGCCTAGGCGACTCGAGTTCTGTGTCCAAGTGGCATCTCAAGAGGCATCTATGTCGACCGATTCCAGTTGCTCCATCCGAAGGCTGACCGAAGACGATCTCGACGCGCTCTACCGCATTCGCCAAATCGCGTTTCAAGACAACGTGAGTTGGAGGAACACCGAGGTGCAGAAGGTTCACGAGGCGTCGCTGCCGTACAAGTGGGGCCGCTTCGATGACGGGGAGCTCGTCAGCTCGGCGTCGTGGTATCCGTTCGAGATGTATTTGCACGGTGAGGCGACGACGGTGGGCGGGCTCGCCAGCGTGGTGTCGGCGGCGGCGAGCCGGCGGCGAGGCCACGTGCGTGCGCTGTTGGCGCATGGGCTCGAGACGCTTCGCGACGACGGCGTTGCCTGGTGTCTCGAGTACCCCTTCGACACGCGCTATTACCGGCGCTTCGGATGGGAGACGGTCTCCAACGGCTTCTTCTTCGAACTACCCGTCGAGCGCTTTGCCCGCTTCGACTCGCCGCCTGCCATCGAGCGCGTCGAACTCGAAGGGGAGTCGCTCGAGCAGATTGGCGACATCTACGCAAAATGGGCCGCGAACTACAACTTTACGATGGCACGCGACGAGGGCGTTCGCGACGACTGGACGCGCATCCTCGAAGGGCCTCCCTGGCTCGAGAATAGCCCGCGGTTCGTCTTCGCGATGAAGCGTGCGTACGTCGTGATCAAGCTCGAGCGAGATGGCGACTCGGAGCATCTGACGGTGCTCGACTACGCGTTCTCCACGCCTGCCGGACGCCTCGATATCTTCGGCTTTATGAACCACTTCGCCGGCCAAGTCGACACAGTGCGCCTACAGCTTCCGGCCGACGACCCGCTCGTGATG